>NC_008757.1 GCF_000015505.1 Polaromonas naphthalenivorans CJ2 | reverse complement strand
CCGCCCGTTCGCTTTGTCGCGCTGCGCTTTCCGGCGCTTGAGCGGGTGTTTCCACAGGGCGACTTATTTGCGATCGGCTACGCGCTGGCGGATCACTTGGGCATCACTAGCGCCGAACCAGACCTGGGAATAGACGTATATCGCGACCCCGACGCTCTGCAGCCCGAGTTGCGAGCCGAAACCGCCTTCGTCACAGGTCTGTGCCGCGCGGAGGGCGAACCGCCAGCAGACAAGCAGTGGGCGCTGAAAACTACGCGACTGGATTCAGCGCGTGAACTCGGAGATGGCCGAGGCAGCCTAGTAGGCCATCTGGATACCGGCCTGACTGACCACGCTGAATTGGATGCCGACTTATTCGCCTTGGACTTGGCTGCTGACATCCTAGATGGCGATCAAGACCCAACAGACCCCTTGTCCAAAGGAATGGCAAACCCGGGCCATGGAACCTCTACAGTCAGCGTGCTGGCCAGCAGGACAACCGGCGAAATTGTCGGGGCGGCGCCGGGAGCCAAGGTTGTTCCGATACGCTGCATCGAGGACGTCAAGGTTTTCAACACGGCGCCTGTCGCGAAAGCAATCTCCTATGCCACCGCCGCTGGCTGTCACGTCATTTCGATGAGCCTGGGCGGTATCGCCGGCAGGGCGCTGCATGCAGCAGTAAAACAGGCGGTGCACAAGGACGTGATCGTCGTGGCAGCGGCCGGAAACTGCGTCGGCATCGTGGTTTGGCCTGCCCGCTATGCTGAGGTGATCGCCGTTGGGGGCACCAACATCCTGGATAAGGCCTGGAAGGGAAGTTCGAAAGGCAGCCGTGTGACCGTTTCAGCGCCTGCTGAATTTGTCTGGCGCGCTGAGCGCACATCACTGGCCGCGGACAAGCACTTGATCAGCGCGGGGCAAGGAACCTCCTATGCTACGGCACTGGTGGCCGGTGCTGCCGCTTGCTGGCTCTCCGCACATGGTCGCGAGAAGGTTGTAGCCGTCGCTCGCCAGCGAGGGATCACAGTTTGCAGCCTTTTCGGCGCAGCTTTGCGCGCTACGGCACGCCGCCCGCAGGGCTGGGACGGAGACTTGGGCGCTGGAGTGCTGGATGCACTGGCGCTGCTGCAACTGCCGCTGGATGCAATTCCAGCCGCATCGGCGGAAACTACTGCAACTCCAGAGAGTTCCCTTGGGGACTTCCTGGATGAGGAGATAGGGCTCGGCCAAGCCGACCCCGCATTTGACGCTGAGCGCTACGAAACCGAAATATCTGCGATTGCACTGAGCCACGCGAGCTTCGATCAGCCGTTGATCGCCTTGACTGAAGCTGCCAAGTCTATCGCGACCAAGCCCTCGGTTCACTTGCGCAATGCGGCAAACATATCAAGTGATCTCAGAGTTCGGCGTTTCGGTCAGACGCGCAGCAGCTCGGTTTCTCTGCCCACTGCACCTCCTAGAGTCCCAGAAGATTTTTCGCGTGTAAGACTGGCGCTGCCTTCGGGAACTTTGGTTGAGGGGACGACCAGCAGCGCAAGCCTGGAAGCCACCCGTGATTTCCTAGCCGCGGGCGGCGAAAAAATCCTCATCGACCGAGCTCGCAAAATTCTTTCTGGTACTCGTGCGACGCACGATCAAGCAAACGAAATCGCGCAATCCATTTCTGCGCTCCTGGACGAAGTCAAATCTAACGCACCGAGGTCCGCGCTCGGCAAGTTGGGACTTGAGGCTTTGGTGGCCATGACTGGACGGCCTGCTTTGCGCGTCATCAACGGCGACGTCGACCACGAGGATCCTCGCGCCGAGAGCTGGGGCGGCGCGATCTACAACATAAAGGCGGGCGCCAGCTTCAAGTTGCGCCTGGACGCAGTGGGCCGAATTGACCTTGACGGGGAACACCAAGGCACCGGTTTTGTAGTGGGGCAAGGACTGATCCTGACCAATCGGCACGTTCTGCAGCAAATTGCATTTCCGATACCTCGCAGGAACAAGCCGGACGCTTGGATTTTGAATGATGGAGACTGCGTCATTGACTTCGCGGAAGACCCGAGCTACGGCTCCGCACCGAGCCGATTCAAGATTCTCGAAGTCTTGCGCGCTGGTGACGATTTCATTGATATGAATGCCATAGATTTGCGTAAAGTCGATGCTGCGGTCCTGCGTATCGCCGAGAAGAGCACCGCGGGTGACATGGCAGCGCCCCCCCCCTTAGACGTTTCGCTCTCCCCCTCCTTGACGAACCCCACCGAGCAGATAGCCATCATTGGGTACCCGGCACAACCAAATTTGATTCGCATTGGCACAACTAATAAGGTGGACTACGAGGTCATGGACCGGCTGCAAGCAATCTTCGGTGCCGACTACGGAAGCAAGTATTTCTCGCCAGGCAAGGTGATAGTGGCGCCGTTTCCTGGGGTGATTCCAGGAATCACACGGGTGCACGACGCCACGACGCTAGGCGGCTGCTCCGGCTCGCTAGTTGCGTCTTTCGCAAAGCCGATGAATGCGGCAGCGCTACACTTCGGCGGCGCCTTCAGAAGTGGCAACTACGCCCACACTCTTCCTGAGCTAAAATCGCTCGGCTTTTTTGATGGACTCGCCATCAACTGGGTGCCCTGATGCCTGGTGAGCACTCTCAAACTGATTTTGAACAGTTGGCCGCCGCAGTCTCCAACCGCGAGCGTTTCGCGGCGATCTTTGACGATGTCGCCAAACCGTGCACACCCTACGTTTTCAAACTCCTGGCACTAATGACGCCCCAGGCGCCGATCGCCAAGGCATTGAGTCACGCGGCTGAAAGAGGTTTTCTCGATGCGCTCGTGGAGCGACTGCTGCACGCCAATCAGTTGAACATGGAGGTTGTGGCAGCCGCACCGGCTGCGGCATCGGCGACGGTGAAGTTACAGGCATTGACGCAGCCAAAGGCCGGCATCGTCAACACCGAGGCCGAATCAAAAAGCTCACTGCTTGCAATGCGCAGGCTGTGCAGCATTGTTGTCATAGATGGCAACGGCATGCCTGTGAAAAGCGGCACCGGATTTCTAGTAGGCCCTCAGACCGTAATCACTAGCTACCATGTTGTGCGCCCGCTGCTGGACGCACAAGATATGCCGCTGCAAGACAGTAGAGATCGCCTCAAAATCACTTTCGATGCTGTTAACGGGATGAGCACCGGCACCGTCATCCAGCCTCAGGAGGCTTGGCTGGTCGAGCACAGCCGGTTCCATCCCCTTGAGGACCCTGACAACCAACAAGAGATTGACTGGACCGGGGCCGACCCCGAAGGTTTCGACAGCCATCTGGATTTCGCGGTCATTCGTCTAAGCCGTACGGTGGGTCGAGAACGTGGGTTCTACACGCTCGACCCGGGACGAATGCCCACCATCGCAAACGTTGGCGCCCAACTTACACTTTGGCAGTTTCAGAACAACCAACCATTGGCAACCTCCCGCGGAGTAGGCTCAAGGCTGTGGCCCACGGTGCATAAGAGCCGACTGCACCATGACGCCAACTCATCGGATGGATCCTCAGGTGGTCTCCTAGTGGACCAAGAGTTCAAGCCCGTAGGTTTGCACCAATATGGTTACTTTGACGCAGCCAACAAGCCGCTATTTAACGGTGCAATACCGACGGCCTGTATCGCGAGACGCGGGACCGCGCTCACCAGCGTGGTCGGCCTGGATGCAATGTGGCGGCTGGATTCGACCGACGAACCATTGATCGGACGTGAGGGATTTCAGAATGCCGTCCTTCGGGCAATCGGTGGCAAAGTTCGCATAATCGCAGTGGCTGGCGCGGCCAAGACAGGCCGAAGTTTCACCGCAAAAATTCTCCGCACCATGCTGGGTACCGCGCAGCACAATGTCGTCGAGATGTCTGCATCGCAGTTGGACGTCACGGCCCACGGCACCGCCATGGAAATCTTGCGAGCCTGTGGTGCGGCGACTGTGCCTGCCCTGCCCGTTTCAGACGAAGCAGAGTCAGCCGTAGGCGCCTGGATTCGCGACGAGTTGTTTGCGGAATTCGTTCGCCGCATTAGGGAGCATTCCGATCAACGAGTCCTGTGGCTGGTCGTCGACGATGTAGACCGGTACAAGATCGCTAATACGTCGACCCGCACATTCCTAGAAACACTGTATGCAGGGATGGCAAGTTTGCCAGAACTGCGTGTTGTTCTAATCGGCTTGGATGGGGAAGTTCCCGGTGCAGACCCAGAGCAAGTTGATCAGGATCGGACGCGAGAGTTTGACCGACTCGAGATGGAGCATTACGTTCAGCGCTTTTGGAGTGTGGAGAAGCCCCATCTTGATGCAGCCAGGGCGCAAGACCTGGTGCGCGGTTTGCTCGCAGCAGTGCCCGACGATCCCCTGACACGCCAGGCCCAACTAGCCAAGGCACTGGCGAAGGCTGCGAGGTCCGCATGAGTTCTGGTAACGATGCCAAAATTGAAGAGGCGCTGCAGGCCTCTTTGGCCAAGGCCGCCATGCTGGGCATGTTCAGCCCACTTGAGTTACTTGACGCGAATGATCCAATCCAGTTGGCCGCATTGCAGCAACTAGCAACTGAATGCGCTGAGGTACTGCACGACCACCAAGCACTCTGGCAGTTATCGACCGATGCAAGATCGCGGACGCTTCTGCAACTCAAGCACTACGGAACGCTGGCGCAGCATGCGCGTGATGCACAACCTGCCAAGTCAGATCGACTTGGTCACTTCCTCAAGAAGATCATCCTTGGAGATGACATTACGCGCTCCCGCCTGAGCACGGATGATCTAGTTTATCTCAGAACGGCTTTACAACTGACTGTACCGGTTGCAGAGCGCGGCGATGTCTCAAAGTGGGTAGAAGATCTGGTTGCCAAGCGTGACGCTGAAGCGGCTGTGCAAACGCTACTTCCCAAGAAACTGATCGGCCGAGAGCGTCAGTTGAGGCGACTGAGAGAGTTTGTCTACCAGAACACAGGACTTGCCGACGACTTCATCCTATGGCTAACTGGTGTAGGCGGGGTTGGAAAGTCCGCCCTCCTCGCACAGTTCGTGCGCGAGCTACGCGGTGATGAATGGGGTGGTGTGCCAGTTTTGACGATTGATTTTGACCGTCCGGCGTTTTACCAGGGAAGGCTTTCTTCCATTTTCCTTGAGATGTCTCGGCAGTTGGAGTTGTTTCGTCCTCAGATGTCAGAAGCCTTGTCGGACTTCCGCGAAACGGTTCGTCGCAATGAGGCCAAAAAAGACAACACGCGGTTTCACGATCGGGCGACCAGTGGCATTGCGCTTCTGTCCGCATGGAAAGAGTGTGTACGCGATCACCTTCCTTTAATTGGGGAAGTAGTGGTCGTCTTCGACACTCTCGAGGAGGTCTCCTCTTCTGGCAACCTGAGCCTCAACGAACTCGCCTCCTGGCTGCATCGACTGAGAGCTGCCGGGTTTCCCCACCTGCGATCGATCTTCAGCGGACGCGCCTTCTACCCTGAATTTTCGCGTGGCCTGCCCATCCACTCTCAACTCGACCTGGGCGATCTGACGGCCGCGGCGGCGGTCAAACTGCTCCAGGCGATGGTGGGCGACCAGATATCCATCGACGTAGGTTTGCTCCGGTCGCTGATCGATATGTTGGGCGGCAATCCGTTGATGCTGAAGATTCTGGCCGTGCACCTACGGGACGGAGGGCGAACTGCTGCTCATGAGCTTCTAGCGGATCGCTCCAATTTCGACCGCCAGTTCGCCCAAACCTTCTTGTACAAGCGACTGTTAGGGCGGATACGAACTGATGATCCTGACCTGGTCAAGGTCGCTCATCCCGGTTTGATCCTTCGTCGCGTCACGCCCGACCTAATTCAGCAAGTTTTGGCCGTGCCTTGCGGGCTCGGTGAAGTAAGCAATGCGCGCGCGCGGGACTTGTTCGACAAACTCTCCCAGCAGGTTTGGCTTGTACAGCCGTCTGGGGAGAACGCCGTGCTGCACCGGAAGGACCTACGCCGCCTCATGCTCCAGGCGATGACCGCAACTGATGTTGAAAGGGCAGCCGCCGTGCACTTGAGTGCGATGGCGTACTACGCGGACTACCTCGATCCCGTACTTACGAGAGAGCAGCAACGCATCGAGTACCACTATCACTGCATGTTGACTTCCGCAGTTGAACTTCCACCGCCGGAACTGATTCCTGCTTTCGTGCGGGCACTTGGCGACGACATCGAGACCCTGCCGCCGGCGTGGCGGGCTTCTCTGAAGGTCGGCTCCCAGCAAAAGCTAATGACTGCAGAAGCCGACACCTTGCAACAGCCGGAATCTGTGCGCTATGCCGGCGATGTCGAAAGACGAACAGTTCTCGAGACTGGCTACGCCACGTCGAGCAAACAGTCAGCGAGCGACGGCGATATGCAGGCGCAGGACCCTCGTGCAGTGCTCAATCGGGCTCAGAACGCCTTTGAAAGCGGCGAACTGGCATCCGTCTTATCCAGCGCACAAATTGCAATTCAAGAGTTCGGTAGCCCGAACCGGGAACCTGACAGCCGCGACTTCACTGATTCAACTGTTTGGCGAGTTGCTATCTGTTCCCTTCGGCAATCTAATCGCTTCACCAGTTCGCTAGATCGATCGTTCACGCGAATCGACCCCAAATCGGTATACCAGCCGTTGAGCTTTTCATCGAGGGATCCGCTGACTCTCGGAAGCGCATATTTCATGCTCTATCGCCTTCATGGCAAGAACCCACCAGACCAGCGGGTGAGTGTTCCACAGCACGGATCTACTATCGAGAATGTCGCAGCCCTCAGGTGCTGGCAACTTGGGGGGGTGATGCCAGCGCGAAGCGGGTTTGAGGTGCGACTGAGGCTCTTGTGTGATCTGGCCGACGGCTTCGAGCCTTCCAATGCTGCTCGCTTGGAACCACTATCTCTCGACCGCGCGGGCAACAAGGAACTTGCAATAAGAAGCCGCGCTCACGTAGCGGGACTCACCTATTCCCTGCACGAGCTAAACCGGCTTCGCCCAGAACAAGGGTGCATGTACATCGAGGACGAAGCATCCTTGCGGTCAGAGGACCATAGAAAGCTTCGAGGCCTGACACCTGAAATCTATCCGTTGGTCCGTGCGGCCGCGCGTAAGTGCGCCTTAAAGGTACTGGTTGAGTTCTCGGAAAGTATGGCGGCCCATCGGTATTGGCCTTCTGAACTGGGCCGGGTCGAACTGAGAAAAAACTTGAGGGAAGAGCGCGAGCGGTGGACCAGCGCCTTTATTGAAGTTGTCGACCGGCACGGCGAACTCCTAAACTTGGTTAATCACCTGATCGAGCGAGGACGCGGGACGCGCCCTCTGATGCAGGTCGTTCGAGACTACGACTCGCGGCTTAAAGACTTTTTCAACCCAGGCTGAAGGTCACCCTAGGAGGATTCAATGCAAGTCAATCTGGCACACCGCCCGCGGCTCTCGTCACTTCAACCAATCGCTCCTGCTGAAGCGGCGGAGGCAGCGGCCGAAGCGCCCCGCAAGGGGCCCCAGCGAACCGATGCACGCACCCTGGCTGAGCGCAATGGGTACAACGAAGGCTTCCTGCCTGGTTGGAAAGTAAAGTGGCCCTCAGCGGGTGACAACCAGGGGGATGTGCTTCCGGTGCCTGGAACACGAGACAACTTGCTCACCTACACAAACTTCTCAGTGATGATGTCTGCGTCACGCCGCATCGCGATGTGCGTAGGTGTCAACATTAGCGGCAAGGATTCGGTCCAGATCCCGCGTGACAAAGACGCTTGGTACTTCGATGGCCGCATACCGGATGAAGCGCAAATCGGCGAGGATCTATACGCAGGGAACCTGCTCGACCGCGGTCACTTGGTGCGGCGGGAAGACCCCAACTGGGGCGCTGATGCCCAGACGGCTAACGAAGACACGTTCCATTTCACCAATTGTTCACCTCAGATGGGAGCGTTCAATCAGAAGACTTGGCTAAGCCTAGAGAACTACGTACTGAAGAACGCACGAAATTCGGAAGAGCGGATCACGGTGTTTTCCGGACCTGTCTTCGGCACACGAGATCTGGAGTATCGCGACGTCCTGATTCCGTTAGCGTTCTGGAAGGTTATCGCCTTCATCGACGACGAAGGCAATCCTTCCGCCACTGCCTATCTGATTAGCCAGAAAGGCGAGTTGTCCGCCCTCGAGGTGGCATTCGGCGCCTTCAAGACCTATCAACGTAGTGTTGCTTACGTCGAGGAGATCACCGGCCTGGATTTCCATGGGCTGGCTGACTACGATGGCTTCTCCAACGAAGAACGTGCGACAGGCACGCGAATTGAAGCCGAACTGGCAAGCGCTGGCGCCATGCGAGTCTAGCCGGGTAGGCGTAAGGATTCGTTCGTAAATGAGTAAGATCGCCCGCAAACCCGCGCCAAGCTTGGATGTCAGTGATTTGACAAATGCGTTTTGGTGGGACTATTCACTAAACCTCAGCCTGGAATCGCTGCTTGTTTTGCGCGGTCGCGCTTGACGATGGCCAGCACCGTGTTCTTGCTGATGCTCAGGCGCAGTGCGACCTCCCGGTACGACTGCCCGGCAGCCACCAGTTCCAGCGCACGCTTTTGATGGCGATCGGCTTTCACGCGCTGCCCGGGCTGGCGCCCGAAGCGCACGCCGCGCGCTTGCGCGGCGTTGTTGCATAAATCGCCCGCGCCAATGAACGGGCTGCCTTACTGATAGGCTACCGACCTTTGTTCCGAACATGCGAAAAGACAAGCACCTGCCCAGCCAGCCCAAGGGGGTCTACCGGGTCAAGAACTGGCCCGAGTACAACGCGGGCCTGATTGAGCGGGGCAATGTGAGCATCTGGATGGACGAAGAGATGTTCGCACCAATGGCTGGGGCGTCAGTTCAGCGCGGGCGCCCGCAGGCTTACTGCGATGCAGTGATTCAGATGCTGCTGGCCCTCAAGTCGGTGTACCGCCTGCCGCTGCGGGCATTGCAGGGGTTTGCCATGAGCCTGCGCCGCCTGGCGCTGCCGGCCTTGCCAGTGCCCAACTACAGCACGCTGAGCCGAAGGGCCAAGGCGCTGCGGGTAACCTTGCCGGTGCTGCGCAACGCAGGCGAGGCTGTGCATCTGCTGGTGGACAGCACGGGGTTGAAGCTGTTTGGCGAGGGCGAATGGAAGGTGCGTAAACACGGCTACGCCAAGCGCCGCAGCTGGCGCAAAGTGCATCTGGGCATGGATGACGAGACGGGGCAGGTGTGCGCCGTGTTGATGACGCACAAGGATGTGATTGATGCCAGTGTGCTGCCGGAGTTACTGGCGCAAATCCCCCAAGAAACGAAGATTGAAGTGGTTATCGGCGATGGTGCCTACGATACAAAGGCCGCCCGTGCGGCCATTGCCGGGTGCGGCGCGTTGGCGGTCATTCCCCCCGTGGAGGGCGCCGTGCACTGGCCTGCCAGCCAGGCTGGGGCGCCAGAGCGCAACGAGGCCATTGACCATATTGCCCAAAGCAGCAAGCAGGACTGGAAAGACAAAAGTGGCTACCATCGCCGTTCCCTGGTGGAGAACCTGATGTACCGCTTCAAGGTGCTGACGGGCGACAGGCTGTGGGCGCGCGATGTGGATGTGCAAGACGCTGAAGTCGCTGTTCGGGTGGGCATCATCAATCGCATGCTGGTGCTTGCACGCCCGAAATCCGTCCGGATTGCCTAAAACGCGGGGTAAGGGGCAAGCCTCATCCTCACAGAGGATTTATGCAACAACGCCACGTGCCGCACCGCGAGACTTTCGGCTACGAGACCAAATTCAAGCGCGAGCAGTGCCTCAAATGGCCCAAGACGCACGCCAACGACGCGGTGGCCGCCTGTCTGGAAGACGGCGAAGTGGTGCTGCCGATGGCGCGCATCCTGATCAAGAACCACATGGCCAGCGGCGACTACCAGCAGACCGCGGGCCGGCACAGTCAGCAGCGCTTGCCGACGGGCAAGCTCTTTGGCTTGCGCAAGGGCGACAAGGTTGCCACACCCCATGGCGTTGGCTTTGTCAAGGGCAAGCGCAGCACGGGATATTTCGCCATTGCCGACCTGGATGGCACAGTGATTCATGCCAGTGCGAAGGCCATCAATTGCATCCGCCTGGCCGCTCGGAAGACGACGCAGATCGAAAGCCACACCGTGGCGGAACTGATCCTCGGAAGGCAGGTACGGGACATCCGGGTTCAGGCGGAAAAAGAAAACAAGAAAGTCAAGAAAACCAAGAACTCGGCGGCACAGCCGCCGGCGTTCTACCTCCCCGGGCTGAACCCCGGGGTTTCACGCGCACCATGATGAATATAACTCCTTGCCGGCCGCGCGATCACGTCACGGCAGCCGGGCGCCTCTATCCGTCAGCCTGGAAGCAGTCCGAAACCATGCGCTCCGGGCGCGGCCAGGGCTTTCCCGATTGGCCTGCCTGGTGTTTTTTGCCCATCGCGGCCACACAGGCCATCGTGGCGACCGGGGCCGGGGTAGACGCCCAATGGCTCCATGTGTCTCACCCTGAGCGCATACCTGACGCGGCCCGCCTGGCCGGGCTGGCGGGTTGGCGCATGACGCAGGGCATTTATCGCTTTGATCCAGCGGTTTATGAGGCTGTACGCGATACGCTAGTTGCCGGCGACATTCCCTCAGATGTGTTGTACCGGCTGCCCGAATGGTGCGTCTATATCGAGACACCGAACATGCTGCTTGGTGACGTGCAGATGCATGGCGCATTTGCGCACCTGGAGCATGATGTCAACACCGGCCAGCCTGAGCTGCGCTTTTTGCTCGACATTGATGAGGCAGCAGGGCCTGCGCTTATGCCCGCTGTACTGCACCTGGGGCGGTGGACGCTGGCCGATGCGTTGACACGCTCGCTCAATCTGGCCGCCGGCAACGCTGTGAGTGCGGGCGAGCAATTGCCCAATGATTTCGCCAAGGGTATGAGCGGCGTACTCCGGCCGGTGCTGGAGCCGCTGCTCAGCCTATTGCTCTATCTGTGCAGCCAGGCGGCCGAGGTCGGCGACGGCCAGCGCCGGCCGGCGAATCCAGAACCTAAAAGAGTCAAAGGCGGTCTGCGCCTGTTTGTAGCCGAGCGCCCGACTACCTGGGACGTGGGGGTTCGCCTGGGCGCGGCCCTGCGGCAAGCTTACGCTGCCGAGCAGACCGGCCAAGTAGCCGGCCACGTTGGGCCACGCCCGCATATCCGGCGCGCCCACTGGCACGGGTTCCGTTCCGGCGCCATGAAGCGGGATGACGGTTCGGACATTCCTGCGGCACAGCGGCCATTTGAGCTGCGCTGGCTACCGCCCATTGCCGTCAATGTCAGCAAGCCTGATGATTTACCTGCTGTTATCAGGCTCGTCAAATGAACATCTAAAGAACTGGCTGACAAATATCCAGACTCATTTGCCAGCAAACGCTACCCGACGAACCTGCGGGTGGCGCGGGGCAGATTCATTCCGAAACTCCTCGCCTTTCTCCGCCACTTGAACCGAGAACGGTTTTCGAGAACACGATGACAACATCGGCGCTAGACCGCGCCACCTTCCCAGCCAGCCCCACCCCACGAAATTGCATTTACAACAAAGCAACCCGCGATTCCCACAAAAACCTCCTCCCCTCCTGGAAGACCTGCCCCGAACCCGCCCCTGCCTTGAGGGGGAACGAAGGGGAGAAGAGGAAAACCATAATTCAGGCTTCGCCGTCATCGCAAGGGGGGTACGGGCCTGGAGGGGTTATGATTTTGGGGTGGGTTTGTTGTAAATTCAATTAGCTTGTTTCCACTGCTGTGCGATTATTCCTTCTCTTGGCGCTGGCCCGTCCTCGATTGCAGCGGCTGGCCGAGCACCTTTTGCCGCTTGCTCGCCCTGCCCTTTGCGCTAAGGTTGACATCATGACAAAACGCGCTCAACGCTTTTCCAACTCCTCGGGAGCCCTCCAATGGCTGACGTGACCGCCCTGGACCCCGCCGCGTTCTTCAAGTCCTGGCAGGCGGCCAGGCTTGACAATCAAGACCTCAAGCCCATGGGCGCGGCCGGACTGCAGCAGGCCGAGCTGATCTGGCGCAAATGGCTGGCGTTCTGCGCGGCTAACGCCGTTGCCTGGGATGCGGCGCAAAGCACCGACATCACCCGGTTCACCCAAGCCATCGGCCCGCGCTCCAAATCCAAGAAAACCTCGCCCGTGACGCTTCGGCGCTACTGGCGCGTGCTGCACGACCTGTACGCGCACGCGCTGGCCACCGGGGCCGTGGCGGTCAACCCGGCCGAGGATGCCAAGCCGGCGGCCACCGAGCGCGTGCCGTCGCTGGCGCTGCCCATGAATATGTGGATCGCCCTGCGCGAAGGCTTGAGCAGCGGCCACACGTTCAAGGAGCGGCGCAACCGATTGGTCCTGCTGCTCATGATGCGCGCGGCGCTCACCGTGCGCGAGATCATCGACTTGACCCTGGCCAGCGCCGAGCCGTATGCGGGCTCGCCCGAGGACCAGGCCGCACAGTTCGAACACGCCGGCTTGCCGCTGCTGCAGCCCGAGAGTTCGCACTGGCAGCAAGCCGAGCCTTCCCCCCTTTACACCCTGCGCGTGCGCAAGGCGCGCACCGGCCACGAACGCGTGTTGCTCCTCGATGCGCGCACCAGCCGGGCCCTGCACGACTGGCTCGAGGTGCGCCACATCGGCCTGGGACTGATCGACCCGGAGAGCCGGCTGATCGTGGGCGACAAGATCGGCCAGGCCATCGCGCCCAACGGCCTGTACAACATCTGCCAGGCGCACCTGGCGCACTGCCTGGTGCAGCAAGGCTTCATGGCCGCACCAATGCCCAACACCATCGTCGATCCGGGCGGCATCCAGCACATGGGCCCCAACACGCTGCGCAACACCTGCATTGCGCTGTGGTTCAACAGCGGCGTGCCGCTCGCCGAGATCCAGCGGCGCTGCGGCTTCAAGGACGCCAGCGTCATGAGCCGCCTGGGCGCGCACCTGCTCAACCCTTTTCCGCTCTGAGGCGCCGGCATGCAGCCAACGGGAACCCAAAAGAGCGATGGCGCGGGCCTGGAGCGGCTGTGGCTGCAGGTGTGCGCCTCGCGCGGCACGCCCGCGCCCGATCCGGGCCAACGTGGGCAGTTCTTGCACGACCTCGAACCCGAGGCGCGCAGCACGCTCGAAAGCGTCCTGACGCTGGCCGCGCGGGGCCGGGAAAAGCCGGGCGACCTGGGGCTTTTGAGCTGGGCCGCGGCCTGCACGCGCCCTGCCCTGCTCAAGCAACTGCAAAGCCACGGCCTGGCCTTCACCGGCGCCGAGCTGTTTGCCTGCGGCCTGAAGCTGCGGCAGGACGGCTGGGACATGCAGCAGCGCATCGCGCAGTTGCACAATCACCCTGAGGATGTGGACACGCTGCGCGCCTGGCTGCCCGCCGTGCCCCAGGAGGAGCCTGTGGAGCTTGTGGATCTGCCCCTGCAGGCGCTGGCCGCGCCTGCAGGCCAGCAAGAAACAGCGCCCGAGGCGTTTTACTTCTGGCCCGATGACGGCCCGCTCGATGACGACGCGCCCGGCTGGGATAGGGAGCACATGAATGCAATGGACACAATGCCGGCAGCGCCCGCCTCAGGCAGAACCCAGGCACTGCCCCTGCTGCCCACCCGCTTCGAGCGCCAGGCGTCCCCTGCATCGAGCGCGGCCCCGGCCGAGCGGGACAAGAGCCGACTGCAGCTTCGCCTGTTCGGCAAGGCGGCCGCCCACACGCTGGAGGTCACCGCGCACCGCCGGGGCGGCGATTTTATGGGCGTGCACGTGGTCAGCATCGATTCGGCCCATGCGCTGAGCGCCGGCGGGGGCTACGCTTGGGAGCGCAAGCTCGTGCTGCAGCTCACGCCCGAGGAAATGCCGGCGGTCGTCGCCACGCTGATCGGCATCACGCCCTCGGTCCGCTTTGGCCACCACGGCGCGACCCAAGCCAAGTTCATCGAGCTGCGCCGCCAGGAGGGCGGACTGGTGCTCGTCACGGGCGAGCATGCGGCCATCTATTCGGTGCCCGTGCCCACCGCTACCCTCTACTACGTGCTGGACCTGTTCTGCCGCGCCATGGCCATGGAGGGTGACAAGCCCGTGCGCAGCGTCTCGGAGATTCTGGCGCTGGTCAAGGCCGCGCACGGCTTTTAAAATCCCCGGCAGATAACCAATGAAAATTGTGCAAGCACGAATGAACACTGAAAAAATGAGCCTCAAAGAACGCAGGGCTGAGCACAATGCGGCCTATGAGCTGTCCAAGCAAGGGGACGAGGCCGCCTACCGCGCGCTGACTGAAGAAAGGTTTATTGCTGAATGCAGTGCTGACAGCGTAGCGCCTCATGGAATGTTTGCCCGTTCGCGCAAGTTTTCAAACCCGCTGTTCATGACACCAGCCGGCTACCTGGCTGCCTTCCCTGAGCTGGATGAACACCTTTTCCTGTCCCTTGAATCGGCGCACCAGGCTATCGCAAAGTATGGCAAGCCTCAGCACCATGCGCTTTGGCAGGTCAGGTCAACAAAGCTGGCCAAAGAACTTCGAGACAAGCGCTATCAGCGCTGGTTGCGCGAGGTTAAAAATTCTGGCGAGCCTTATCTGGTGCCTCGAAGATCGCTCGAAGAATGCGCTGCCATCTATGCCTCGGGCGGCATTGAGGCTTTAAAGAAAATCTACTCCAAGTCGCACGCGTTGAAAACCGAGCATCGCCTGGTCGAGGCCGGTTTGGTCCAACGTGAAGTGAGGCATACGCCTGTGCTGGCCTGTAACCCGAGAGTTGATAAATGATCTTGCAGCTGGACATCGAACAACTAGCCCCTGGCCTGTACGAGGCGCATTGCGAATGTCAGACACCACCCACCACCCTTCACGGCTCCATCTCTGCAGCCTTGAAACACTATGGCGAGGGCATACCGGCCGATTTTTGCCGATTTGTCGAGGTTCGCTATGACGGCGTCAATTCAGGCACCACAGCCGTTACCCGGTTGGCCAATGAACCCGAAGCGATGGCCAGGCAGCTCATGGGCTTGGCAGCTGCAGTCTACGAGGCTTGCCAAGATATGACATCGGCCCGTCGAGCATCTGCAGGCACTGCCAAGGAGCGCTAGCGTCGGCCGCAAAACCCAAATGTCGCACGCTTGGGGCAGCTTTGATCATTTTCCGATTGATCCCAGTGTCGCGGCTGCAAAGCTTGCTGCCATGGATGCCAAACGAGAGGCCTCAACGCGAGTGGCACAGTGTTCTGATGCTGTTGACCAGGTACGGCTTGATATTGTGGTGACAGCCAACGATGTGACTTGTCGAATTCCAAAAATATCATTGGCGCCTGGCCAGAAGGACACACTGATGGCTCGGTTGCGTGACGGCGTGACTTTGGAGTTGAAAAACCAGTCTGTACCAAAATCTTGATGGGAACCTGCAGTGTCATTGGTCAAAACTAAAGCTGGCGAAGTTCTAGGCAAGTTGGCAGTGTGTCCAGCAGCAGCCAAGAAGGCAGCGCAATTGGCGAAGGCATTTTGGAATACCCAGGTCGCCAGCGGGTTTAATGAAGGTGTTGACACCTGGGTGCCACGGGGATTCAGGCTTGATTGGCTTCCAACAAATGAGCTTTTCGAACGGGGCTATCGGGCAGTCTCAAAGAACCACCATTGGGTCATGACCACGGGTGTAGATGCCCACATTGATCGCGTATGGGGGCCAACGCTGGTTTTAGTTCTCTTTAATGATGGCATGTATTTCAAGCAAGGGCGTGAAAAGACAATTCACAGGCCAGGCGAATGGTTTATCTTCAATGACGCGGTTTCGCATGAAGTGAACCCGACAAAATCCAGTCTCCAGGAAGCCGTTTATTTGGGCTGGGCCGTACAGCTTGAAAAAACATAGTGCAAAGCACAGCGCATGGCTCGCCAGCAGCACTTCCGGCGGCATCTTGTGCGTCAGTCTCGTCTTGTTGTGCTGTGCGGCCATCGCCGGCTTCGTGGGGCAATCTCTATTAGTCGGCATCAAGGCTGCATTGACCGGCCTGCAGCATCTCGGGCACAAGGCGCCACTGGCCCGCATCGGGCTCGAACCCCAGCTGCCTGAGCTTGCGGTACACATTGGTGCGGTCCATGCCGCTTTTTCGAACCACGCGGGCCATCGAGAAGCCTTCACGGGCCAAGTGGAAACTAAAATACGCCCGCTCGAACGCCAGGCGAGCATCGCGCACGGGCACATCGAGGCGCACGGTGCAGACGCCCGGCAATTGCGGATTCGCGGCCGGCTTCACGCTGTCAGCCCATGCGGCGCTTTGGCACCCAGCGTGAAGTAAAACGCCGCACCCTGCCCCGGCATTGATCCGGCCCAGATGCGCCCGCCATGGCGAGAGATGATCTTTTGCGCCGTGGCCAGTCCGATGCCGGTGCCGGCGAATTCGCTGGCCGGGTGCAGGCGCTCGAACGGCGCGAACAGCTTGTGGGCATAGGCCATGTCGAACCCGGCGCCGTTGTCCTTGACGAAGTAAACGGTCTGGCCGCCCGCTTCAGTTTGGCTGCCCACCTCGATGAGGGCAAGCTGCCTTTTGGCACTGTACTTCCAGGCGTTGCCCACCAGGTTTTGCAGCACGATCCGCAGCAAGCCCGCGTCGCCCTGCGCCATCAAGCCATCTTCCACGCTCACCTGCACTTGCCGCGCCGCTTCGCGCTCACGGCACTCGCGTTCGGCCTGCCGCGCCAAGGCGGACAGGTTCACCGCCACGGGCGCGACTTCGCTGCGCGAAACCCTGGCCAGCGCCATCAGGCTGTCGATGATCTGGTCCATCTACCGGGCGCCCTCCTGGATGCGGGCCAGGCAGTGCCGGCCCTTGTCGTCGAGGTTTTTCCCGTGCGATTTGAGCAGCATCTGCCCGAAACCGCTCACGGTGTTGAGCGGCGAGCGCAGGTCGTGCGCGACCGAGTACGAAAACGCCTGCATTTCCCGGTTCAGCGCTTCGAGCTGGACGGTGCGCTCCTGCACGCGCACTTCGAGCTCGGCGTTGAGCGTCAGGATGCCGGCTTCGGCCCGCTTGTGCTCATCGATGTTCTGCATCACGCCCTGAACCCAGCCGATCTGGCCGCCGGGGGCGCGGGCGGCTTCGCCAAGAATGCGAATCCAGACCCGCCGGCCCTGGCCGGTGATGATCTGCAGCGCCATGTCAAAGCCCGCGCCGGTGGCGATACAGCCCTCAAAGCGCTGGCGGATGGGGCCTGGGTACTCCGGCGCGAAAAACCCGATGGTTTCCTCCACCGTCGGCGGCCCGCCAGCGGGCAGCTCGTACAGGGCGCGCACATCCTCGGACCAGGTCAGCGCAAGGGTAGCCAAGTCCACCTGCCAGGCCACTTGCCGGCCGATCCGGGACGCCATGCTGAACAAAGCGCGGACTTTTTGCAGTTCCTGCCACGCCTCTTCCAGCAAAGCCGGGCAGTCAGGGGCAAGCGGCGCGGGCTCGGCAAGGCGGATAGCGGGCATGGAATCGCTTTGTGCTGGGGGAAAAGAATCGGCGCATCGCCGGGGATGCGCGAGGCAAGCGGGCATTATCGATGCGCGTGTGAAGCCCACGGCCGGCTCAGGCTTGGGCGCCCCCTGCCCGGTCAATGCGCTGCCCGAGTGATGCCCAAAGCGCAGCCCTGCGCATGACAGGCGCTGGCTGCACTTTAAATTTCGGCCAGGAGATCGGCTAAAAGATCGGCAAAAAATAGGATTTTTCTATCTATAAATCTAACTTAATTCAATTAATACAATGGCTTGACGATGAATTTAACTTTCAAGATAATCGGCCAATGAGCATGCCTTCAAAAGTCGTCGCAGTGTACGATCAGCCCCACCAGTTCGAGCCCCTGCTGCCCCAGCGCGAACTCGCAGGCCTCATCGAGCGCACGCGCACTGTCCTGGAGAAGGCCTACCGCCTGCAGCATTGCGTCGCGCCCAGCACGCGCCAGTCGCTGCAGCGCCTGGTGCGGGGAATGAACTCGTACTATTCCAACCGCATCGAAGGCCAGGGCACGCACCCGCTGAACATCGAGCGTGCGCTGAGCGCGGACTTCTCCAAAGTTCCCGATGTGGCCCAGCGCCAGCGCCTGGCCCTGGCCCACATGCAGGCCGAGCAGGAGCTCGAAGGCTTGCTGGCGCCGGGCGCGGGAAGTGAGCGCGAGGCCTTGCAATCGAGTTTTCTGGTCCAGGCCCATGCCGCCTTGTACTGCCGGCTGCAGGCGCCTGACCGCACGACCGAGGATGGGCGCGTGATCGAGCCCGGCCAGCTGCGCCGGGAGGACGTCAGCGTCGGCAGGCACCAGCCGCCGACAGCGGCATCCGTGCCCGCGTTCCTGTCCCGGATGGACGAGGTGTATCCCCGCATCAAGGGGCTCGATGGCCTTTTATTCGGCATTGCCGCTGCCCATCACCGCGCCGCATGGGTTCACCCTTTCGGGGATGGCAACGGGCGGGCATGCCGGCTGCAGACGCATTGCGCGCTCCTTGCGACAAGTGCCGGGCTGTGGTCCGTCAACAGGGGGCTGGCGCGGCAACGCGACAGGTATTACGCCGTGCTGGCCAACGCGGACAGCGCGCGCCAGGGCGACCTTGATGGCCGTGGCAATCTGAGTGAAAAGATGCTGCGCGAGTGGTGCGGCTTCTTCATCGAGCTGGCCGATGACCAGGTCACGTTCATGACGCAAATGCTCAGACTTGACGGCTTGCGCGAACGCATTGCCACCTTGATGCTGGTGCGCTCAGAAAGCTCGCAGTTCGAGCACTACACCAAGCACGCTACGCTCGCCTTGCACCATGTGCTTTTGGGCGGCCCGGTCTCGCGCGGGGACTTTTGCCAGATGACGGGCATGGCCGAGCGCAGCGCACGCCGCACGCTGGCCCAGCTGCTCAAGGACAAGCTCTTGGTAAGCGACAACCCCAAAGGGCCAGTGACCTTCAACTTTGCGCTGGATGCCCTGCCCATCTTGCTGCCAGACCTGTATCCGGAAGCGGCCACCACGAACACCGAGCCATGAAGGCGCTTTGGCCGGCACTGGCGTTGGCACTTAGAAAAATGGTCCAGAGCGTAGCGCCCACCCCGCCCTTGGCATGAAAGGAACACACCATGGCTGATGAATCAGGATTGAAAATGGAAGATCATGCCAGCGCGCTGGCCTTGC
This sequence comes from Polaromonas naphthalenivorans CJ2, assembly GCF_000015505.1. Lineage (GTDB taxonomy): Bacteria > Pseudomonadota > Gammaproteobacteria > Burkholderiales > Burkholderiaceae_C > Polaromonas > Polaromonas naphthalenivorans. Next base: position 334,159 of record NC_008757.1, on the reverse strand, counting down.
TGGCCGAGGTGCGCGACTACCTGATGCGCCTACCCGCCGTGCCGATAACGCGCCAGCTTTGCCGAAAAATCGACGCCCACCTGGCAGACCCCGGCATTGCGCGCGTGAAGGATGCGGCTGAGCGCGCCTTGCGAGATCGCACGAAACTGAACGGCGCCCTCTATCGGGTGGGAGGCCCCTGCCTGAGTGCCGAGCTTTTCCAGAAGAAGCTGACGCTCAAGTCTGACAACCTCGACATTCCTGGCTGTTTTTCGAGTGAGGAACTTCTTGACATCTTGTGCCGTGGCATCAGCCTTGAGCTGCGCGACGATGAGGAATATGCGCGCCAGGTGGCGGCAGCGAAGTGAAGCAAAAAAAGTAGCGCAAAAACCCAAGCCGCGCTTGTATTGCGTCATCGACGCAAGCGCCTATGCTGGCTTATGTGCGTGAGAAAAAAGGCGGGGAACTGCCCGACCCTGCCACCCTACCTTGAAGGAAAACGAATTGTGATGACCCCAGCAGAACGCGACGTAGCCCTGCAGCGCATGGATGAGGCGATCAACCGCTTCTACAGCGCAGCCGTGCAGATCGGCAACCACCCCTTCATCGAGTTTGCCGGCGTGATGACGGCCTACCTGAAAAGCTGCCAGCGTGCCCATGACGCGGGCATCGACTTCACCGAGTGCAGCCAGCACACAGGCAACCCATTGCCGATGGAAGGCTTTGAAGTCGCGTATCTCAACGAGAAGCTCGACTGCATCTTCGATGGCCGCCTCAAGGCCTCTAACATTCCCGCCTGATGGCCCGCCTTGCAAGTTGGCCAGTACCGGCGAAGAATGGAAAAAGGAAGGCATCGTGAGCACCAAAGTCTGGAGCCTGATGTACCGGTTGGGCACAACCTGGCGGGTTGTCGGCGATGCCGCGAATCCCCAGGGCCGCAAGTCCGCGCTCGAAGGCGCCGCAACCATTACCAGGAACGGCTGGCGCGTTTGGGTCGAGCACCACACGTCCGGCAAAGTGCTGTATCAAAATCCTGCAGAGATAGCGCATCAGCAATCCCTCATAGACAAGCCAATCAATGCTTTTGCCGAAGAAACCGTCCCAGGCTTTGCCCGGCAGCGGCAGGAAAGAAAAAATTGATGGCGGGTGCATGCGGACGCCGCCAACAAAGCACGCGCTATAAAGTCCAGATGAGTACACAACAAGAATTTCTATGCTCGGCCATGAGCGAACTCGGCATGAGCCGTGATGCGTTCTGCGCCCGCCTGGGCTGCGCCGGCCGTACGCTGGACAACTGGCTGCTGCCCAACGACTCCAAGGACCACCGCGATATGGATGGCGCGGTGTGGACGCTGGTGCGCGAAATGGTGGCGCACGAGAAGTCTAATCAGCTCAAAACTTCCGCGCGCAAACTACCCTGAAATGACGCTTGCGGTAGCGCATTGTGGGTATATCTTGGAATCAGACAACTGCCATGGCCTGCTGGCCAGCGCCCTTAACCTTCAAGGAAATCATCATGCAATTCGTTATTGGCGACAGTCAAAATTCAACGTCTATCGACACAGAAGAACGCCAAGCGGCGATTGCGCCAGACAAGGGAGACAGGCTCGTAATAGTGCTGGGCATCAATCGGGTTGAAATCGAGCACATTGATGGTTCCTGGACGATTACGCACGGAGCCAATGTCATTACACGCGCATTGCCTCAAACTGATCCGAAAGCGTTCTGCGCTTTGAATCAAAAACTAAATGAAGTCAACGCATAAAAAGAAGCCATGCTGCACATAGAAGAAAAAACTCAGCCTGCCGTCACCGGCTTTACCTGCGACCGATGCGCTATCGAAGTGAATGCAGCTGAGCTGGAGCACCAGGAGGCCCACCACATCGATTTTGTCGGCGGCTACGCCTCGGTGTTCGGGGATGGCGCCAGGGTCAGGTGCGACCTGTGCCAGGACTGCCTGCAGGCGCTGATCCAAGACTTCTGTCGGGTCAGCCCGGCATGACCGCGCTCACAGCGGCAGCGCGCAACGACAAGGTGCTGGCGGTGCTGGCCCAGGCAGACGCGCCAACACGGACTAGAGCGCAAGAGCCCGGCGCGTCGCAAATCACTTTTGACGCAAAACTTGCGCAACCCTGCCCCGGCTGCGGCGCTCCGGCGAAAATCGATCATGCCGCATCGCACTGGAAGGTCTTGTGCTCAAAGAACCAAAGGGCTCTGAGAGGATGCAGCAAAGCAGGCCATACGATGCACAGCCGCAAGGAGGCGGTGCGCGTATGGAACGAGTTGAAATGACGACGAGCACACCATGAACACCATTGCCCTCAAGCCAGGCGCTTCAAGCCTGGAGCCAGAAAGCAAAGTAACTTTCGTCACGGCTCAACAGATTCAGGCGGGCGCCGTATTTTCCAACGGCCATGTGCAAGTGGTCGTTGGGATGGGGCCTGGCTTGAGCGCCAAAGACCTTCGGCTGGACAAATTCCCACGGGACGGCTTGGTGCATGCTCCCTGTTTCAGGGATGCCGGCGTCCTGGCCGAACACCTGAACCGCGGCGGCCATGTTGATGGCGGGCCGGCCTTTTACCTTGCAACCGAATGACAGGAAACAAAAAATGGATTCATTCACGCCTGAAAATCTCGCCAAAGCCACTGAAATCCTTGAGCAGGCCAGGGCGCAACTCCAGGCCATCGGCTTGCATTGCATGCTCTCGTCCACCTCGCTGCCGCAGGGATTGTCGGTGTCGCTGCATGTGGCCCAAACCGAGCTGGCAGTCGTCGCCGCGCACGTCGCCTCAGGCCAGGGCGGCTCATTGGCCCATACCGCAGACGGGCAGCGCCATTTTGTATCCGAAGTCGCCGATATGGCAGCGGATCTGGCCATCGACAAAGCCCGCCGCTAGCGCCCTGGCAACATGCACGACTACACCGAATTTGACGCACAGCTGATTGTCTTGATTGGTGGCGGCATCTCGGGGCTGCCTCAATTGACACAGCAGCTGCAAACGCTTGCCGCCCAGTTCTGCAAGGGCTCCAGAATCCACTCGCCAGGGCGTGCGGTCGATCGCAGGCTGCAGGCGCTACGCAGGGCTAAAAAAATCATCTACCTGCGCACCGGCTGGACACTGCCGGATAAATTCTGACCAAGAAAACCTCTCATGGCCACGCTTGAACGCGCAATCGAGATCGCGGCAAGCGCGCATGCCGGGCAGGGACATCGAAAACGGCTCTCTTGGCGTTTGCGTCAAGTAACCCTCACCTCAGCGCAGTCAGGCGCTGGTTAAAAAAGGAAACTCCTCATGCTCACAAATACTCAGGCCTGCACGGACGTAGAGCAAATTGCACTCAAACACGCAAACCTTGGGCATAGCGCGAAGATTGAGAGTCTTCGTCGCAAGACGTTCAACTCGCACGATTTGGTGATTCTTGTGACGAGCGAGAGCGGCCATAAAGAAGTCACCATCACAAAGCGCATGCTCGATCGCCACCAAGCAGTTGCCAAGAAAAACCTGGCGGCTTGAAGGAAAAAACTCATGACCGTCGATAACACCGAGTACAGGCATTTTTTGGGCAAGGCCCGCGACGCCCAGCGCGGCGGGCGCGATGCCTGGAGTGTGATGTCCACCGGGGAAAAGGTGGCCGTTGCGCTGGCGCTTAACCGCGCCGACTGGCTGGCCAGCATCGGCTACACGCTGGCCGAGGCGATTGAGCGCACCGGCGCCCAATGGCTCGAAATGCTGCCGCAGGTTGCGCGCGCAGTGCTTGACGAAGCGTGAGGCGCCCTGTTGAAAATGCAACCGCTGCTGCCCGCGCCCGAGTCGCCAGATCAGGTCCGGGGCCTGTACTGGCGGCCCAATGAGGCTTTTGTCGCCGAGCTGGCTGGAGCGCTCGAAGGCCAAAGAGTGCTTGAGGTGTTTGCCGGCAACGGCTACTTGGCCAGCGTTCTGGCCAGCCGCGGCATCGAGGTGCTGGCCACGAGCGTTCTTTCAAGCATGGACGCGCACTGCGAAGGCCTGTACCACCCGGTGGTCGAGTGCGATGCCATCAGCGCCGTGGATCGGTTCGGCGCCGGGCACGACGTGCTGCTCATGAGCTGGCCCACCGTCACCGAGCAGGCGTTCGTTGCCGCCTGCATTTGGGGCGACAAGCCCATTTGCTTCATTGGCGAAGTCACCTGCTACGAAACAGCGCACTTGGGCGGCTGCGCGACGGACCGGTTTTTCGAATGCTTCGAGCCGGCAAGGACGTTTTCGAGTTACGGTGGATACGCCATGGAAAAAGCCTGCATCGGGAAAATGGCCGCCCCTTCACGCAAATTCAGGCAAGCCAAGCTAGCTTGGGAGCGCCAGGCGCCTCAAGCCCCTGAGTGGCTGGCCGAGTCCTGCATGGGCAGCGCTGCGCTCGATGGGCCGCTTGGTGGCACACTGCCCCATTGCACAACAACATCAGGGAAATCCAGTCATGGGACAGGCCAAACTTCGCGGCACGTTTGAACAGCGTGCGGCCAACGCCAAAACAAATGCGAGGGCGCAATTTCCCGATTCCATCCAATGCAACAACTGCCAGGCCTGGCTCACCGAGATCGAGCCGCTGGACATCCGGGGCATACCGGGCATGCGCCTGGCAGGCGGCGCCGTGTGCGCCGGCTGCGCGCACACGACCTGGGTTCTGGACGGAACCCCCGAAGCGCTTGCCGGCATGCAGGGCTATCTCGATGACGCGCAGGATGAAGAGGCCAAAATCGGCTTCGTCAAAAAGCCCCAGGCTTGATCAGAGGGAAACTGTGACTGCATTTCAGGAAATCGGCATGAGCGATTCAGTCTTTGAAGTTCTGCGAGCGGCCGTTGGCATGGCCCGCGCCGAACAGGTTCAACGGCTTGCGACACTGAAACTCAAACTGCTGGAGGTGTTCCCGGGCCGCCAGGAAGACATTGCGAGTGCCATTGCATTTTGGGCTGCTCACGCCCGCATGAACCGCAGTGGCGCAGATCAGGGTTTGAGCTTGGCCGAGGCAAAGAGGCTCGCCAGCACACCGGCATAGACCAAGGGGTACATGCCGGCAATGACACCTGCAGCGAAGGTGACGGCGCCCAGCACGGCGAGGGCCACAAAGGCGGTTTTTCAGCCACTGAAGTCGTTGCCGCGTGAATCAGAGAACAGGATTGGCAGGTTCAGACGCATGGATTTTTGGATGAAAAGGTACGATGAATTGATGAGCCAATTTAAGCGACTATCTCCAGCGTGGCTATCCCCCGAATGGGGGGTTGCCGCGAATTGAACGAGCGACCTAACCCCTTTCAAGGCTCTGCCAAATGTCTGAAAAAACCCAGATACCCGACGAATCAGAAATCATTGCGCAAGGCAAAGCCGACTATTTTTCGCACCGTGGGGTTTACGCCAATCCCTACAAGGCAGGGCCACCCGCGCATTTCAATGCGTATGAGCGAGGCTGGATGCAGTCATTGAAGCGTGATGGCGCCAGCCTGGTTGACACGCCCCCACCGGACGCTGGCTCCTGGTATCGAATCGAGCCGCTCAAGCCCGCCATTAACGAGTACGCCTTGCTCAAGGGCCGGGACGGCCCAAGAAGATCAAAGTAGCTTTCTGCGCAATCCTGCCCCCGAACGAGCATGAACCAATGACCTCAATCGCGTGATCCGGCTTGTTGATGAGGCAATAGCCAACGGCTGGGAGTCGCTTGAAAATGCCGCGACAAGCGATACCATGGACAAGCGATCAGCCAAGCGTGCGAAGCACGCGCTGCCTTTATGGCCGGCCGGGATTGAGCGCGCCGGGAACGCAAGTCAATAACGTCCACTTAAAGAAAAAATGATCGAACAACTGATTCAAGAGCGTGCCGACCTTGCGCTGCAACACCAATTCAGAGTCGCCCTGGCCAGCCCCGCAACGGGCAAGGAATTGACGCCCGAAGAGCGCCATGCGTTCCTCACCAGGGCCTTTAGGGAAATTGCAAGGGGCATGGGCATTGACCGATTCGCGCAAACGCCCGTGGAGCGGATGGACCAGTTTGCAGTCCTCTCGGTGCAAAAGAACCACGACACGGCAGGCCTGCTGCTCAGTCTCATGAACTCTTTCATGATCGCCTATGGCTGTCCGGAAACATGCGACAGGGCCTATGCCGCACTGGTGCAGATCGAGGGCCTGCGCGCTGAAGTGGCCGACGCCAAAGGGCAAGGGCGCATGTCCAACAAGCCCGAACTGGTGGCTGCGGCCCAGGCGCTCGATGCCGAGTTGAGCATCGCAAACAAAGCCCCCGGCGCGCAAGCAGCCCCGCCGTACCGCGTGATGATCGGGGCGGATCGCCTTTTCGTGAAATCGGCGCATCCGTTGGCGAATTTGCCGGCACGGATTCACGGCTTTGCCGTCGAGGCCGTTTATGGTCCGGTGAATTAAAGCTCATCTGGACTTGTGCCGGCCTGCGTGATCAGGAAAATGGCGTGAGGCTGGAAGCAAAACGCACCGCTACTGCTGCAGCCGTTGTGGCATTTGTGGCATTTGACAGCGCCTCCTTGAGTGAGAAGATGAATTCACAACCATTTCATCACCAAGAAAGCCCGTCATGCCAGAAACCACCGCGCATCCAGTTGAGACTTTCGGCAGCCCCAACCTCACGCATCCCTATATTAAATACTGATGTTACGCAGCAGCCTGGAACAGCTGAAGCTGGGCATAGGCGGAGCGAGATGCGTTGATGAGTAGCTTGCGACAAAGCGCGAAAGGATTGAGCTTGTTAGAGATGCTCAGGCATTCGAGCTTGAAGGCGGCGTAAATGGCCATGAAGACGTGGTTGCTTTGGGTTCGCAGCGTTCGCGTGGGGGACTTGGCCAGGTTGGCATTGGACTTCAAGGATTTGTGAAACACCTCCACTTGCCACCGTTTTTTGTAGGTCGTGGTGATGGCGTCATAGTCGCAAGTCAAGTCACTGCAGACCAGATGCATGATTCCCGTGCTGTCGTCTTTGTTTTTAAAGACTTGGCGGACCACAAGGACTTCCTTTGCATATCCCTTGAGCCAGCCGCGCACGGGAGTTTGCTCTGAAAAAATCAGTTCATCTACACGAGTAAAACGCTTCTTCTTTCTGTCCTCTTCGCTCAAGGCCAGCAGCCGGTTGCCCTTGAGTGCGGCAATGAAATGCCGTCCCTTGCCGGTGATGTAATCGAAGTTTTCCTCTGAAGAAAACCAACTGTCCATCAGCACGAAGCGGAATTTCAAGGCGTTGCGGATGCACGTCTCGATCATCTCGCGCATCAGCTCGTTTTTCGTCACTTCGCTTTTACGCTTGTGCCGCTTGGTCGCAACGTCGCAGTATTGAACCGGCTTCTTTACCAACTCAAAGGCTACCGGAATGGATGTTGCGTTGCAGTAGTACAGCGCGTTGAGAAGATTGATTCCTCGCACGGAACGACCGCTGCAATGGTCAAAATGCCAGCACATCAGCTCGCTTTCGTCCGTCCATGCTTTCTCTTGAATCGTGTCGTCAAAAATCAGCACCCCATCGTCACGTTCTACCGATCTGACGGTCCGTTTGACCTGCTGCCACAGATCCTTGGATGTGTACTCTTGAGCCGATAAAAACCGCGTGATCTGGTCATGACTCACATCGCCTTCAACCATTGCCGATAAGCCCGTCGCCGTTGCCGCACCAAAAGTGCTCAGCAAATAGTCCGTGTACAAATCAAGGTCAGCTTTTTTCATCCGTGAAGCCTATCAGGAGGGCGCTGCGTAACATCAGTTAAATACTCGCTTGGCGAGGCGGTTGCCCTGGCGAAAAATTCCGCCTCCCTGAACGATGAGCCCATCGAATCGCTCGGTGCGGCCAGGACCGAAATCGAGCGCGTCATGCGCACAGGCGGGCACAACTGGATCACGGGCCAAGCAGCACTCGATATGCTCGATGCGGCCATCGATGGCCGTGATCTGCGGGCCGACTGCCGCCTTGCTTGAAACTGCCCACTGCCAGCCAAGGAAAGCCGAACATGCGCAAATCCAAACTCAGCCTGGTCATTTCAAGCGACGTTGACCTGACAAAACTCAGCAACGCACGAATCCGGATCGTCCGCGATGAACGCGGCGCCTTCGAAGTCACTTCCACCTTGAGGTTCTATACGTGCGAGAAAAGCCAGTTCCTCGGGCGCTTCTTGCGCCGAAGGCTGCCCGGCCTGAAGTTCATCACCGGCAACTGCAGCGCCCCAAGCGGCTACTACTGGTCGTAAGCGAGGCAAGGCGAACGATGGCGTTGCCCCAGGAAGCCTGCCCCTATTGCGGCGAGGCCGAGCTGATCGAGATTTTAGAGGTCTGGCCGCCGCGTGACTTCCAGCTCGACACCTGCTGCCACGGCGTCCACGAGGCGGCGGTGCAGTTCCTGAGCGAAAACCCCAGGGCAGCCGCGCAGTGGCTGCGCGCCAAAGGCCTGGAGGGGCTGACAGGCAGGCGCGTGCGGCGCGTGATCGATGACGGCTCCGGGCAACTCGTGCTCGACTGGAGGCTCACCATCGCGCCGGTCTCGTTTTCAACTGCGAAGAACTTCGTTGCCCCGCATCACCGCCATTGCCCGGCGCCGGCCGGCTGGCGTTTCTGGACTGGAATCTTCAACGGCGACGAGCTGATCGGCTGCGTGATGGTCGGGCGGCCCGTGGCGCGTGCCTTGGACCCTGCCCGCGTCGTCGAGGTGAACCGCCTGTGCGTTCGAACCGACATTGCGCCGGAACTGCCCTGGAATGCGTGCAGCCAGCTTTACGGCTGGGCGGCGCGTGAGGCGCGCAAGCGCGGATTTCAGCGAATAATCACCTACACGCTCGAATCCGAATCGGGCGTGAGCCTCAAGGCCGCTGGTTGGACAATCGAGCACAAGGTCAAGGGGCGCAGCTGGGACACGCCATCGAGGCGCCTCCCCAATGCATCGCCCGGACTCAACAAAAACAGGTGGACGCCGGAGTCATGACATCCCAAGGCCAAGTGCAAGCAACAAGAACAAAAAAGGGAAGTTTCTCCATGCTCAAACGTTTTTGCATCACGATGGCGCTGGCCATCGCAGCCGCCTTGGCAATAGGCCTGCTCTGCCAGACACTGAGCGCGTTGTTGCTCTGCCTTCTGGCGTGGGGGCCTGGCTTCATTGCGCTGCTGTTTTTCTATGTGCTGCCCTCCCAGGAGCAGGCTCTTAAGTACCGGAGCGAGTTGTCAATCACCCCACCCTGAAGGGTGGAGCTTGCGGAGAAATCCAAAAAGCTAGGTTGACCAGGGTAGTGGTAGCCAATCCACGACGTTAATAACAGGTCGTTCAGACACACCAGCGAGTGCTTCCTCAGCTCGCTGCTCTGTAAGGTCTTGATCATGCTGGACAAGGGTAAAGGTCCGAAGGTCTTGATCGCGGCGCGCAAGCGCTGGAGCCGGTTGTTGACAGTCCCGAGGGGAGACCGTGCGTCAAAAGCCCTTAAAAGCGTTTGACAAGCGGCGTTACAAGGCCCGTAAGGGCTGGCAGCCTGGAATTAGACAGGCACCATATTTCGAAAGAAGGCGAGATGGCGGTTTTTGTATTGGATCGGGGCGGGCAGCCGGTGATGCCCTGCAGCGAAAAGCGCGCCCGGCTGCTTCTGCAGAGCAAGCGCGCCAGGGTTCACCGGGTCATGCCGTTCACGATTCGACTGATCGACCGAAGCCAGACGGACTGCCTGCTCCAGCCGCTGCGCCTCAAGCTCGACCCGGGCAGCCGGGTCACGGGCCTGGCAGTGGTGCGGGAGAAGCCCAACACGCCAGGCGCTAAAAATGCACCTGCCTTTGAAATCGCCGTGATCAACCTGTTTGAGCTGGTGCACCGGGGCCGGCAGATCAGCGAAGCCTTGACCGCGCGCCGGCAGATGCGCCGCCGGCGCAGAGGCAACTTGCGCTACCGCGCACCCAGGGGCCTCAACCGGGGCAACAAGCAAAAAGGCTGGCTCGCCCCGAGCCTGCAGCACCGCGTCGACACGACGCTGGCCTGGGTGGCGCGCTTGCGGCGCCTGGCGCCCATCACGGCGCTGAGCTCCGAACTCGTGCGCTTTGACATGCAGCAGCTAGCAAACCCGCAGATCGAGGGCGCCGAGTACCAGCAGGGCACCCTGGCGGGCTACGAGGTGCGCGAGTATTTGCTGGAGAAGTGGAGCCGGACCTGCGCCTACTGCGACGCACAAAACACGCCGCTGCAAATAGAGCACATCGAGCCCCGAGCCCGGGGCGGCAGCCACCGGATATCCAACCTGTGCCTGGCCTGCGGGCCGTGCAACCAGAAGAAAGCCGCCCGCACGCTGCAGGACTTTTTGAAGAAAGACCCGGCGCGCCTGGCGCGCATCCTGGCGCAAGCCAAAAAACCCCTGCGCGATGCCGCTGCGGTCAACGCGACCCGCTGGGCGCTGGCCGAGGCGCTCAAGGCGACAAGCCTGCCGCTGGAGCTGGCCTCGGGCGGCCAGACCAAATTCAACCGCTGCACGCTGGGCATGCCGAAGACCCATGCGCTGGACGCGGCCTGCGTCGGCCGGGTCGATGCCATAGCCGGATGGCAAAACCACGCCTCAGCTACCCTGACGATCAAGGCCATGGGCCGGGGAAGCTACCAGCGCACGCGCCTGGACGGCTTTGGCTTTCCCCGCGGTTACCTGATGCGCGAGAAGTCGGTCCACGGCTTTCAGACGGGCGACCTGGTCAAGGCGGTAGTGCCCAAGGGCAAGAAAGCGGGCACGCATGTGGGGCGTGTTGCGATCCGCAAGACGGGCAGCTTCAATATCACCACCGCACGCGGCGTGGTGCAAGGTATTGGCCACAAAAATTGCCGCGTCGTTCAGCGAAACGACGGGTATGGCTATTTTTTCAACCGGGCCCAACACACAGGATGTGAGCAGGCAGGGCCCGGGGCAACGGATGCGTTGCATCCGGCGCTCTACCTCCCCGGGCTGAACCCCGGGGTTTCACGCGCATCTTGATGAGGACGCTCCTGCCGGCGCACAGGTCACGCACGGCGCCCAAGGCGGCCAGCTCGGCGTGCTAGTGGCGACGGCCCGGGGCTGGGCTTGCGCGCACTGCGACCACACCCAGGACCGGGCGCACGCTTTCATGGCGCAGACGGCCCCGCAAGCGCTGAGCGATGAATCGTTTGCCGCGTATGCGGCTTTGGCCCTGCGCACACGCGGCCGGATCACGGACCGCCAGGCGCTGCTCGAACGCATCGACGCGGCCATTGGCGCGTACAGGTATCTGTTCCTTTACCGCTTCGCCCTGGAGAGCCACAACGACCAGCAAAGCGAGCTGATCGGGTGCGCAAGGGCCGTGGCGCCGGTGATGCTGGCCAGCCTGCGCCGCCGGCGCATGGCGCTCATGGGCGTGGGCCAGGCTGCGGGCGAGGCGCCTGCGGCCGATGCATCCTGGACGCCCTTGAGCGAAGGCAAGCCCGCTGATGACGTGTCGGTCGAGGTGCTTTATCAACTCGAAGAAATCACCAATCCGTTTCACGACGGCTTTGGCTGCAACGCCTGGATCGAGTCCCGTCGGTTTTGCGGCGGCCGCATCCTGCCCTCGGGCGGCACGCCGACCCACTGGCGCCCTGCTGAGCGCCTGACCCTTTGAAAGAGATTGCCAGCCATGCAAATCACCATCGATCCGGAATACCTCGAAGAATTTCAGTACATCCTTGCGCTGCACCAAAAGCGCGGAGCGCCCCGGACCATCGAGACGGTCGAAGACCTCGTGCTCATCGTGTTTCGGGAGATTGCCGAGGGCTCGCGGTGTCCGAACACGTACAGGCGCTCGGTGCTGGACGCGATGGGCCTTGTCGCCGATGGGCCGGAGCATCAGGTGCACCGAGAGGAATACGGCGCACCGAAAGACAAAGCGTCTGGCACGCAAGGACCGTGAAATTCCCAGGTGCCGCCCGTGCAGTCGGAAAGTTAGTTTCCCCAAGCGCAGGGCCGGCAACGGCGCTTGCACCCTGCCCTTTTGTATCTAAGCTGGCTTTTTAGCTCATCTTGCACCGCCATGGACCCTACAAACCTGAACTGCTGCCTTGCCTCCATTCTCGGGCTTCGCCCGCTGGACCGGGTGCTGATCAACTCCCGCCATGAGATCGGCGAGGCGCGGGCCTTTTCTAAGTTCGCGGACCAGCCGTTCGAGCTGCCATGGTTCTATTTCCAGCGCCTGGTCGGCCAGCAGCTCGAAGTGCGCTCGCCCGGCGGCTACGGGGCGCTGATCTCGCCGCTCGATGTGTGCGATGTGCTGCCCGGCACGCCCATTGCCGTGAAGGCCATCACCCCGGCCGCATTCGTGGCCAGGCTCTCGCTCAGCCCCGCCGAGCGCAACGCAGACGCCGGCCCGCCCGATTTCGCCGATGCCCATGTGCTCTTTGCCGAAAAGGACAAATGGGGACGCGCCACCTTTTGCGTCTGGTTCACCGACGAGCGGCACAACGGCAAGCACCCCTGGCGGGCAACGCTGCCCGGCGCCGATGCCGGCCAATGCGCCCGGCTCGCGCGGCGCACCGTGATGCCGGTCATCAGCCGCTCGGGCGCCAGCCATTCGGCTGACCACGGCACCGCGCAAGCGGCAGCGCTCGATGCGCGCGTGGCGACGCTCTTCATCGGCTCAGCGCTTCGCGGCGACGCCGGCAGCGCGGCCCGGCTGGCCTGCGCCGGCGTGCGGCCCATCCCCCTTGCCAGGCTGAACCGCGACTTCGGCCAGGGCCTTGAATCGAGTCGCCACGCGCCAACTGCCCAATGAACAAGCGGCAAGCCCGACGCATTGGCGTACTCGATCAAGCCATGGTCAGCACAACATCGACTGGCTAGGCCATGACCATTCATGGGTAATCCGCATAATTTGCATAATTAAAATAATTTGTCATAATTGATCGCAGAACTCAGATATGGATATCCCTAAATGCAGCTGCTCGACGATCCGATATTTCATCGAAAAGAACTCACAGAGTATTACCTGGAGTATTTGAAATCACCCGAGTCATCGTCAGGTGTGTTCTTGGCAGCTCCCCGACGAACCGGCAAAACCACCTTCATCAAGGAAGACCTGGTACCGCGCATACGTTTGGAAGGCGCTACCGTCATCTATGCCGACCTCTGGGAAGACAGGTCTATCAATCCATCGATCGTGATCATCAATGCCATCCGTGAGTCGATCCTGGCATGCGATGGGGCTGTCCTGAAAGCTGCCAAGTCCGCAGGACTCAGCCGGTTCAAACTTGCTGGCTTTGAAATGGATCTGGCCAAGATCGGCTCGAAGGAAGGCGAGAGCATCTCCACTACATTGCAAAGGCTCAGTGCAGCAACGCAAAAGCCGATCATCATGGTGATTGACGAGGCCCAGCATGCACAGACCACGGAGGAGGGTCGCCAAACGCTCTTTGCCCTCAAAGCAGCTCGCGATGCGCTCAGGGGCGCAGGGCCGGGTTTTCGCTTGATTGCCACGGGCTCGAACAGTGACAGGCTGGCCGTACTGGTCAGCGCCAAGGATCAGGCGTTTTTCATGGCGCCCATGGAGGAACTCGATCAACTGGGTGATGATTATTTGCAATGGTTGCTCGACAACTCGCAGAAAGCAGCCAAGCCATCGCTGGCTGCTCTCAAACGTGTTTTTGAGATGTGCAGCCGGCGACCGGAACCGTTGAAGAAAGTGATGCGCGATCTTTACAAAAAAGGCGGTATGGACGTAGCCGAGCTCGACGCTCGCCTAGAACTTCTCATGATTGATGCCCTGCAGGGTCTGCGAAACAATTTCATTCAGGGTTTGCATGGACTTGAGCCTTTGGATGCAGCAGTCATGCGGCGCATGGCACAAACCGGAAAAGCCTTCACCCCTTTTGATACCAAGGCATTAGAGCATTACAAGCGCCTTCTTCAAGATTACGGCCCGGCTGAACAGCCTGCACCTTCCCAGTCTGCGGTTCAGGCCGCGTTGGAGCGACTGCGCAAGGACGGCTTGGTGTGGAACGCTGGCCGTGGGCTCTGGTTCATCGAAGACACCCAGCACGTTGCCTGGATTCAAAGCGCCATGGCAGAGGAGGATGCGTTGAGGCAGGCCGCAGCTGGTGGGAACGCATCGCAGTGATGCACAGCAGTTCACGAAAACTGGTTGCTGAAGTACGGCGCATGCTGGCGAGCGCGCTGTTGCTACGAGTCTGGATGGCGTGTGGTACCGCATGAAGAACCCCGCCCCAAGGGGTGGGGTATCAGATGCCACCAACACCATATTTCAATTGACCGCATACCCTCAATCTCATAGGAAAACATGCATATCGGATCAACAGGAACGCCATGCCCACATTGTGGCAAGCCTGCGCTGTGCAGTCCAAGTAAAGGGCTGTGGTGCCCTTGCTGTATGTCTGGCAAGCAATAGACCATGACCAAGTTGATCAAGGAAGCATGTGAACTGGGGGCTGGCTCATCCGTGCTGGTCAATGGGCAAAAGGTTTGCACCCTGGCCACCATGCAGGCGCTGCACAAGGCCGGCTATGTCACGCAAGGCGAGGATCTGTGCCGGGAAGCGACCGAGGCCGGAAGAAACCTCACCGGCCGGCTGTGCCTGTGACGTGGCATCAGGGTGCGGACTTACAGGCGAAGGCAAACACCGACCGGTGGTCAGCCCCATCACCACACCGCCTGCGGCAACAATGGCGGCCTTGACCGTCTCCAGGCGATCCTTCGGCGCATGAAGCAGCCCGAAAGCATCAGCCTGGCGATTGCGCCACTGCAGGAAATACGCGCATAGATCGGCATCCTTGCCATCCGGGAAGACAACGCAGCCATTTTTGATGACAAGCCGGTCCTGATCCTCCACCGTGCCATGGGTTGCCATGCGCTTTCCTCCAGTCCCATGCTTATCCTTGGCTTGGCTATGCGCGCAAATGATTGCCGCCTGCCTCAACCCATGTGAAACGCTAATACGCCTGCTCGCTCCTTCGCACAGCCCGAATGCGAACGGAAAAAGCGTGTTTTTCGATTGAAGGGGCGTTATTTCGGCATGTATGTGCCTTGCGATGCCCCCGGTAAAGTCAAACGCACCCCGACCAGGACCCGGCAACGCAAAAACATCGCATGCCTCGGGCATCTAGCTGAAGTCTTGCCGTGTTTGGACCATTTTGATGGTGCTTTCCCGGCCTGTTGGCGCGAAAGCCCCGCTCCGGCGGAAATTCCAGGCTTTAAGCTTTACATCAACCCATGCGAAACGCTATTAGCGGTCCATGTGAAACGCTAATAGCGGCGCATATAGGGCACTGCTAGCGCAGACTGTGAAACGCTAATAGCTCTCCATGCGGAACGCTATTAGCGGCACGCAGGCTTCGCTATTAGCGTTTCACATGCCATGATCGGGCTGCAGGCCGCGCCGGCAAAGGCTTTGCGCCCTTTGCTAATCCCCGTATTAATCTTTCTTTCTTAATCTCTTCTTTCTAATCCAGGCCGAACCAGCAAAACGGACGCGCAAGCGGGATCGGGAACCGGTCGATCAGGAGGCGGCGAACGCCAGCTGTGGCATGAAACGCACACCTGAAACGCTAATAGCGCGTCTTGACATGCGCAGGGTTGCGCCATGAAACTTGCACCCAAATCAAATCACCATGCAACACATCAGCGATCTATTCCCGGCAGACCCGCAAACGGCTGCCAATGGCCAGGCCCAGGGCAGCCTCGGCGCCAGAAGCGTTCGGGAGATCAAACCGCTGAGCCCGAAAAGCGCGGAATTCTTAAGGCAAAAAACCCAGGCCGCGCTGCAAACACTTGGCCAGCCCGAGCCGCCAGCCGCGCCCGCCAACCCCGTGCAACCCGTGCTGCAGCTCGCGTTCAGCAAGTGGGACGAAGACAGGCGCGGGGTGCCCAACCCCTTGATTCGGGGCGGTCTTTTCAGCACCCGAACCTCCAAGGCGCGGCTGTCGTTCAAGTCCGCAAAAATCGCATCGCTGTCGAATGCGGACATCCTGTACACGGGCGAGGAGTTGCGCCAGGATGACCTTTCCGTCTGGCTGGCCATCGTTCATCTGGGCCGCAACCGCGTGCTTGGCGAGCCGATCTATTTCACGGCCTATGCCATCATCAAGGACATGAACTGGCGCATGCATTCGGACAGCTACGCGAGGCTGCGCAACTCGATCGACCGGCTCAAGGTCACCAGCATCAAAATCACGCTGAGGAACGAGCGGTCGGGCTACGCGGGCTCGTTGATCCGGGACTTCCTTTTCGATGGCCTCGACGAAGCGGGCAAAAGCAGCTTTGTCGTGCGTCTTGAGCCCCCCATTGCCAGCTTGTTCCTGCACGAGAACACCACGCTCGTCGAGTGGGCGCAACGCCGGCAGATCGGCAGCAAGGCGGCCTTGACGCTGTGGCTGCACATGTTTTATTCGAGCCACCGCGAGCCCATCCCCTACTCCGTCTCCAAACTGCGCGAGCAGTGCCTGTCGGAGGAAAAAGACCTCAGCAACTTTCGCGCGCGCCTGCGCAAGTCACTCGAAACACTGATTTCGGTGGGGCTGCTGGTTTCATATGCCATATTGGACGACATGGTTCATGTCAAGCGAGCCGTGCTCAACAGGCGGCTGCAGTTGGCCTGAGTTGCAGCAATCGCCTGATTGATTGACGCATGAAAAATACCATCGCCTCTGGCTTTGTGCTGGGCCTTGGCCTTGGAATCACCATTGCCTGGCTGCTGGAAGCCACGCTTATCGGCCGAGGCGTTGTCTCGACGTATCTGGCCCCGCTGGCAATAGCCAGTCCGTTCGTTGCAATTGCGTTGCGCAAGTGTGCCGCCCCTTAAAAAAACAGGCTATCAAGCGGTCGCCGCGCATGCATTGCCAGAGAGTCCTGCCCGGCTTGCAGCTTCCTTGCTCGCGGCATTGGTTGCGTTACCCTCAGTCTTGCAGCCGGCTTTTCAAGCCGCATCTACACGCATTGAACACGGCTGCAATTGCCCAAAGGAAACCTTGATGAAAACCGCCACCCGAAAACTGACTGCCTCGCTCACCTGCTTTGCGCTCCTGATGGGGCAAATGCCGCTGGCCAACGCCCGCCTGGGGAGCCCCCGCCCCGCGCCCGCCGGCGCCCGCCCTGCCCCCTCGGGCGCGCAGTACCAAAGTCCCGGCCGCCTGGGGTCGGGCCAGTCGGTGGGCATGCAGCGGCCCCAGGTCATGCAGGCGACCCGCACCCCGCCGCCCGCCGCGCCTGTGCGGCCCATCGCGCCCGTGCAGCAAGCCGCCCCGGCGCCTGTCGCGCCCGTGGCGCCCGCGCCCGGAACGCCCGGCTGGGTCAAGCCCGCCCTGGCCGGCGCCGCTGTCGGCGCACTGGCCGGCTACGCCCTGAGCAACCACGGCGCGGGCAACAGCGCTGCCAACAACAACGGCAATGGCAGCGACGGCAATGCCGGATTCAATTCAAACGCAGCGGGCGGCGCGCTTGCCGCAGCCCCTGGCTCGTCGGGTCTGGGCGGCTTGACCGGCCTCTTGCTGGTGCTGCTTTTGGCCAGCGCGGCATTTTTCGTCTGGAGGAAATACCGTTCGGGCACCTTGGTGCGCTCCACCTGCGTATTTCAGCGATCGTGGACGCCTGTTTCAAACTGATCGTGGACGATGTTTCAGCGCCATCGTGGACGCGCAGGGATGCGCGCAAGCGAGGAATTAATGTATCTCAAACATCGCAATGCCAGCGCGCCATGGGCAGGCGCGAAGCGATGGCTTTTGATTCCTGAAGTCTGCCTTCTGGTTTCCTGTGTCTGGAATTTCTAATTTCTTAGGCCCCTGCCAGGGCCGCCGGCAGGCCCCCCGGTTGTGCATGTACCCATGCATTACCAAGTTGACGCCCGACGGTGTTGAGTGGGCAAGGCAATCAATTTGTATTCGGATCTCGCAGCGTGGCGCCCTTGAGATCAATCCGGTGGCTGCTGTGCACGACACGATCGAGAATGGCATCGGCCAGCGTTGGATCGTCCAGATAGGTATGCCAGGCTTTTACCGGCAATTGACTGGTGATCAACGTCGAGCGCGTGCCCACCCGATCATCGAGCACCTCCAGCAAATCGTTTCTCTCGGGCGCGCCCATTGGAGAAATGGCAAAGTCATCAATCACCAGTAAATCAAGCTTGGCCAGTTGACTCATTCGCCGATTAAGGCTGCCATCACCATGGGCGACATGCAGTTCATCAAAGAGCCGCCCGGCGCGCACGTACAGCACCGAGAAGCCTAAGCGAGCGGCTTGATGCGCCAAGGCACACGCCAGCCAGGTCTTGCCACAACCGGTGGCACCGGTGATCAGCAGATTCTGCGCATTGCGAAGCCAATCACCCCCGGCCAAGGCAGTCACCAGGGCGCGATCAAGTGCGCGACTGGCGCGCCAATTGATATCTTCGACACAGGCTGAGCTCACTTTGAGTTTGGCGGCTTTAAGCAGACGCTCGACCCGGCGCTCATCGCGCCATGCCACCTCGCGCTGCACCAGCAGGGAGAATCTTTCATCAAAACCCAGGGCGCTGACCGCGATGCTGGTGGCTTGCTCTTCAATGGCGCGCACCATGCCATCCAGGCGCAGGCTGCGTAATTGGGTAAGGGTCTGTTCGTTCATGGTCTGTCCTGTCGTGTTTGGTTTGTTGGGTAGGCGTGTGTTCAGTGGAAATAATCTGCGCCACGGATGTTGTCGTGCGCCGGGAGCGCGCCCGGTGTCATGGTGGGCAGGTTTTGCTGACGATCCAAGCCTGTTTTGAGAATGGAGGCCACGCTGCGGTAGGTAAGGGAGCGAATGGCCAGTGCTCGGGTGCAGGCCGCCTCCAGCCTGGCCGGCGTGAATTCGCGTGCCAAGCGCTGCAAGCCCAAACAAGCCCGGTAGCCCTGTTCAGGATGGGCGCGGTGTTCAAGCTGCCAGGTCACCACCGCTGCGGTGCTCACGCCAATGCGCAGGCCCCAGTCGATGAGCTTTTGCGGGGTCCACTCCAGATGCGCCCGGTGCGACGCAGGCATATGCTCAGGCGTGGTGGTGTGGGCACCGCGCTTGGGGCTGACAGCGTGGCAAGCCACGCGCTGGTTGGAGGAATAACATTCCAGCAAGGTGTCACTGGCGCGCAGTTCCACGGTGGTGCGCACCAGGGTGTGGGGCACGCTGTAGTAATGGCCGTCAAATTCCACGTGGTAGTCGACATTGACCTTGGCCGATTTCCAGCGGAATAACTCAAAGCGTTTGGCCGGCAGTGGACGCAGGGCTGGAGCATCAAGCTGCTCAAAGGCACTGCGCCTGTTGCCGGGCAGCTTTTTGAAGGCGCGCTGGTTCAAATCGTTCAGGAGCAGCGCAATGGCGTGGTTGAGCTCCATGAGACTGAAGAACTTGCGATTACGCAGGCGTGCCAGTATCCAGCGTTCAACGACCAGGACGGCGTTCTCGACTTTGGGCTTGTCTCTGGGGTGAGCCGGCCTTGCTGCCAGCAGGGCACAACCGTAGTGGGCGGCGAATTCTTCATACAGACGGTTGTTCTGCGGGTCGTAGCTGCACGGGTTTTTGATCAGGGAGCGGGTTTGGTCTGGCACGATCAGGCGTGGCACACCACCGAAATACTCCAATGCCAGCACCTGGGCGCCAATCCAGTCGGCTGTGGTCTGGCGCGCCGTGGCACAGGCGAAGGTGTAGTTGGAGGCGCCAAGGGTGGCCACAAATATCTGTGCCTTGGTGATTTCGCCGGTGCCGGCATCAATCAGCGGGACGGTTTGACCGGCGTAGTCAACAAAGAGTTTCTCACCGGCAATATGGGTCTGGCGCATGGAGCGCTTCAGCCCCATGGCCCACTCCCGGTATTTGACGCAAAAGCTGGTGTACTTGAAGGCCAGGTCGTTGCCCTTGGCGTATTCCTCCCACAGCAGTTGCAGGGTGACACCGGCGCGTTTGAGCTCAGTGTGTATCTGGGCAAAGTCAGGCAGTGCTTGTTTGCTGTTGCGCGGTAACGCTGCCTTGTACAGCTTGGCCTCCAGCTCTTGGTCGCTCAAGGTTTGTGCAACGGACCAGTCAACACCGGCCACACGCGCCAGTGACATGTATTTGCCGACTACGCTTTTGGATATCTTGAGGTTACGGCCTACCTCGTTGTAGCTCAGGTTGGCCTGCAGGTGCAGGCGCAGGGATTCTCGGATTTGGCGCATGGTGATTCTGTTGGTTGGCATGGACTCTTTCGCGAAAAAGCGTCGAGCCTATGCCGGGTTTAAGAAATCACTTGCCCGTATCCCCCCAAAATATCGTCCACGATCAGTTTGAAACAGCGTCCACGATCAATTTGAAATGCCGTCCACGATCACGCTGAAATCGCGTCCACGATCAGCCTGAAACACCGTCCACGATGGACTGAAATATGCACTCCACCCAGGGCGGCTATGGCGGGCAAGGCTTTGGCAATGCCCCTGCGTTTCCTCCGGCGCCATCGCTGATTGATTCAGCCAACGGTTCAATCAACCTGCCCGCGCCCGCCGGCCTGGCGCCGCTCGAAGCCTTCCGGTCATTGCAGGACTTCAACAGCACGGGCAACAAGGAGGCGTTGCGCCGGGTCACGACGCCAGGCATGTTCGCCGAACTGGAGGGCAGCATGGGCTCGCCGCCCTTGCGCATCCTGGTGCTCAATGCGAGTGTGCAGGACGTCACCGAGGAGCCGCACCAAACGGTGGCCAGCGTTCGCTACACGGGCGAGGTCACCGAAGGCGTCAATCCGCCCGAGCCCATCGACGAGGTCTGGCATTTCGTGCTGCCCCGCAGCAGCCCAGCCGTGTGGCAGCTCGCCGGCATTGAGCAGGTGTGATGCAGCGCCGTGGCGGTGCGGCCGCGCCTGGCAAGGAGCTTCAGGGCGGTGCGGCAGTTCGAACGAAAGTGCTTTTTGAGAAAAGCCAAACTGGTAGCGGTCTTTGAGTATCTATCCGGAATATCTTCAAAAGACTGATTGCGGCTGTAGACGAATCGAAACTGCTTGCTTCAGACCCGACATTGGAACCAGCAACTTGACTGTCAGCAATGTGGCGACGATTTCGATGACTGCGGCACCCGCAACCGACCAGGAGCAGGCATTGGAGTTATGTGCCTGATACCGGTCATTGGGAAAACCGAATTCTCAATACCGGTCACTCAGATTTGAAAAGTGGAATACGGCCTTGGTCGGCTCCTGAGCAAATCAGACATCTTCCTTGCGATGCAAGATCAGCACGTCAAGCTTGGCCAGTGCATCGAGCACTGGCAGACGCTTACTGCGTATGTAGTCGATGTCGCCCACTAAGTAGACGGCATCACGTGCACGGGAAATGGCCACGTTTATACGGCGGTCGTCAGCGTAGAACGTTGCGGGCCCGGTATTTCTCACGAACGAGAAAAAAACGATGTCGGCTTGGCGTCCTTGGAACGCGTCCACGGTGTCGACTTCCACGGCCAGTTGGTCGCTGAAGTCGTACTTTGCGAGCGCAGTTTTCAATGCCTTGCACTGGGCGCGGTACGGGGTGATCACCGCAACGCTGACCTTGCGCTTGGTTTTGGCTTGCTTGAGACGGACGCGGATCTCGGCCAGTCGAGCCATGATGATCTTGAGCTCCAGATTGTTGATTAATATCTTCTTTTCTTGGCCCTGCTGCTCAGGCACGCGCATGCCGCCGGACTTGTACGTAAACCAGCCAAAGTCCTGAAATTCGTGGGTTGTCGTCGTGCGGTGGTGCTCCAGTTGCCCGTTGTAAAAGTGGGTGGAGATGAAGTGCCCAATGTGCGGCAGCATGCGGAACTGCTTGCCCAGCGTGCCTTTCAGCTCGGTAGGCAGGTTCTCGAACAGGCGCTCGATCACACCATTACGGATCAGGCGTTCCTTGCGCTCGTCCATCTGTTCCAGCACTTCGGCTTCTTCCGAACAGAACGTAGGTGGCAGCTGCTTGTGGTCACCGACCAGCACGCATTTCTTGGCTACGCACATGGCCATGAGCCATTCGGGCATAGTGGCCTTGGAGCATTCGTCCACGATCGCCAGGTCGTACATCTGGGTGTCGCTGTCGATCAAATGGTCGATCTGGTTGCAGGTCACCCCTACCACCTGGTGCATGTCTGCCAGGTTGCGGCCTTGCCAGCGCGATACCTTGATGTCGTCGTCATGGGTCTTGGATGCCTCCAATGTTTCCCATAGATCCTTGGTCAGCTCTGGTGCCGCGCCATAGGCCTTTTGCCAGATAGCCTCTGCTCGCGATATAGCGTCTGCCTCGGGCGTTCTGTCGCACTCAAACTCCGTGATGGCGAAGCCAGGGTAGCGCAGGATCGAGTCCATCAGCTCGGGGCGCGACTGCTTGGCCAGTCGGTCTAGCGCGTTGTCCACGGCCACGTGCGTTTCAGAGCACACCAGAATGCGGGCATTGGGCTTGGACTTGAGCACCTGCAGGATAATCTCGACGATAGCCGTTGTCTTGCCGGTGCCCGGTGGGCCCTGTATGAAGAACATATCTTCGCTGGCCAAAGCCTTGAGGATCAGCTTGAAGGCTGGATCGGTGGGCTCGTACTCGCTTTGGATGGGCTTGCTTGGGTGGATCGACATGGAGGTCGAACCTTCGCGAGTCCGAAACTCAGCAATGAAAGCGTCGATCTTGGCCTGGGCATCGCCATTGCCTTTCGTCATGCTGATATTGTCACCGGACAGATCTTCTCCAGGCAAAGAGATGTCGTTGCCCGCCTTCTTGGCGCGGTGGCTGTAGTAGTACAGCAGCAGGCGGTTGTGGTTGATGTTGCAGTTCGTGCCGGCGCGGAACTCCAGCAGATAGCGGATCTGGCGCTCGACCTTGGGCTTGGATTTGCTGTCGGCAGTGCTTAAAAGTTCTGTCAGGTACTCCAGCCAGTGGTCGATGTGATCCACGAAGTCGAATGCAACTTCGGTTCCGTTGTGCATGTAGGAATGACGTGCACCCATTTAGGCCTCCACTGAAACTGGGTTGACGCGTAGGAGTGTTTCAACGCCCGCAGGGTTTGTGGCTCCCAGTTGGTTGATCACGTAGCGGCGAACTGCAGGCGACTTGGCCTGTTCTTCAGACATGGGCAGCACAAACTTGCGCTTGAGCAGCTCGAGCACGATCTGCATGTCTGGGTGGATGCAAAGCACGCCAAGGTTGTTCTCCGCCATATCGGCGGTGATCAACGCATCGATGGCCAGGGCGATCCGGTAGGTAGAGAACATGGGCAGCGCTGCCAAGAGCTTGTCCTTGGTGTTGTAGCCAAGGATGACTGCCTTGGTCACAGCAACGATGACTTCCTTCATTTCGTGTCGCTTCCACTGAAACTGCATCTCAATTTGCTGCACGTTGAACTCCCTTTTGTTTGTCGCGGTACGCGACGCGCTGCTTGTATGTGTTGATGCCAAAGGCCTGCCATGTGTTGACCTCACGCTCTTCGCTCAGTAACGCGTAGAGGGTGTCCAGCACTTCGTCTGGGTGCAGGCGCTTGAGTTTGTCGATGTAGCCTCGCAGCTCGTCGCGTCGTCCGTACAAGAAGCCTCGTGAAGCCATCAGGGCACCCCGGTCCTTGGCAATTGGCAGCAACTTGTCGTAGTTGGCCTTGATCGTCGAGTAGTTGGATGGATAGTCGTTGGAGTTACGGGCGTTCTTGATAATCTCCCGATATGACTCAAAGTCATCCTTGATCAAGTCGTACTTCTCTTGTGCGCACTTGATGATCTCGTGCGAGGTGTTGATCACTACGGTGATTTCCTTGAGCGTGCCGCCATCCTTGAGGGGGCTCATCCACTGGTTGACGTAGTCGTGCTCCGTCTTGGTGTTGGCGTAGTACGACTCGAAACCCTTGAGGATTTCTTTCCATTGGTCACTGTATTCGTTGTACATGGTTTCCAAGGTTTGCTTGTTGGCGTTGTGCACCAGCTCCACTTCGTCCTTGCTGAAGTGCAAGCCCTTGCGCTGGTCGATCAGCTCCTTGGCCTCTTTGTACAAGGCTTCGCGGTGGCTTTGCAGGCGCTTGAGTTCATTGCGGAACTCGTCATTACTGAGCTTTGAGCCTCGGTCGACGTTGCGCTTGGTCTTGTCCACGTAGGTGTTGGAGACGGTCAACGGGCGTGTCGAGGTCATTTCACGCCAGACGTGACGGCCCTGGCGCTGGGACAGTTTGGTCAGCTCGCTGATGTACGCGTCGATCAAACCTATGGTGGTGAAGATCGCTTCAATCTTCTTCTTGTAGATGTCGATTTCCTGCTGGATCAAGTCCACTTTCATCCACGAATCCACACAGGTGAACGTGAAAGTCTGGAACTGATCGAGCTTCGGCATGTAATTCGAAGCGGCTTGCAGACGGCTGTTCATGAATTGGATGTATTCCTCCAGCTCACTGTTGCGCATCTCTTGACGCTCTTTGATCTTGCGCTGGTAGTCGCTCTTGCGGGCGGCAATGCGGCGATCGGACGCAGCTTTCTCACTGTCGTACTGGCTCAAAAGACGCTGAGTGCGTGCTTCTTCTTTGCGCAGGTTCGAGCTAGCCCATGTATGGGCAATCCATTTCAACAACATGATCTGTATCTCTTACTGCAGTTCAAGGAATTCGCAAGCCTCATCCCAGCCCGTCTTGTGCGGGATGAGCATCTCCAGGCGGACCACGATGGTCTCCCGGAGGTTTTCCTTGAGGGCTCGGTCAGCTTTGTCGGAGGTGGTGAATGTGTTGAGCTTGGTTTGCAGGTCCAAAAGCTCGCTCCTGTAGACCTTGGCTCGCTCGTCGTCCTCTTGTGCTTTGCGCACTTCCAAGTCCATCAGCTTGGACTGCTCGATGTATGACTTACGAATTGGCTCAAAGAGCAAGAACTTTTGCTCTAGGTGCTCGTTGAGCTGTTCGCTCAAGGTGTCAAACTGGTCTAAAGCCTGCTTGGTAATGCTGGCGCGGGCTTCCATGTACTGCTGATCCACGTGCTGGATGGCCTTGCGGTACTGGTCGGTCAGCTCTTGCATGATTGCCTGCTCTTGCGCTGGAAGTGCATCGATCATGGACTCGATGTGGCTACGTGTAGCCTGCAGCTGGTTCTTGCGTTGACCGTACTCAGCGAGCACAGAGATTGCGCCGCTGAATGGCAGCAAGTCGCTCCACTGGAACGTCATCTCCGACATCGTGGCAACCTTGCCCACGTAGGAGCTCATGTCGATCTTGCCGCCGTTGAGCTGTTCCAGTGCGGAGTTCAGCTGATTGGTTGCAAGCGTTCTGCCCTCGGTGGAGA
Source organism: Polaromonas naphthalenivorans CJ2 (assembly GCF_000015505.1). Classification (GTDB taxonomy): domain Bacteria; phylum Pseudomonadota; class Gammaproteobacteria; order Burkholderiales; family Burkholderiaceae_C; genus Polaromonas; species Polaromonas naphthalenivorans. The sequence goes on along the minus strand of NC_008757.1, from coordinate 308,968 downwards.
AGTGATTGACATACGCGCCGGCAGCGAGCGCAAACCCGATACCAAACACCATGCCGCTGGCCATCACGCCCACAGCGCCAAAAGTGGTGCCTGCAATCGCATAGCCAGAGATCGCTGCGGGAACGCTTGCCCCCAGCCATGTACCCACAGCAGCGCCTGCTGTGTATGACAAGGAGCCGCCCACGATTTGCATCGTGCTGCCAACCGTGGCCGAAGCGAGCTGCAGGTTGTCGATCTCCCCTTGGGAGAAACGATATAGGTTTTGCGCTAGCTGAACTGTGATCTGTGTCACAGCTGCTGCCACGTTGCCCTTAACCAAATGCTTGCCCATTGCCTGGTCCACAGCCTTAGTGCCTTGGTTTTTAGCCGCGTCGACCATGGCCTGGCCGGCATGCTGAATGCCGGTGATGAGCAGCGCGTTGCCTGCACCCTTTGCGGCGCTGGCCACAAGACGCGTGGCTGCATCCATGCAGTCATCCAACGTCATTGGCTTGTCACTGCGCAGGATGTCAATCAGGATGCTCACGCCCTCACTGGCAGCGCCAGCAATGGCTCCACCCTTGGCCGCGTTGCGGTACTGCATCGAGTTGAACTCGCGGCGCACGCGGGCCTTCTCGCCGTACTCTGCCCCTTCGTTGTTTTCCTTGGTCCTCTTGGTAAGTTCCTCTGCACTGCCATCGCCTTTGCGCTTGAGGCCTGTACTGGAAACCTTGCCATCCTTGGATGCGAGCTTGTCTGTGGCCGTGTCGACTGTGTGCTGGTTGCTTTTAGAGACGCCCGGACGAATGTCTTGGTTACGCGCAGCTTGCTTGGAGGCCGAAGCCTTCACGTCAAGGACTTGGTCGGACGGCACGATCTTGCTGTCGACCGTGTCGTACCGCTCCGGCGATAAAGCCGCAGAAGTCTTTTGGCCGTCCTTGTAAAACTTCATCTGGTGCGTGGTGGTCGCCCCATCGGGGGTGGTTACAACTGCATCAGCCACGGGATCGTTGTGCACCCCACTGTTGCGCGTGGCGCGGTGATTGTTTAACCCCTTTACTGATGCCTCTACGTTGAAGGAGCCAACGAGGTGCGCTTCGGCTACGAAGCCCTGCTGCACATCTATGGACTGGTTAGTGAAACCGCCCGAGCCATTGGAGATGGAATCTTTGATGCCCTGACTGTAGGCGTCCAGCGCTGAGTTTAGCGCGTCGCCCTGCATCTGATTCCATGCGCCAACGATCTGAGAAAAGCTTTGATCAAAGGCTTCTTTGCCTTGTTGCTGGTTCATAAATAAATTGGTTTTTCAAGATGGTTCTGTCATGCGCCCCAAGGGATCATAAACAGGTTGTCGCAACGTGTTTCAAGACGTAAATTATCAAGGCAAGGCAAGGCAAGGCAAGGCAATTTCGACAAAGACAAAGTAGTCGAACTGAAGTCCATCACAGGACATTCGACATACAGCGGCATGTATGACTGCTGTGTTAGCAGAGAACAGTTTCTCGACGTGCTTTGACTACGATCCGAGCACGACCGACCAGTCAGGGAAAGCATCCAGCAAGCCCTCCTTGAAGGGCTCGCCAGCTCTACGTTTCCGGATGGGCCGCAGCGCCCTATGCGAACCCTGTACGCCGTATAGCGACCTGCGTTAGCCAGCGGCCGGCGTGAGCGGGCTGGCCGCGTCGCGGCTGCGCCGCTCAGCGCACAGCTCGTTGCGGATGCGCTTAAAGTCAAACTCGCCCTGGAGCGCCCTGTCCATGCCATCCAGCATGACTGGCGCATTGATCGCCGCCTTCCTGGGTGGCATCCCGCGTTCGATCAGCTGATCGCGCAGCTTGTCGCTGACCGCTGAGAAATCGTTTTGTTCGAGGGCCCGGGTTAGGTGCCAGTCGAGGCTCATCGCAAGCATGGGGCGAAGCGTCCGTTCTTTCATGTGAGGTTCCTTTAAGTTAATCGCCGACAATCTTGGCGTCGGCAACGCGATCATCGCCGCTGGCACCATCCTGCTCCACCGGAAATCACGGAAACCGATGCTCACCCACCCGCCATCAGTCTACGCACGCTTGCCTACCTTCTCCGCCGTCATTGACGGCCTGGCCTCTGGCCTTGGGATCGCACGGAACAAAGAGGATGCACTCGCCGACCTCGGCTCGTTTGGCGGCCGGATCGATGCCTATAGCGGCTCGCTTCACCGCGCTGGCCTGCAAGACCTGCTCTTGGATCTGCTCGCAGGCTCGGACGAAGCGCTCCGGAGCCTTGTCCAAGTATGGCTGCTCGACGCCGAAACGGAGTTGACCAATGCCAGGGCTCTCCCACTGGTCACCGAGGCGACGGAAACAGAAGGGCTGCAGCGCTTTATCGAAGTCTGGGTGGCCCCGTGGATTGCTCAGATGCTTTCTGATGCCCGCCAACAGACTGGATCGGTGCTGGAGAGCGCTCGGCTACTGCTTGAAGTGCATGCAGCTTCGCTCACTGGTGAGACCACAAGTTATCTGGCCACCTGGAAGGCTGCGGTCAGGCGAGCAATTCCGAAGGGCATCAACGCGCGTGAGTTTCGCTCGACGCTTGCCAGACTAGATCAGCGTTCTCAGCGCAAACATTCGTCCATCGAGCAGGACCTCGCCAACCTGCGCGTTGAAATGCAGAGCGGTTTCTCCTCTCCGCAAGAGCTTGATGCTGCGGTTGACGCGGTGCGCGGGTTGTACCTCGCCGGCATGGCAACGATGCGGCTGTGCGCCATGGCTGCTGAGATCATTCCAGAGCAAGATATTCTCGCGCTGGTTGTCGGTAAGCTGCTTGCAGGCCTGGACAGGAACGGCGACTTCCCGGATGAGGCACAACACAGCCGCATCCGCATGTACTGGGGCTACCTCGACCCTTATTTGGCTCTATCAAAGGAGTACGACCAACTTGGCGCTCAGGTGAACGATCTGGATGAAGCGAATTTCGACAAGTTGCGTGCGGATTCGCGCGCGGTCGCCCCCTCGGGCTTGTTAATGTTCGTCATTGACTACGCGGAGGGGCGCTGGCACCTTCGCCATGGCCGCAATGAATTGGCCGAGCAGTGCTTACAGAAGGTTGTCGCGAGAGCCGACAGCCGACAACTTGGCAAAATCGCTGCGGACGCTGCAAGCATCCTGATAGCGCTGCGACTCGCTGGGCCTGGGCCGTTCACGTTCGAGGCGCTGAATCCCCTGATGCGCGTGCGCATTGAAAACATGCCGCAGTTGATTGAGTTATGCATCGATGCCATTCCGACCCCATTCTCGGATTGGTCCCACCGCCCCAAGCCAAGCTTCTATGACTCGCACTTGATGGGGTGCGTGGCCTTCTTCCACGACGTTACTTGCGCACTAGGTGTGTCCACGATCTGCAATCCTCTGCAGCGCTTTGATACAAGTCTGGAGAACCTGATCGCCAAATCCCGTGAGGCTTGCGCCAAGCTGAAGGAGTTGGAAAGGAAGCGACCAGCTATTGTTGGCACATCCATCAAGCCCTACCAAGTGCTTAGGGACCACCTGTACTACCGAAGTGCGGTCTTCGGGTGGAATCCATCAAACCTTCCTGGCATGGATGCTTATGCGAAGCTGCCGCAGCCCGATCAGCTTCGACTCCTGCGCTTCGTGGATCCAGAGCAGTTTCAGCTTGACCTGCAGGTGCATGGTTTTGGTCCATGGCGACATCCTGATGATGTACCGTAACGTGTTGAGGCGATGGGCTGTCAGTCACACGCCGATGCCGTCATGCACCAGCAGCGGTCATAGAGGCGCTAAAGATAGCGACGTGCTAAGGGACTGCCGACTACGTCCGCAGTTCCCACGATACCGGCCAGTCGAGCTGCGGCAGACCAGTCCACTCGGTGGCCGAATTCGTGCAGAGACCGTGAGTTGGGGGAGTCAGGGCAAGTGATCGTGCTGCACAAGAGCCGTACAGGCGAAGGGGATTACTCAGCGTCTACGAATGTCAGCTTACAGATTTTCATGCGCCAGTTTGAACGGCTGCTTCCTCAAACCCTGGCTGACCGTTATGGGCCCAAAGCAGCAATCCGGCTAGCGAAGAAAATGGTCCGAAAGCTGCCACTCAAATCGGACGGCCCACAATGGAATGGCCAGCCAGCCAGCCAGCCAGCCAGCCAGCCAGCCAGCATGCGCCATGCGATGCCAACTGATTGACGTGGGCTTGGTCAGCTCCACCATCCGCTTGATGAGATGGCGCAGCGTATGGAACTGGCCGTTTTGTCCCTCCGAGGCAATCTTAAGTTGGCCTACTGTGCAGTTGCCTGAGGGGCGTCGAGGTTGATTCGCCGGTATCTGTTTGGCCCCAGAAAATCGAATTTTCGTTGGAACAAGGCCGCCAACCTCGCGTCTGCAGTCGCGAAGAAGACTTGCTTCCTGCTACTCACCACGAGTTCCCTCAGGTAGTCGAGGAACGACAAGGCGTTGAGGTCGTCGATATGCGCCACCGGGTCGTCAATGAGTATGACGGGCGGGGCAGTGCCGGCGCTCTCGTTCAGCGCCAGGAAGATGGAAAGCGCTAGGGCCGCACGCTGACCGGTGCTGACCTGATTGACGGCGTGGGTCGCGCCGTCTTCGCGGCGCACGATGAGCTGCCCATCTTCGAAGTTGCCCAAGGCGTACTCTGGCGGCGAGTGAATCTGAGAAAAAACGTCGCTCACTTTGCTTCGAATCGCGCGCAATGCCTCGGACGTCACGGTTTCGAGAGAGTGCTCGTCTACGACTTTCGATAGCGTCGCTGCAGCGCGCGCCAGGTTCTTGCGAGACGCTTCATGCTTCGCTTGTCGGGCTCTAGCCTCGGCCAGGTCCTTTAGCTTTTGCTTGAGGACTGAATCCGCTTCTGTCTCCTGGGTTGCTGCGTGGTCGGCCTTGTCATATGCCAAAAGGCAGGATTGAACTTCCGACAGCAGCGTTTCATAGGCGGCATCAACCGGCCAGTCAATAGCTCTTTCAACTTCTGCTGCAGCCGCAACACGAGCTTCGGCCTGCTGTACTAAGCGTTCCACAGCCACTACCGTCTGAGACGGCAGCATCGGAACTCCTCTGGATGCGCCAGTTGCTATTGCAAGCATCGTCGCTTCATTGGCTAGCGTCTGCGGCTTTTTTGCTGTGAGAACGTGCGCCAGGACGTTAAACCCGATTTGTACCGCCATAAACTCAATTGCCTGGCGCAACCGCGTCCTGTCGTTCACGTTGACCCCTTCTGACAAGCCTCGTTGAGCATTTGCACGGGCCAGCTGCCAGCCATCCAATCGAATTCCTGTAGCACCAAGCGTCTTCTCAGCTTGTCGAGCCTCTTGCAACTCAAGGAGCGCGGCCCTCAGCTTCTCGTGCTGATGCTGTAGCTGCGTGAATAAGTCCTTGCATGCCAAGTCGTCTGCCAGGCCAGCGGCCTGTTGCCACTTTGCCAGGGTCAGCAGGGCTTCCAGGGCACGCTGAGCGGTGTCTGTGTTCTGCTTGGCCGTTTGTGCACGTTGCCTGAGCCCTGCCGACATTTGCGAGTCGCCAGAGCCAATGAGCGCGTGCAGCTTTTCGGCAAGGTCTTGCTCGGCATGGACTGTCTTGCACACGGGGCATTCGGTCAGATTTCCAGTCTGCCCCATGACCGCGACGGAGGCGTCGTGCAAATCGCGCCGCAAAGCGACCAACGTTTGTCCGAGCTCTTGCGCTTGCGACAGCGCCCGCGATGCAGTTTGAGAAGACTCTTGCGCCAGGTCGGATTCCCGCTTCGCGTCCGACAGGGCATCCTTCAGCGCGAGAGGGAAATACTTCTCGGGAAAGCTAGCAATCGCATCCTCCCGGTAGCTAGGCAAGGCGGTCCTCAACGCCTGTACCTGCTGTTCTGCTATACCAATTCGCTTTTCCAGCTCCGGCACTCCTGCAAGCAGAATCTTTTCCCACAACTCCGCCAAGCGTTGATTTTCTTTGCTCGCCTTCTGGTTCTCAGCGGCGGCATTCGCTTCACGTACAGCGGCTTCATACGAGGATTGAATCCTCCTCGCTTCGGCCAGGGACGCCTTCATCTTGGCGAGTTGCTCTTGAAGGACGCTTTTGTTGCCTGGCGTGACTGGTGCGGCAGCAAGAGCACGGTTTATGGCGCTCTTGAGTTCGGCAACCGAGCTCTTTTCCTGTTCGTTCAGCTGAGTATTGGCATCTGGGATTACCCACCTTGGCCGAAGTCGAACAACGCCTTCCCGGAACGCAACGCGCAGACTGGTGGATTCAGACGGGGTTGTCTCCAGTCGACTTACCTCTTTCTCCAGCAAGTCGACATTGAGCTCATCGCTAGGCTGCTGCCCCTCCAGTGCTTTCAGTCGCGTATCGACGTCATCCTTCAGCTTGGACAGAAAGGTCCAAAGACGCGTCGTATCCGGGCCGACAATCAGCCGGCCGAGGTCAAGCTGAATCTGCTCGGGGTCTTGTTCCGACGACAGGCGGAAGGCCGCATCCGTATCAAGGAAGTTGAAGCGAGTGAATCCTTGCGAGATGGCCTGGGCATGCACGTCGGTCCGTCCGTACCAAGCCATATTGCGCGCCTTCAGCGTCGCAGGAACCTTAGTGAGCTTGACGGCATGCCGGCGGCCGTCAGGTGCCTCTAGCTCGCCCGAAATACCCTCAAACACGGCCTCGGGGTCACGACGCACTCGGCCGCAATAGAAGGCTTCGATTGCTTCCAGCAAGGAAGTCTTCCCCATCCCGTTCGGCGCCGTGATGAGGTTCACATCGCCAAACTCAAACTCCGTGCTCTGATGAATGCGCCGGAATTGCTGAATCGAAAGCTTGCGCAGCATCCCAGTAGCGAGCGCGTCCGTTGCTGAAGCCTTTGCCGGGGCCGGCGCGCCTACGTCAGCCTTGAATGCTTCGCCAGCTTCTATCAACTCCAGAGTCGCTGTTCTCGGCCTCTGCTCCAGGAGCATTGCCAGAGAATCTGCGCGGAGTAGCTCGGCCCACGCAATACCAGCATCACCTTGTTGCGTCGCAGGCGTTGCAACAGCCTGGGGCTTCTGCCCCAAGCGGCGCTCCAAGTCATCTTCGTTGAGAACGAATTTCCGAGCGAAATGTCTGTCTGACTCAATTAGCTTCTTCGCTTGTTGAAACTCCTCGCTCGCTGCCGATTTGGGCCCTGCCCAGAAGAACAAATAGCTATTCCACCGCAGGTCGTTGTCCGACGAGAAGAAGTCAGCACCGATGAGGCGTTCCTGATAGCTCTGAAGGCCGTGCGCCCGCTCCACGACCTCATCGGACAGGTCGACGTAGGCGACCGCGTAGGGCTTGCCGTTGTGCTGGCGTTCTCCCCGGACCACTCCGTTGCCCATCTCGACAACGTGCTGGAAATGGCGGCCGAAGGCCGTGCGTACTGTCTCAATATTGGTCATTGTGTTTACCTGACTCATTCAAGCGGCTGAACCGCTAGGAGGTCGGTTTCGTCACCGAGGGCATCGTCAAACCGTGTGGAAGGCAACTGAGCGAACTTCAGCTCACCGAGGCGGCGGTACACGATGCAGAGCCGGTCTTTGTGGTGGCCGCCAGCTTTTCGCAGCAGTTCGACAAACTTCGACGCGGTGTTCTCCAGCCGGCGAGGCTCCGGTGCATTGCCCAGATTGACGATGAGGCTTGGGCGCCCGTCGCTCGTCCTGACGTTGAAATGCGGGTCGTTCGCCGACCAATGAATCAGCGAATCCTTGGCCACTCCGGCCAGTTGAGGTGGCCAATCGGTTTTCGTGTCGAGGAGATGCCGAAGTTCTGCGGCCGACTCAATGCGAGCGTACCGAAAGCTGACGGCGTCGGCATGATTGTCTTGAGCCACGGTCACGCGCTTCACGACCTCGTCCGCACCAATCCGGCAGGAGTCGACTTCCTTCGCAGAAAACCAGCTCTCCATGCCGTTGGCGCTCCCAACCGTGAGCGCAAGAAGACGTTCCGTATCCAGGGGCGAGCCGTTTTGGGTCGCGTGCGATAGCGCCGCCAGCGCTTCCGGGTTGCCGCGAAGCAGTGCCTCAAACCCGGCATTAACAGGCCGAGTCCCAGGAGCCCAGGCAGACGCCCCAGGGTTCCAGCAGTAGCGCTCTACCGCACCTGGTCCGTTCTTGTTTGCCAGGACAGCTTTGCCTCGGGTTACCACCTTCGGAATCTGAAGCTCGAAGGCGGCTTCGCCATAGTCAAACAGGAGCGCATGCCGCCGCTCCTGCATGTAGGCGTAGTACAGCCCAAGGTCGTGATTGGGCAGCACGATTTCGTCGTCGGACTTACAACGTGAGTCAGGGCAATACCAAGCCGAGCCAGCAACCTTCGGCCAGGTCTCTAGGGGCCCAGTCTCGCCGTGCTGGACGACAGCACCGGCCCAGTTGAGGCAGACGATGTGGCATTCCGATGTACTCGGGTCTGTCTCGAACGTGGTCTTCCGATATTGGCGGTAGGCGCTGTTTCGCGGGTCGGGATTGAGTTGGATATGAATGAGCGTGGACCGGTCAACAAGCTCTGGCATCACCGCATCCGTCAGAGCAAATGCGTCTGAGCAGATGATGGTCGAGACGGAAAGCGTGCCATCCTGTCCCTTGAACTTGTAGACCGTGGTGCCTCGCCTGAGCAGGCCTTCCTCGAAGAACGTGTCGTCGCGGGAGGGGCACGTCTTGAACTGCACCAGGGCGACCAGCCGGAACGTCCCGTCTTCGCGGGATGCCTGGAAAATGTGAACCACCGGGTCGAACAGGGCGCGGTCAGCAGGAAGCCCCGCAATGGGCTCGTGAACGACGTCACAGACATCCCCAACGTCTGCCTGGAACTTGGCCAAGGCTGGAGCATCGATGCTTTCGCAGCCCAATACCCAGAGATTGCCGGGGGAAGGTTGTGTGCCGGCCAGTAGCTCAACTTTGAGCGCATCCCAGGGGAAGAAGTATTCGGGAGTGACGGCTAAGTGCGCATGTTTTCCTAGCGCGAGTTGCAGGAACTGACGTGCCTTCAGGGCTCCAGCGACCGGTTCGTGCTGGCCGATGCGCTGTCTCCCGGCGAATATGGGGCCGCTCGGCTGCAATAGTAGACAGGTGTAACGTGCTTCGGTGGGCCTCAACATCTCCAAGTCAGGCGGCCCAAGCTTCAGGGGTGCCAATGCCGTTGCCACGTCACAGATACGCAAAATCGCACTCCTCGTTTATCGAAAGAACCCTATTCTGGGATGTTGAACTGATGGTACCAGCAGGCGTCACCTTGACCTGCGGACGCAAGAAAGCCAGGCCCACTCCTTCTTGTCTGGGACACTCAAATAACCCAATTCCAGAGCGGCAGTCCGCGGCGAGGTAGCCCAACGTTCTGGCAGTCTGGTCACGATAATTCCCAATCAAGGCTGCCGCCGTGGAACGACTGCAATAGCAGCAATAGCCATTCCGTCGGTCGGGCGCGGATGACAGAGACCAGCCTAGACCTACCGCTTAGCTGCCAGGCTCGCATCCCAACGAGCCAAAGGCTAACTTGGAGCGCCGCATACCCGGCATTCACCAGAGGCCAGTTGTGGCCGTGAGCGGTCTCCCCCGTCAGCAGACCGACTCTTGGATACACCAGAAGTGTTCAGCCTCATGCGTCTTTTTTCCAAATGTCATCAGTCAATTTTATTCATGTATACTTTGTATTAACCGATACAATGAATACATTGACTCATCGAATCGGTGAATTGGTCGAACTGAGTCAAACTGAAATCTAACCATTTAATGGAAACGTCATGCCCCACATTCGCGTCGTCACCAAGCAGGAGCAGGTTCTGCAGAACATCCGCACCTTCCAAAAGGAGCTCGAAACCACCGGCAAAAACAATGACCTGGTCAACACCCTTTCCCACTTTAGGGCGTGGTATGCCGTAAAGGCCAACGGCAAGTGGATTTTCGGACCCAGCAAATTTGTCGGGTATGTCGGCTTGACGGCTAAGGCGTACGCCACCAACATCGTCCAGTTGGATGGTCGCAAAACGGAAGACGCTCTAAAGCCCTGGTTCGTTGAGGTCAGTTCTGGCCCTCTTTACGATGAGCTCAATGACAAACTGCACGATTTTCTGGCTTCATTTGGCAAGCAGCCAAGCTCGCTTGCACGTTTTTCGATTTGCAGGGAGGGCCTCAGCGGCGCTGACGAGGAGTTCAAGGGCGCATTTAGCCTAGTTGAGGCACTCCTGACGATTTATCGGGAAATGCCCGAGGCGGCGCAGCAAGAGTTCCGTCGCCGCATCAAAAAGGAGGCTTGAGGGGGCGAATCGGTCAGCCAGCCACAACCGTCGCTTAGCGGTCGGCTGATGTCGATAGCACTTTTCAAATGTCAGCTTGCAGTCTGAGTGGACCGCCACTGGCGGTTGCTCGACAGTCCGCTCTTGGCCGAAACCTGACGCTCACCAAATTTCTGCGAATACCCGCTCCCGCTGCGTTCCCGGTCTACAACTTTCTCCATTGCTGACCTTCAACTTTCACGTGCATGGAATTTCCTTTGGGCAACGGTTTCCTTGCGGAAGTTAGCCAGGCACCTGACAAAATAGGGTACCGCTCTGACCGCCAATGAGCTACCGGCTTGCCAGTGTCACTGGGGCGCCAAGCCAGTCTCCCAACCTGTCCATCACCTATTGTCCCAAGGACGTAGCTATGCCCATCATGCTCAAAGAAGCGCTGCAAAGTTTGGTCGTTGCCGACTTGAAGGATTTAATCCGCTACGTGCCGCAAGCCGAGGCCGCCGGCCGCAAAGACGAGTTGATCGAGCGAATAGCCGACGCGATGAAGGGCGCAAAGTTGCAGTCCATTTGGTTGAAGCTAGACACCCTGCAGGCTGCCGCCGTAGCCGAGGCCGTTCACCATCCGCAGGGAGAGTTTTCGCCGCAGCGCTTTCGAGCCAAGTACCAAGGTGACCCCTCGTTTGAAGTGGCTGGGGCAAAGTCGTCCCGCTATTCCAGCCAAAAAAAATCGGCCCTGGCATTGTTCATCCACTATGCATTCAAGGAGCGACTGTATTTCGTACCTGCTGATCTGCGGGCGAGCTTGCTTGCGTTTGTGCCAAAACCGCCCAATGTGCGGTTAGATAGCTCCGAAACTCCGCCAACGGGTGCAGGGCTGACAGAGCGCCTGACCGAGCGTGAAGCCTTGCACGAAGTGGTGGTCATGCTGCGCACCCTTGAACAGGCCCGCATAACCGTCAGCGAGAAGACGGCGCTGCCCGGCAGCAGCACACTCAAGCTACTGGCCGAAAGACTTGTCGGCGGCGACTTCTACCCTGTGGTGGAGAAAACAGACAAGTGGGATCAGACGATTGGCCCGATCAAAGCCTTTGCCTGGCCTATGCTGCTCCAAGCCTCTGGCTTGGCGCTGCGCACCGGCACGCGCCTGGCTCTGAGCCCGAGCGGCGTCAAAGCCCTGAGCGCGTCTCCTGCAGACGTGCTGCGCACGCTGTGGCGCAAGTGGCTCAAAACCACGCTGCTCGATGAATTCAGCCGGGTCGATGCCATCAAGGGCCAAAGCAGCACCGCACGCGTGATGAGTGCCGTGCCCCCACGGCGCGCTGCGATCGAAGAGGCATTGCAGGCGTGCCCGACCGGACGATGGGTGCGACTGGATGATTTTTCACGGTTCATGCGGGCAGCCGATCATGTCTTTGCAGTCGCCCATGACCCCTGGAAGCTGTACTTGTGCGAACGTCAATACGGTAGCCTGGGGTATGACGGCTCCCATGGATGGAACATTTTGCAAGACCGCTACATGGCTGCCGTATTGTTTGAATATGCAGCCACGCTCGGCATCGTCGATGTGGCCTACTTTGACCCCACTGAGGGGCATGATGACTTTCGGGATATGTGGGGCGCCGACGAACTGCGTTTTTTGAGCCGTTACGATGGGTTGAACAGTTTCAGAATCACTGCGCTGGGGGCTTACATACTGGGGCGGGAGGCCACCTACCAACCTGTGGCCCAACCCAGCCATGTGGCCATTTCGGTGATGCCAAGCCTGCAGGTCAAACGGGTGCGCGGAATTCTCAGCGCACAAGACTCGCTGTTGCTTGAACTCTGGGCAGAACCGATACAGGAGGATATTTGGCATCTGGACCGCCAAAAAGCCGTGGCCGCCATCGAGAAAGGCCACGACATCGCGCTGCTCAGGCAATTTTTGGAAAATAACGACGATCTGCCGTTGCCGGAGTTGGTCGAATCGTTTTTGCTTCGCTGCGCACGAGACGGCCAGGCACTCAAGACCGGCGCCAGCGCAGTGCTGATCGAATGCCGCGACTGCGAAACCGCTGACAACGTGGCCACGCACAAGGAAACGAGCTCGCTATGCTTGCGCGCCGGACCTAAAACTCTGGTGGTTCGCAATGAACACGTGGGCAAATTTCGGGAGAGAGTGCACGTCCTTGGGCTCGGACTGGCATCCTGACGAGGGTCTGTTGAACCCACTCGCATTTCCACCTATGCTGCTTCTAGGCAGTGGGAACGTCCATTCGAGATGGGGGGAAACTGGACTTCCAGGAAGCGGGTACTTGTGACCGTCAACTCACGCTGCATAGCGGAAGTCGGTTTTAGACTGAAGGCGGCTGTAGCAGATTCTGAATTGGTCGCTCCATACCCGACGTTGACATTGGCCGGTTGAGTGTCGGCAATGTGGCGCCGATTTCGATCATTGCTGCACCCGCACCCAGCCAGAAGCGGCCGCTCGAAGCCTCGGCAGAATTGGCTACACCCGGCTGATACGATGGCTCTTTTTGCAACAGTCGGCCGGAGCTGGTCAAGCTACGGCACAGTTCATACGGCCGGAGACATCACCAGATTCATTGGCGCGTCCATCGCCAGGAAGTGGCCGTGGCTTCGAAAACTCGCCCTCAGGCTTAGCTACCGCCGGGTTACTATCTCCTGGACGTTATCGCTGCAAGGGATGGCGCGCCATGACCCAAGCGTGACACTTTTCCGCTGAGGAGAAAGTTAGGCCGGGTGTCGCAGCTAAGCAACCTTCTACAGAACAACCAAGTCGTTCGGACCGATGTACTCAAAGGCAATCTCATTTGCAGCTCCCGTGGCTGTCGCAATGGACAGGCCAACAGCGGCCTGATTAAACGCATAGCCTATCTTGCCGACCTCCTTGAAGTCCGCGGTGTAAATCGCATTCTCCTTGCCTGGTCCGCCGCCCAGTCTCAGCGGGGTGCCTGGCGGCATGGGCAAACCGTGCCAAGTAACAGGACCCGTGTATGCGGTCGCTAACCAAGGCTTCGTGTATCCGCTACCATGAGGTGCGGTGAAGTCGACCCATAGCTCATGTGATTCCACCGTGGGCCAACTAGGGTTATCTCGTCGCGCTTTTACTTCTGCGGACAAAAGCCAAGCCCTCATCCCAGCCGATGAATCGAAATCAGCAGCCGTGACAGTGACTGCATGGATGGCGCCTAGTCTGGATGCAAAACCAGCTTTGATGAGTGTGGATGCAGCTACCGATAGAGTTCCAGTTTCTATCGCTGCCACTGCATGTGCACGGCCGTAGTTGGCGACGCTAACATCGTTTGAGAAAAGGTCCAGATGCGCCTCTGCCCTCACCCGCACGGCCTCCATGGCCCACGGAAGGTTATAGACAAAGGCGCCTTCAATCAAGGAGACCGTACCATCCGGGTCATTGCTGCCGATGTGCGGCACTGGCACCCCTCGAAGCCACAGCTCCAATATGTATTTCCAGTTCCCAGGTAGTCCATTCGGGGCAAAGGGCGGAATTTCGAAAGCGATGTGTGCAAAGCCGATGATGGCCTGAATTGCCATTTCGACCTCTCCTTCGCCCACGGCCACGTTCGCTTGCAGTAGTAGAGACTCAAGTTCTTTCGCCTTGCTATCGAGTGCTTGGCCGGAGGCTAGGCCTAAGCCTGCAAGGAAGTAACCGCGACGTTGCAAGGCGGAGGAATTGGACCAGATGAAATTCACGCGTGCTTTCAAGCCACCAATCAAGAGATTTTGTATTAGGCCGTCTCGACGCGCCATTCGTCGCATGAAAAGCGAGGATGTCAGCACTTCGTCCAGCGTCGCCTCAATTTCTTCGTCCGGGACTTGCGCGTCACCGAGCAAGCTAAAGATAGCTGTATCGAGACTCGTCAGGTGGCGCGGCCACTCCTCAGCCGCATTGGCTGCTCGCCAGCCGGTTTCGGACCGCAGAAACGGAAAATCCCAGCCCCCCTGGCCTGCAACGTAGTCAAGCACAGTACTCACGTCAGGAGCATCCAGTTTTCTCGCTATTCGAACGAGAAGTGAGTAGAGTAGTTGCAAAATGCCGCTTTCCATCTCTCGGCCCTTCGTACTCGCTATTAGATTTGCCCATGCAGTTCGACGTTTTTCATGTTTATCGAACATGGGATACAGCACCAGCCCCTCAATGTCGATGTATGCGCGCCCAGCACGACCCACGACATTCCGAAACTCAGAGACGTCAATGGGGGCGCCTTTTCGAGCGTGACCGTGAAACACCAAACTCGTTGCAGCAAGGTTCAATCCTTGTGCAAGGGTCGGCGAGGAAACCGTAAGCTTCAGCACTCCGTCTCGCAGTAGACGCTCTACCTCTTTTCTGAATGAGGCCGGCAGTTCCCCGTGATGTACAGCAACCCCCATGCGCAGGCACTTGAGAATTTCGTGGTCCGGTCCGAACCACTCGACACCGACTGCCAGGGCTGAGGCCAGGACTTCTGCAGGCGGGGTCAGCATCGGTACGATTAGCCCTTGCTGAATCATCTCGATAATCCGTTTCGCGAAGGGCACGACCGACACCCTGAGGGGACAGAAGACCAAGACCGACTGGCCCTCCTCAATCAATCTCCAAGCACTAAGAATACACAAATCGGTCTGTGACGCCGGGTAGACTTTTGCATTCTTATTAGCATTCAAGGTTTTACCGACAACAAATTTCGAAACGAAAGGATGCTCATCCCCGACCACGATTTTGAGTTGCGCCAGCTTACTGACTGGATTCCAGTCAACCTCCCCAAATCGCAAACGAGTAGGACGCCAGTCGTTCTTAATGAGTCCATTTTCACGGTCGGACGTGAGCCACGCTGTGAAATCTATTAGCTGGTCGCCATCCGGCAAAATAGCCGAGAGACAAATAATCCGCCTGCTGGCAGCATCAGCACGCCGCAGAAGGCGTTGAATCTGTGCCTCATATCGGACCTCACGTTCACCCAGACCAATCATATGGCCCTCGTCTAAGACAACAAGTCCGATGTCATCCAGGAGTTGAGGGTCGCTTCGAAGTGCGAAGTCCAGCTTTTCGGGGGTGGAAACCACTATGTCCAGGGACTTGAGTGCATCCACATCACTCGAGCTCGTGCCAATGCTGCCATAGAGACTCGACACCGTCTTACCCAACGGTCCGAAAGTCCGCCGTAGCGACACCTCGGTCTGCGCCGACAGCGCCCGAAGCGGAGTCACAAAGACCACCCGTTTTCCACGTGCAAGGCAGGCCAAGATGCACAACTCCGCAATGCGCGTCTTTCCCGCGCTAGTTGGCAGGGAAAGCACCAGATTGGCTTCAAATTCGAGCACACGCTTCGCCGCATCAATCTGGGATGGCCAGAGTTCAATCTCTGCCCGACGACGGCGCATTAGCGACGCAATAAGCAGCTTGCGTAGGTGGACCCAATCGCCCACGTCTGCGCCAGCTGGCCCTTGACTCGGTAGGAGCGAATGGAAGCTATTAGCCCAAAGCCCGCCAACGATATGAATCGCAAGCCGGTGAGCCCACCATTGAGTGACCAGGTTCAATTCTCCTGCAACGGACAGGCCCTCTTCCAACCGTGCCTGGGCTTGTAAAATCAGAGAGTGCTCCCCTCGCTCCAAGGCGAGCAATGTCTGGGACATTGCTGATAGGAAATTACCTTCCAATGCCAGCGTCATTGCCTCGATTACTCCGCTCTCCCCCGCGTCCTCATCCTCGACTTCTGCGTCGATACCCGTATCAAATGCCTCGATGAGATTGCTGTCCGAACCCACACCAGATTCGACCCAGTTCGACACCGCAACATTGACTCCTTCAAGGTCTCGCAACATAAGTTGGGCCAAGCAGCGCTCGACAACGGACAGGTTCGACTGACCCAGCCCTTCAAAAAGCATCGAGTAGGCGCGTGCCGAGTAATGGCCAAGGTGATAGGCCGCGCCCGCTATCAGTCGGTGAAAGTCACGATTTTCGTTCACCTCACCGCGTGCTACCACCGCCTCAATTGACTCAGCGGCTACTTCAAACGCCACTCTTGCGAGAGAAAAATTGCCTCCTAGGTCTACATATCTCAGCCCATGCAACAGCAGCGAGTACCCAAAAGACAGCAGGTCCTCGGATAGTTCCGGGCTGAAGTGGGGAGCGTCGATAGGCAGTAGCCCAGCTCGCCAAATCATTCCCCGGGCCTGGCCTCGTGCCAGCAATTTTTGCCGATATCCTGGCGTGACGGCGGCTTCAATGTTCGCCTGCAGTTCTTCGAGTGTGGTTGCCATTAGACCTCCGCCGCCGCGAACACGGACTTGATGAAAGCCTGATGGTCTTCGACACGAATGCCCACATAGTGCTGTGCCGACCCGCCCACGTAACTTGCAAGGTTTTTGCTCAGCATCGCGGTTGTATCGTTGCCTGAGAACGTGAAGAGCATATGCGTGACATGTGCGGGTTTGAGGTTCCGCTTCAACTGTGCATCATCCAACATATCTCGGAGAGGTTTGTCCACCGCCGCTTCCAGCCTGTCTGCCACAAAACTCATAGCATGGGGTGAGGGAAGCTCGCCATACGCCGATAGCGCATCACGAGCCGTGCTGACCGTGCCGGCTTGCATTTTGCCCCCGCTTTTGGCCTCAGCCTTAAGAACCTGAAGTCCGGCCGCGCCTGCACCAATGTGGAACGCCAACACATCATCCCCGCGCATCGACATATTACGATGGTCCTTCCAACGAAGGCGCTTGATTCCAAGCTTAAAGGGTGTGCTCTCATGGATGAAGGTCGTACAAAGGATTTCACCCAAGTCACCCGACTTAATTTGCTTGGTGGTCGGGAGCTTCTCTGCTACATATACAGCGACTTCTTTGCGCCCCAAGCGCGTAAGAAGCTGAGCCAGGCGCCCAGGCATAACATAGTGGTCCGGCACGACCTCCGCAACGATGTCCACCGCTGCCGCCAGCTTCGCTGGGTCAGCCGTCAAAATCTGCAACTTGTGGTGCGCAACAGGTATATCTGTATGAGCGCACCACTCGACGAATCGAGTCATACGGGGCCTCCTCTTTTCCCTAGTATCGCCTAGCGATTAATAAGGTATGGGATATGCAGCCCTTCCGATTTAAGTCGGCCTCTTACATTGGTCTGAAAATCATGTCATTTCTAAGCGCCGCGTGGGGCTGACCCTCAGCTGGCCCTCGCCAAGTTGTGCCTTTACTTTTTTTTGGAACTCAGGTGAGGGGAATTCCGTGTCGCTGAAACAGCGCCCGGAAAAATTCAGCAGCGAGCAGAGAAGGTTCGGGTCCTTGCAGTTCTGCTCCACCGAACCGATATACTTCGTATCCTGCAAGCCTTAGCTCTCGGTCTCCCTTAGCCATTCGCGCGTATGTTTGAGGGGCCGCACGACCCGATTCGTCTGCGTAATGCTGCGCGCCATCTACTTCGAGCACCACCCTTGCGCCCCCAGGCAAGAGCATGAGAAAGTCCATGCGGTGGGTCAGCAGCGCAGCAGCTCCTCGACTAGCCACCGTCTTCGGGTCCCAATGAAGCCAAACCTCTGGCAGCAGTGCCGGCAGTCGAGGGACGGACTCGCCAAAGGTCATGAAAAACGTTCTGAAGAGCAGCCGTTGTGGCGGCGACGAGTCGGGAAGGCACTGTTGTAGTCGCCGAAGCAAGGTTTGCCGAGCCTTCTGGACATCCGGTTCGCCAGTGGTTTCACTCCACCAGCGCTGAAGCTCGCTCCACCGCAAACCGTCTGCGCCTAGAGGACGGTCATAGACCAAGACCGCGCCTGGGTTCGACGCAATCTCGATGTCATTGTTGATGGCGTCACTGAGTCGGATATCAGGCTTTGTCGATGACGCAAAGATGAGGTTCTTCGGCCGCCCTCGCGGTGACCTGATGGACACAACGGTAAATATCGGGTACCCACCGTCGGTCGAGGTTTGCCGGAGCTCGGCTCCAGCAGCCTGCAACATAGGATTCACAAGCTTAACGAGGCGTTCTTGAGCGTCTGCGTCAACCTGCACGTCCGCTGATGCGAACTTTTCTAGCAGCAGGACGAATCTCCTGTTCGGTAGGTCGAATGCCCGCAGCTTCTCGAACAAAAGTTCGACGTCTGCGTCTTCCGGATTTCGCACAAAGTGTCGATGTGCAAACTCCAAAACACCATCACTCAGACCAGCAAAGCTGTATTCCTGAAGGATGAATACATCTTTCAGGGCTTGCGCAAAATGGTCCCAGTGCGCGAACAACTCTATTTGGTTCAGCGCACGTGCAATGTCTCGACGGCTTCGCTTTGGGATATCTATGACTGGCAGATGAGCCCAAAGAGCATCTTGCACATGGTCGCGCAACTCGCCGCGGACGCTGCGTTGGTCGACTAATCTCTGGGCAAAAGCTGGTATGTCAGGGTCAGGAAGAGCATCGAACGCGGCATGCAGCCGGCCACGCTTGTCGCCGCCCTCAGGCGGCACGGGTAAGCCCATCGCAATGCATAGCTCCGGCATCGTGCTATTGGTGCAAGCGTCCTTCATATCTCCCACCACAGGACGCAGAAGCTGCCGCAGGTGCTCACAAGTATTCATGCGACAGGATGATGCCTTACTTTGACCGCACGCGAGGGAGCCGTTATCCCGGGGTTGGGTTTGATGATAAGAATCGCTTGGCACCTTGGTTGCTGCACCCTTAGGCTGACTGCCGAGGAACACTGCCAACGGCTCTCTTGAACCCAAACTCGTCAGAGACAAGTGGTCACTTTGCGCGTCTACCAGAGTCGGCTTTGGGCCCGAAGCGGGCCGTCATGAATGACAGCTGACGGGTCGGCAAAACGTAGGAATTGAACTTTCAGAAAGCAGCCGTTGGTCAATACCCCCTCCCGCTGCATTGCCAACATTGGGCAAGGTTCGCCCAGTGGTCGTGCGCACAGGGCTTTTGAGAATCACCCCGCAAGCGGCTTGGCCCCAAAAGCCCTCAGGAAAATGGATTCTTGACCGTCACGGCGGCCTTGAGCTCCACCGCATCGGGCAGCGCCTTGTCCGCTTCGAGCGCCTTGACGATGCCGGCGGCCAGCGCCTGCAGCTGCCTAGCCAGCCCCAAGCCCGCCTTGTCGCGTGTGAGCACCACATCGCCCGTGAGCGTGACGCGGTCAAGGCGGTTTTCGATCTCCAGCTCGCCGATGCGCAGCACATCGGCTTCGTTGGCGTAGGGCTTGAATGCCTGGGTCATGGATGGGTTCCTTCAGTGTTGGCCGGCGCGCTTGATGGCGTCCAGGATGCTGGTCGCGAAGTCGCGCAGCGTGAAATCGTCTGCTTCTTTGCTCGGGCTCTGGCTTTGGCCCTTTGTCCTGCTTTTCTTGCCGCCATGCTGCGCGGCCGGCTTGGGCAGCGCCATGGCGCTGTCCCGAATGCTCCGGGGCAGCCCGGGCAGGACGCTCACGCCCGTCATCTTTTCCAGCTCCGAGACGCTCCCCATGGAATACGTGCCCGTGGCGTCATTGGCCGTCACGTAGGCGCCGGCGCGCTGCTGCGCCGGGCTGTAGAGCACTTTCCACAAATGCGTCGGCACCAGCACGTTGCCCACGCGCTGCACGTTGTTGCCGATGAACGCCGGGCCCGACACCACATAGACCTCGCCTTCATCGAGCGCCATTTGCCGCGCGGCCCCTTCCATGCCTTCCCAGACGCCGGCATTGCTGGCATGGACCTGGGGCACCATGTTGGCCAGGCTGAAGCTCTCGGCTTGCGCTGAGCGGCTGGGCATGTCCTTATTTGGCGCTAGGTGTAATACCCGGTGACAAACCATACTCATTTATCTATAGTGAACAAGGCTGAGTGACTGCGGTGTCTCGTAAACCTTCTTTCCGTTTCTCATTTCAACAGAGCGCGTCAGGCTTGAAGTGCAGAGACCGTAACTAGCCCGTGAACAACCCCGCAGCGAACAACCCCGGCACCGGCGAGCCGGTGCCGGGGTTGTTCGCTGGCAGACGCTCGATATTATCAAGGAGTACACATGAAGGGGTTGTTCTGGAAGGTCCGAGGGTGGTAAGGACCGAAACCGTCGTAGTTCGAGACAAGATGCGCAGCGGGACTCTGACCGCAATGGTCATCGTCGGCGAGCAGCCGTTCTTGCAACTCCTGGCATTCTTCCGAGAGCGAGGTTTATCGCTTTCGGCCGAGCGGGCATATGCCCAAGCTATCGGACGCTTTATCGAATGGCTCTCAGTGCGTACTGAAGAGTTCTGGCCGCAGGAGAATCGCGGCCTGATTTACACCGCCTTCGCTCACGATCTGCTGTTCGGCAGCTACTGCGATGGCGAGGACGCCCTCGGGCTCAACTGGACCGCAACCAGCCAGAAGAACGTTGCCCGACTCACACGATGCCTGGTGGAGTTCAGCGACTGGCTTACTCTGCGCCACGGCAGGCCCGCCTTGAACCCAATGCAGGAAGGCGTGACCTATTCCGACCAGCTCATATTCTGGCGCCAATGGAACAAGCAGAAGTCCAGAGCGCTCTTGGCCCACGTCAAGAGTCGCAGCCAGAAGGTACCTAGGTCCGAGATTTCGCGCCGATCGTCGCTCCCTGGCCGACGGAACACCCTCCTGCAGGAAACCAAAGCGTTTCCAGTCGAGCACATAGATGCACTGCTCTGGACCGGATTCATCAATCCGGGAAAGCAGAACGCTGCCGAACTGTGGGTGAAGTTCAATCTGCGTGACATTCTCATCACCCTGCTTTGCCTCTACGGTGGCTGTCGCGAGAGCGAGCCAATGCACCTGTGGGTTGACGACGTGTTTGTGGACCCCGATGACCCAGAGCTGGCCCTCGTGCTTGTACACGAGCCTCACGACGGCATGATTTATTACGTTGATCCGCTGACGGGCACCAAGCGCAAGACCAACCGCACCGACTACCTGCAGCGCTTCTGTGGCGGCAAGCGCCCCTTGACCATGGAAACAGGTCGCCGACATTCAGGCTGGAAGGGCAACCTGATGACTCACCGCGACCGCAATGCGTTTCAAGTATTTTGGATTGATCGCAATGCTGGACGCGTGTTTCTAAGGCTGTGGCGTTTGTACCTCGAATACGTTCGGCCACTCGCCCTTCAAACCCCGTGGGCGTTCTTGACCCGAGACGCCCAACCGCTGGGCGCCGAGGCCTATAGCGATTCGTTTGTGGCTGCTGTTCGTCGGATTGGGCTTACCCCATCAAAGTGGAGCGGAACATCAACCCAGGCAATGCGTCACCGCTATGGGCAGTGGCTCAACGAACTTGGCATAGGCGAGAAGGAAGGCCAAGTCGCCATGCATCACCGCAACGTCAAGAGCCAGGAGGTCTATCGGCAGCTCGGCGTGGCAAAGGTGGCCGCTGCCATGGGCGATGGACAGGCACTTTCATTACCCAGTTTCGAAGGACTGACATGACTCGGCTCAAGGCTACACAGACGCCTGTTGATAAAACAGACGAGGTTGCTGCTCGACCGAAAAACAACCGTGGCCGCAAGGCAGGGCAGCCGCCGACACCACGAACGGCGCTGCAAAAGTGTATTTGGCAGAAAGAGCAGTTTGTCGCGCGCACAAGCGAACTGACCGGCCGTACCGTGTATGAAAACCAGTCACACGACCAATACCTTATTTCTCCCGCTTGGAATCAAGCGGCCGTCCAGGTGGTCGTTGCCGAGTGGAATGCTCGTATCTACGCACTTCCAGGAAGCAACCGACCGCCAGCGGGCCAGCGGGCTGCGGTTGCGGCGCTGTCAGATTGTGTTTCGCCACAAGCCTTCGGAGAAGGCCTGAACGTACTTTTGCTCCAAGAGTTCAAAGCAAAGCTCGACAATGAAGGCTTCCACTTCTCCGGCCAGCAGTTTTTGACGCAGTTGATGCTAGCGATGTGGTGCAAAGGGCTGGTGGCGTGGCCACTGACCGTTCAAGAGCCGTTTCCGTCGGCTATCTTGACCCTCAATAATGCGGGATGGAGCGCCGAGTTCGTAGTCGTTCTGAACTATGTGCGAAAGTACCTCGCCCGCGACACCCTTACCGACGCTGTGACGTTTCGGTTCTTCGTGGACATGGTGCTCTCCAGGGCTGGAGTCGTAGAACTTGGCGACATAACTCCCACCACCATGCAGGTCCAGCCAGCGCCGACGCGAAAGAGGAAACAGCGACCCATGGCGTTTACAGGTCTGCTGCAGGCGCTAAGGGATGAATACTCCATCAAACAGGTTCCGTGGGTACTGGAAGACTTCGGCTTTTATCAGGCCAGGTCTGGTCATCTGCGCCGCAAGGAAAATTTCGAATGGGCTCTTGAGATTGACCCAACAATGATCGAATGGGTGGAATTGGCAAAGCAGCATCTTGCCGAAAATCCGACGAACTATAGGAAACGCCGGAGTGCGGTGAATGTCTTTATCGAGCACATCGCCAAAAACTCGACTGTCAACCGAAGTCCTGCAGGCTACTGTGACATTAAGCGTCGTCCTGATCCTCTCTTTCACATCGATGGCAATAAAGGGCGTCAGACGATGGTGGTGGTGTACCAGTTCCTCAACGAGGTTCTGCACAAAGTCTGTATCCAGGCTGACGACAATGCATTTCCTATTTTGATGCCGGGCTTTGCCAACCCGCTGGTCAAACAGACGTTTATCGGTGTCAACAAGGGAGAGACACACCGCGAGTCCATGCCAACGCGTCTCATTCGCCAAGCGATGAGCATACTGACCGAGAACGATTTCGCTTGGGCGCGAGAGGTCGGAAAGCTCTCAGACAACTTCCGTTGGAAAAATCCAGAAACCCGAGAATTTGAGAGCGTCTGGAGCCCTGTGCGTACATACGCTCTTATGGCCAAGCTTATCCTCCCAGCTCGTACCTATCAAATTCGGCATCTCGACAGCAGTGAAGGCGATTCGCTCAGGTATGAAGAGAACGGAACATGGGGACCAAATACGGGAAAACACGCGCCATCTAATGCGGGCGTCGAGCGTGGTGTGTTCCGGCAATACAAGCGCAAGGACGGTAGTCTCGGCGCTGTGCTGTACTTCAACACCAATAAGACTGGGGACATCGATAAAGACAAGGACAAGACCGGTTTCGTCATGCCGTGGGAGAAGCTGGACGCACTTCAACTGTTTGCACGGATGCGCAACTGGCAGGAAAAGTACAACCAGTTAGATGGCCCAACCAATTGGACCGACATCAACGAACTGAAGGCGGCAAAGCACGTTGAGGACCTTCGCAAGCTCGGCACCAACTTATTCCTCTTCCGTGACCCCTGCCATCAACATCGACCAGACCTTCCTGTGTCTGATGTTCGACTGCGCAACCTCTGGTTGAGGCTCATGGAAGAACTGGAGAAAAGGCTGGCGCTGGCTGGTGAAACCCTCGCAAACGGCGAGCCGATAAAACTTGTTATCAGCTCAACGAAAAGAAGCGCGCCATCGGCGGCACTGTTCGACCTTCACACGCTGCGGGTCACAATGATTACCGCTATGTACGAAGAGGGCATTCCGCCGGAAATCCTCATGAAAATTGTCGGGCATGCCTCGATCATCATGACGCTCTACTACGTCAAGCTCAACGCCGAAACCATTTCGGTGCAGTTGGATGCTGCAGTGCAGGAGCGTCAACGCAAGGAACAGTCCGAGATGGCAGGGTTCATCCAGCGCGCCAGCAGAATGGAGCTGGAGCGCGCCGTCGCCAGAACGCACCCGTCGGCGCTCGATGCCATCACCAGCGGAACTGGCACAGGTTTGGTCGTCATGGACCACGGCGTGTGTCCGGTTGCAGCAAGGCGTTGCCATGAAGGTCTCGCCTCGATGGACCCAAGCTCTGGTTTCATCCGGTATCTGGCTGTCCCGGGTGGAGCAAGCAATTGCGTCCGTTGCCGATTCTTCGTCAGTGGTCCCGCGTTCCTGCTTGGGCTTGAGGCCCACGTCATTGACCTGTCGTACAGACTGCGCAAGGCATCGGTGTCATTTGAGAAGTCCCAACTGCGATTCGATGCCCTTTCGAACCAATTTGCCGACGCTCTTGAAAACGTGACCCCGTTCTCGCAGCAAAGAGACCTGGAAATTGCCGAAACCGCGCTGGAGTCAGTGACCGCCGAGGTTGATGCGATTGCGCTCAGCCTTCAGTGTGCTTACGCCCTCACGGAGCAAAGCATTCACATCAACAACCTTGGCGTCAACAAGCCCGGTGGCAGCGGACTGTCACTGGTGGCAGTGGGCGGCACAGGCGAGTTGGAAGCGGTTCTCACTGAAACGCACGAGTTCGAGCAGTTGCATCGTATTTGTGAGAGCGCAATGCTGTTTGACGGGCTGAAAATCGACTGGCAACACCCCAATCTGGAACGCGCCCGTCTGTTTGACAGAATGCTGCGCGCATCCGGCTGCGAGCCGCACTTCTCGCTTCTAGACGATGAGGATGCGCTCGGTGCGGCTAATGCGATGGGAAAGTTCTTGTACGCCAGGCTGGGGCCAAAAACAGTCCATGATCTCATGGACGGCCGCACCACGCTGCGGGCACTCGGTATGGAAAAGGCTTTTGCAGACCAGCTTCAGGCCATGACGCCCAAGTCCCTTGCCTTGAGCCGCACAATTTTTATTGAAGGCAACTCCTCATGAAAACGTCCACCTCGACCGTTGCGCCTGACCCAGTGCGCGATGCCCGGCAGTTGTACAAGACGCATCGTGAAGCAGCAAGCCGAGAGTCCAAGGTCAAAAATCTCGACATCCTTTGGGAGGCCCTGGAAGGCATTCGAAGCGACGGGGGGCGAGACTACTCGTTGGCTGAAGTTGGACGCCGCCTAGAGGTCGCTGGGGGCCTGAAAACGCAGAGTCTGCGCAACGCGCAAGGGACGCATTTCCGCGAAATCATTAGCGCGTACGCTGAGGGAGGCAGCGGTTCGACAAAATACCTTTCCAAGTCGAAGTCACAAGTCGAGGCAGCACTCGAACTCATCACGGACCCGAGCATCCGCGCCACGCTGCGCATGGCTATCGAGGAGGGAAAACGCCTGAAGGTGGTCAACGACAACCTGCACGCAGCGTTCAAAACCTTGCAGGTGGGAGCGTCCATTTCCGCCACTCCAACGACGGATGGGCAAACTCAAGTCAATGGACCCATTACGCAATTCCATGCGGTTCCGCCGCGACTGCTGCGGGCTCTAAAAATTGGTGTTGACCGAACGCGACTTGCGGAACGTGGTATGACCGTGATGGAGGATGGCAGCATCACCGACGCACAAGGGGAAACATTATTTCCACCGTCATTTGTAACGGCAGCGGAGGCATTCTTAGCCGAGAATAGCCCGTAAGCAAGCCATCTATTTAAATATTAAAAATAATCACAGCCAATGCTCAAAAGCAAAAAACTATTTGAAATTCAAGTTTACAGGACAAAAGAGAATGATTACTACAATGAAATGCGCTCCTACATAGAAAAAATAAATTCAGATAATTCAAATCCATTGATCAGTGAGCATCTGCGCAAAGAATATGGTGGCGATTGGAAATATAACGAGATAATTGGATTTTTACAGTTTTACCAATATGGTGAAAATCAAATCAGGTGCGAATATTGGGATACAGAAGCAACAAGGAAAGTTCGTACTCGACGGAAAACATTCGTACAAGTATCCAACAGTTATTGCAATGAAATGTTCTCGAAATCAGAATCAAATCTGGCTTTGGCCCAATTGATGAAGAATGCTGTAGAGCATTGCGAAAATCGCTTGAAAAACAAAAATTGGACTCTCGATAGAGAGTTGTTTGACAACACGGTAGATTTTATTGACTGGAAATCACTGCTCAACTAAAACAGAACAAGGTGCTGTACTCAGCATAATAAATATTATGACCCTATCATAATTTATGAATCTAGATGAGTGGCTGACGAAAAACAAGTCAAACTTTGGCAGCGATTATGAAATCCTGTTTGCAGAGACGGTATTGCCTCTGATCCCTGAACTCAGCTTTGATGCAGTTTCGGTGCAGTATCCATTTCAGGACGGGGACAGACGACAGCGCTACTGCGATTTTGTCATCCATGAAAATGAGGATGTTCGAATCGCAATCGAGATCGACGGCTATGACAAGCGCGGTATGGGTACGGGGATGTCCCATGCAGATTTTGTTGACTGGCAGCGCCGACAAGCGGCACTGACCTCACAAGGCTGGTATGTGCTGCGCTTTGCTAACAGAGATGTCAGGGACGAACCGAACCGATGTGCAGAACATATCAGCCTGCTGCTCAAGCGTTCACAAAGCAAATCCCAACGCAAGACATTAAGTGCCAAGGAAAAGGAGCGACTGGACGCACTGACCAAAGGCCAAAACGACAAAATCGAATACCTCAATAAAGAGACATCCGTCATGAAATATACCGTCGCGTCATTTACTGCCCTCATCCTCATGCTCGTGATGGTGATCGTCTGGCAGAGTCGCGGGGGTTCATCCGGCCAGTCTCAGGCAACAGTGCAAAGCGCTACCACCCCACTCCAGCCTGTAATGCTTTCTGCTTTACCGGCTACTGAGGTGCCCGTGCAGGTTCCTGAAGGTGCAACCTGCGACAACCCTATCAGTTGGCAACAGGCTGGGCAGCATATTGGTCAGACTGCAGCGGTAGTCGGTCCTTTGATGAAAGTAACTCATCGCGAGAATTCACGCGGCAATCCCACATGGGTTGATGTAGGCGCGGTCTATCCCAATGTCCAGCGGCTGGTACTGGTAATCTGGGGTAAACAAAAACCAGACTTCCCAATGGTAAGGCCGGGACAGTTAGAAGGGAGAAGTGTCTGCATCATTGGGCAAATCGAAAGCTACAAAGGCATTCCTCAGATCGAACTGAAAACCGCGAGTCAACTCAAGATATTGCGGTAGTCTGGGAACGGTCTGTATCCTGGAGAATGGAACTTCGTGAATCGGCTTTCGAAAACTGCCACAACCATGATGAATATCCCCCCTTGCAGGCGTGGAAAGATTGGCTAAGGGCAAAGGCTAGAAAGCTGCTGCGGGTCAGATACCAAAGGGTTGCCCTCCCCTTGCCAGCGAATAATTTTTTTATCGCGGGTTTGTTCCCAGGTATCTACTGGATAAAGTTTGGCCCATGCACACATCAACTGGCGATCTTGCCGGCTCATGTTTAATTTGTATTTTTCGTGCATGTAGAGGGTGATCCGCGCTGCCCTGCCGCGCACTTCTTCGCGTGGCTGAGCCCTCTTTAATTTAAAGTCGATGACGGTTTTACAACTTCCATAAATGGGCGTCGGGTTGTTGCTCCAGGCTCCATAGGAATAATTGCTACGATCGCCATTGACCTCGCCAACGGCTGGCACCAGATTGTTCAAATCGCCTTCTGCCTTACTAAATTCTGTATCTGAAGCTGTGCAATTATCTCGTCCGCCTTGTTGCCAGCACTGACGCTGATGTCCCAAAACCCAGGCTGGAACCACATGCTCCCACTCGATGCGCTCTGCGCGCGTCTGGTTCTTTCGCGGCACATAGCCGCAACTATTCAGGTCAACCTTCTTGCCTGAATAGGTACAACCACAATAGAAATCTTCTTCCAAACCTGCGAAAACTTCAGGGAGTATTTTTTTTGCGTTGGCAAAGTCGCGGTGTCCGATCTCTTTTTTGCTGTTGACTAGTTCTGGCTTCTCAACTTCTGCCTTCTCAACTTGCTTTGTTTGATTCGTTGGTGGTGGCTGCAATGCAGAAGGGCGACAACTGACCAGGAATAGCAGTGTGAAAACTATGCCGAGCAGGCGTCGAAAAACCTGAGAATTCATGGTGGTGGGAGCGGTTTTGCGTTTGAGTATGTTTATTGAGTATATGTACTTAAACAATTTCATTGGCAAACTAGCTGATGAGTATATTTTTTACCGGGTATTGCATGTGGCCTCGGTCATAGCCAGAGCGGGCATAGTCGCTCAGTTCGGCCCGGTCTTCTTGCGCCAGCTGGCTTTCCGCATGGAACGAGTCGCGCCGCGAGAGCTTCTTGGCCGCTTCTATATTGGCGCGGGTCAGGTGCTCGGCTGAGTAGACCGGGGTGCGGCTGATGCCTGAGTGCAGCGCGGCGTAGCTCTGAAAGCAAAGGGCCTGCGTGCGCGATTGCAGCCTGGCATTGGTGAGCGCGGGCGGGACGCCGCCGGCGAAGTGTTCGGGGCATTCGGTAGGGGCGGCCCAGGCCGGCAGCGCCAGGCAGGCCGCCAAGGCCAAGGCAATTGGGTTGAATCGTGACATCGCAGAAGTATGTCGCAAGTTCCACTGAAAGTAACTTTCAAATACTGCTTTTTCAGTCGCGCCTTTTGACCTGGCGAGCCGCCCGCGCTGGCCTATCGTGCAGGCTTCCCCCACCCGAGAAGCTTTCATGCCTTTCCACCCGTTTTCGCGCTTCGAGGATCACGTAAAGCAGTTCCATTACACCTTCGGCGCCACCGTGCTTGAGCCCCAAACCGGCTGGCGGCATCTGGCCGGTGCGTTTGACGAGCAGTGCGGCGACTACAACGCCTTGCTCGACGCTAGGCTCGATCCGCAACTCGATGCGATGAAGCACCAGCATGACTGCCTCGTGGCCGAGCATGCGGCGCTGACCCAGGAAGTCGCTGTCTGCCTCGAAGCGAAAGCCAGGCTCAGGGCGCTCAGGCTCAAGATCAAGGAGCGCTCGACCAGGATCCTCACTGCGGCCGATGAGGCGCTGCTTTTCTTTTGCGACACCCAGCGCGAGAAGGTCAAGGCCATCGAGAAGCGGTGCAAAACCCAGCTTTACAACTTGCCCATCAGGATCAGAATTGCCCACCAAAAACTGGAGCGCACCCGGCAGCTGCGGCTGACGCAATTGCCCAAACCATTCGCACCGGGCCGCCATGCATGCGCTGTGCCTGCCCATCCAGACCGCGCTGGGCGTGACGGCGGACGACCTGGCGGGCCAGCTATTTGCCATCGGCAAGCCCACCGACAGCCTGCGCGAAATCGCCGTCACTACCTGCTGGCCGAGCTTGACGAGGAAAAAATGGCAGATGCTGATGTCGACTGGTCTCCCGCTCCTTGAGCGCGGCCAGCCGGTGCGGCGCTGGAGCGCATTTTTCTCATTCCCAAAGGGTTTTACTACGCTGTTGGCCCAAAATTTGTAACAGTCGCCGCAGCTTCTGGGGGCGACTTTTCATTGCCTTGAAGATGCCCAGGTCAGGCGGGAGCACCGTCCACGACCAAAGTCGAGATGCATAGAAAATATTATACAATTCCCCTTGTAGGTGAATTTTTACACTAATTTTATGCAAAATAGATAACAAAAAAACGGCGTAGCTTTGAACGCTTCGTTGAAGATTGCATGGATTTATAGCTACAACTCCCCTTAGATGCGAAATACAACAAATTTTTCATTCAAGTCGCTCCTCTCGGATCTGCCGCGCGGCCAACCCATCGGGAGGCGATTGATGAGTGACCACGGTTTGACGACCAAGCACGCCGCTCGTCTTGCGAAAGAGGGTTGGCTGGAACGTCTCGGACACGGCGCCTATACCTTACCAGCCGAAACACTGGACCGGGATGCGAGCATCGCCTGGCTAGTTCCTGCCGTGTCTGGTCTGCACGTTGCCGGAAAGACGGCGCTAAGCTGGCGCGGAGTGCGGCACAACCTCGCCTTTCGAGAAACGCTGACACTTTGGGGGGACAAACCGGCCAAGCTACCCGCCTGGTTTACCACGCGGTTCCCCTCTCACTACCAGGCGACGCACCTCTTCGACGCGAGAATGCCACCGGAGCTTGGCATCGCGCCGTTGCCTGGCGGGAGACCTGATGTTCCGGTTTCGACGCCCGAGCGCGCCTTGCTAGAACTTCTCAGCGACGTCGGAAACAGGCAGACCCTGGAAGAGGCAAAGCATCTCGTAGAGGGCGCCCGTTCGCTTCGACTGCCTCTGCTTGATGAGCTTTTTTCGTACCTGACCCGTATCAAAGTGGTACGGCTAGCGTATGCCGTGGCCGATGAGCTCAATCTTCCTTGGAAATCCATCGCACGACAACACAGCGAGCGGCTCGGCGGCGGCAAGCGCTGGGTGAGTGTGGGAAAGACAGGGGAGCGCTTGGATCTCAAACGAAACCCATGAATCCAACCTACGCCTCAACCGTCCAACTCTTGCTGGCCATCGCGCCTGCAATCTTCGAGACGCCGCTTTTTGCGTTGAAAGGCGGAACGGCGCTCAACCTGTTCGTCCAAGACCTTCCTCGGTTGTCGGTAGACATTGACGTGGTCTTCGTGCGTCACGATATGGCCCGTGACGTGGCGCTCAAGGCCATCAAGGACGAGCTGGCAGCTGCAAAGACGCGCATAGAGCGCATGGGGTTTGTCGCGGAAGTGCGCCAGAACAAGGCCGGCGACGAAGCCAAGATGTTTGTGACGGACGACAAATCCGAGGTCAAGGTGGAAGTCAACTTCGTCTTCCGAGGAACCGTGCTTCCACCCGTTCGTACCTCGCTGGTGGCGGCGGCGCAGGCCCTTTTCGCGGCAAACATCGAGGTGCCGGTGCTGGCGATTCCTGAACTATACGGGAGCAAGCTGGTGGCCGCGATGGACCGACAGCATCCCCGAGACCTGTTCGATGTTCAGCACATGTTTGACCGATTCGGGCTGCCACCGGAGTTCGTTGACTGCTTTGTGGCGTACCTCGCCGGCCACAACCGACCAGTGCATGAAGTCCTCTTTGCTCAGTCGCAACCTCTGGCGGAGGTGTTCGCAAGTGAATTCGTGGGCATGACCGCCACACCAGTTACCTTGGAGCAATTGGAAGCTACGAGGGCACGGCTATTCGAATCGTTGCCGAAAGCACTAACGCCAGCCCATCATACTTTTCTGCTGTCACTGGTCCAAGCCGAACCCGACTGGAGTCAGATGCCATTCGCGCATTTGCAGGAGCTACCGGCGATTCGATGGAAGTTGATGAATCTCTCCAAGCTTAAGAAGACCAATACGCAGCGGTTCATCCAACAGTACGACGAACTCGCCGCGCGCCTGGCCGCGGTCGTTTAGAAAACGGTGCTGGTTGTGCGGGAAGGTGCGCCAGTATTGGCTCTCCCGAGTTTCTTGGGCTGTCCACACCAATCCATTCCGGCAGCACGACACGCAGTATTCGCGCTCGCTCACCGTGCCGCTGCGCTGGCCCACCTCGGACAGCCGGCTGATCGTGCAGGCTGCGCTCCATGGGCTGCAGCAGATCTACCGGCCCGGCTTGAACTATGCCAAGGCCGGCGTCATGCTGCTTGGCCTGCAGCACGGGCCCGCCGCCCAGCACGAGCTCGCGCTGGGTGATGACGCGCCCCGGCTAGAGGCGCTGATGGCTGCGATGGATCGGATCAACGAGCGCCATGGGCCGGGCACGGTGGCACTGGCCAGCGCCGGGCATTTTGCAGAAAACCGCATCTGGTCGATGCGCCAGGCGCTCAAGACGCCCGACTACATGGCGCGCTGGAGCGACATTCCCACGGCGCTGGCGTGAATGGCGAAGGATGTGCCTGGACATTCGCGCCGGCCGCATGGGCTTGGCCAGGCCGAGGCGACCAAATTTGGTCGCCTCGGGCAGCGCCAAAGCGGTGCAGGAACACCCTGGCGTTCATCAGCCCGCCCAGCCGGGGCTGGCCGCCCACCATCGGCAGCACCATCGGGTCGGGCTGCGGGTGCATTGCCGACTGCCTTCAACGAGTGGGTGGCCGAGTTGTTCGAGCGGGTTTGAGCGGTTGCCTTGCCCGCAAGCCGTGGAGGCGCGGCCAGCGCATACCAGCCAAAGCCCCCGAACAGTTCAGGCGCCGGATTTGAAATACAGCGTGATGCTGGCGCCCTGGCCCGGCGCGGAGCACACCTCGACCGACCCGCCCATCGATTCGAGTACGCGCCGGCAAAACAGCAGCCCCATGCCCCCGCTGCCCCGGCGCGAGGCGACCGGCCCGAGCGTGAGCTGCGCCAGGATGGCCGGCCCGATGCCCGGCCCAGTGTCGGCAAACCGGATGGCCGGCCGC
The DNA here is from genome assembly GCF_000015505.1 of Polaromonas naphthalenivorans CJ2. Taxonomy (GTDB): domain Bacteria; phylum Pseudomonadota; class Gammaproteobacteria; order Burkholderiales; family Burkholderiaceae_C; genus Polaromonas; species Polaromonas naphthalenivorans. Next base: position 276,806 of record NC_008757.1, on the reverse strand, counting down.
GTCGGGTACGCCGCGTTCGAGCGTAATGCGAAGGTGCTGCTCGCTCCTGCCGTGCAAGGCGTGCAAGGCGTGCAGCGCATTTTTCGTCAGCGTCGAGAGCACCAGGTAGAGCATGTCGCGCTGGCAGGGCAGCACGAAGTCGGCCTCCAGATCGCAGCTCACCCAAGCGCGCTCGCCGTCCTCGAAGGGATAGTCCTGCAGCAGCGAATTGACCAGGCCGCTGGCCAGCAGCGGCGTCGGCGCGGCATCGGGGTAAGCATCGCGGGCGGACTGCACAAAGGTGTCCAGCAGCGACATCGCGTACTGCGCGCGCTGCTCGGCCGCCCCAACATCACCAGCGTGTCGCCGGCACGCCGTTCAGCCATCTGCGCCAGGCCGGGCGGCGCATTGGGCGCGGGCGCCCGGTGGCGGCTCTTGAGCGTTTCAAGGTAGCCCAGCACGGTGGCCATAGGCGTGTTCAGCTCGTGCGCCAGGAATCCGAGCGTCTCGCGCATCGCGGCGGCCGAGCCTTCGAGCCGGTGCTGCTCGCGCTGGCGCTGGCGATGGATCTGCAGGGCTTCGCGAAGCCCCTGGCGCACCTGCCCATAGTCGAACGGCTTTTCCAGGATGCGCATCACCCGGCCCTGGTTGATGGCTGCGACCACCACGTCTTTGTCGGCATAGGCCGAAGCCAGCAGCCGCACCACATGGCCTTGCTCGCGCTAGAGCGGAATCACCCTGACTGGCAATAGCTGTATCTCCACCGCCTCCGAGGTTTTCCTTGTGTTTGCTTGCCAGTCAGGGCGGAGCCGCTCTAGGCTACCGATTTCAACTGATCCATGCAAAACCAGTCAGATTCCACGCAGAGCCTGGGTTTTCTGGGCATGTGGATGGATCAACGATTTCCGGCAGCCTGGGTCAATTCGGCATCGGCGCCAACAATTTGACCATCTATCTTGGCCTCTTAACTGCTTTTACTGTTCCACTGCACCTCAGACCCCAATCCCCTCTTGCCACCCTCAAGGGCGGCGGTTCAGTCCAACAGGTTTATCTGCCGCTGATCAGCAGCGGTGAGCTTGGCCGGCATCGCGGCAGCGACCGATAAACTATTCGTTATCTTAGGGCCGCTCGTTGCTGTCGAGCTTGGGGCGGCAAAATCCGGGCTCGCACTCCTGCCAGCTCAAGTAGCCCAGGCAGGCGATGCTTCGCTCCGGCAGCACGGCGTCAAAGATGCTGTGGTGCCCCACGACGCAGTGACACGAGGGTTCTTGCCCTTCGTCAAGCGCCTCGATGGCGTCACGGTCATAGACCGTTTTGGAGCCTTCGCGGAAAGGGCATCCGGCGCAAGGTTTTGACCTCATGGCTGCACCGCCTGGGCGATGGGCTGACGCGCCTGTAGCGACAGCAGCGCCTTCAACTCCCCGATCTGATCGGTGAGCGAGTTGACCGTGGACTGCAGCGTCTGGCGCTCGATGGTGCGGTCGCGCTTTTCCATCTCCAGCGCATGCCGGGCGGCCATCACATCGGCCTCGGCGGCGGTGGCCAGCCGCATCCTGTCCGCGCTGTCCCGCGCCTGATGCGCTTGGAGCTCCTTGCGCGCGGCGGCGCAGTCGGCCAGCGCCGCCTCGCTTGAGGCATGGGCCGCTGCGGTCTCTTGTTCCAGCGCGTCCACCTGCGCCGCCAGCGTTGCAACATCATCGGCGGCCGCGATGGCGGCGGCGCGCAAGGCGTCGCGCTCGGTCATGCAGCTGGCCAACTTGCCGGCCAGCTGATGCCCTGCCGCGTTGTAGGCCGCGCTCCAGAGGGCCGCGATCACCTCCGGTGGCGCGCTCGGCACGGCGGACAGGCTCACCGGCTCCTGGGCTGCCTTGGCCGCCGCGCGCAGCGCGTCCAGGTGCTTTTGAAGGGTCGCAAAACTGCCTCGCCCCAGGATGGCCCGAATTTTCGAGGCGCTGGTGTTCAACGGGTCTGTCCCGTTCAGGGCGCCGAGCACATCCTCCATCGTCACGGGGCCGGCATTTGCATTTTCCATCTTCAACTCCTGTTGTGTAATTACAGTGTAATAGTAATACTGTAAATTACACAATAAATAATGTAATAAGTGCTGTATTTATTTTTAGTCGCTCTTATTTTTCAGGCCGATAAGCAGCGCTTTTTGAGGTCTCGCTGTTGTGGGGCGTTAATCCTGCGAATGAAATGCAGTGACCTTGCCCCGAAAAACGTATCCCTTGCTGAGTGGTTCAATTCAGACAAGGAAAACGGAAATGACGAAAACATCAAGGGCGCGCTACACGCTCGAATTCAAGCAGGAAGCGGTCAGGCTGGTCGAGGGCGGGCAGACCATTGCCGGGGCAGCTCGAACGCTGGGGATAGTGGAGCAGACGCTGTTCAACTGGGTCAAGGCGCACAGGCAGGGAAAGCTCAAAGGCGTGGACAGCAAACCGGTGAGCGCCGAGCAGATGGAGATCAGCCGGCTCCGGGCCGAGCTGGCGCGCGTGAAAATGGAGCGCGACATCTTGGGAAAAGCGACGGCGTACTTCGCAAGAGGGTCGATTTGAAGTACGTACATGGACGCCCCGGTATGCCAAGCATTCAATTCATGTGATGACTAAAAGGTAAAGATTGCAGCCGTACATTCGGACTCTTTTGCGGCAATGCCGCCGTCCCTGATGGAATTCGCTGGTTAGTGCCCCATCGCCTTCATGCACTCAAAGTGCCTGTACTTCAGCGGGCTTTGCCAACCACGGTCTGACCTGGTTCGCCATCAACTTCATGATTGCCTGTGCAATCGGTGGTTTCGTTCTCCCGGTGTCGTTATTACTGCTGTCCCATAGTTGGTTCTTCAGGCGCTGGCCTTGGAAGCGATGTACCCGGCCTCATATCGCCTGTCATGTGTTAGCAACGCCCAGGCGATCCGGGCATTTTTGTTAGCCAGCGCCACTGCCGCCACATTCTTGTTACGCCGGTTGACGACGTCATTGATCCAACTGCACGTGCGGTTCGGATCGCTCTTTAGACTCGCACGCAACACCACAGAGCGTGCTCCGTGAATCAAAAGGGTTCGCAGGTACGAGTCGCCGCGTTTGCTGATCCCCAACAGGTTCTGCCTACCTCCGCTGGAGTGCTGCTTGGGCACCAGACCCAGCCAGGCAGCGACCTGCCTGCCGCTATCGAAGCTCTTGGCATCTCCCAGTGAGGCCACCAGCGCACTAGCAGTGATGGGACCTATGCCGGGTATCCGTGCCAATTTGCTGCTGGCTTCACTTTGACGATGCCACGCTACGATCTGCGACTCCAGTTCATCGACTTGGCGGTCCAACTCCTTAAGGTGATTTAACAAACGCTCAATGAGCAGCCGAAATGATCCGGGTAGCACGTTGCTGGCATCTTCGATGAGTTCTGGCACATGGTTTGCGATATGCCTGATGCCCAGGGGAATGATCAGACCAAACTCGCTCAGCATGCCTCGAATCTGATTGGCCTGGGCGGTACGCGCCTTCACGAATCCCTGGCGCGCACGATGGAGCAACAGCACGCTTTGCTGCTCAACATTCTTGATCGGCACGAAGCGCATGTTCGGCCGGGTCACAGCCTCGCAAATTGCCTCTGCATCAGCCGCATCATTCTTGTTTGTCTTGACGTACGGCTTGACAAATTGGGCCGCCATCAGCTTGACAGTGTGGCCCATCGCCTGCAGCTTGCGGGCCCAATGGTGGGCGCTACCGCACGCTTCCATACCGACCAGGCAAGGTGGCAAGTTCACGAAGAACTCGGCCATTTGATTGCGCCGCAATTGCTTTTTGATAAGGGGCTTGCCGAATTCACTGACGCCGTGAATTTGAAACACGTTTTTTGCCAGATCAATGCCAACGGTTGTAACTTTCATGGTGGACACTCCTGTCGATGAAAAAGGATTGATACGCCACCCCAATTTGACATATCAATGCCGTTTAAGGTGGGGCGTCCATTCCATTGCCTTCATCCAGCGCCACCGGCATGCCTGGCCGGTCTCGGTGCAATGCCGGGTGCTTCGGGTCAGTGCGGCCGGATACCACGAGCACCTGGCGCGGCGCGCCAGCAATGCGCAACGGCGCCACCTGAGCGACGAGGCGCTGCTGGTACACATCAAGGCCCTGCACGCCGAGACCCGCAGCGCCTACGGCTGGCCGCGCATCTGGCGCGAGCTGGTGGCACGCGGTGTCCCGGTGGGCAAGGAGCGGGTGCAAAAGCTCATGCAGCTGCACGGCATTCGTGCCAAAGGCAAACGGCGCTTCAAGGTCACCACCGACAGCAATCACAAGTTGCCGATTTCGCCAAACCTGCTCAACCGCGAGTTCACCGTGGCTGAGCCTGACAGGGTCTGGGTGGGGGACATCACGTACATTGATCCCCAAAAATCCGCAGCAAGTGCAAGTGTTGAAGAGCTGTTATTAAATACAGTAAAATACCAAAAAGCGCTACCTGTAGTGTATTGACTGGTAGTTTTGCCCCATATATAGTGTCCATTAGCACTCCTCGTGGTTGAGTGCTAATTCTTCCAAATTGGCCACCGGTTTAGAGAGGATCCATCGTGGCAGACAAACATCAAGTCATTTTCTATCCGGTCGGCAACGGTGATACGACCCAGATCGTCCTGACCGGCGGTCGCCGTGTCCTGTTCGACTTTTGCCACCGCGAAAAAGCTGAAGACACGAGCACGCCGGAAATTGATCTCAAAGCGCGCCTGAAGGCCGACCTCAAAAAGGCGGATCGCGACTATTTCGATGTCGTGGCCTTCACGCACGCCGATCTGGATCACATCCAGGGCAGTACCGACTTTTTCGAGCTGCAGCACGCCAGGAAATATCATGGCGAAGGTCGAATCAAGATTCATGAACTCTGGGTGCCTGCCGCAATGCTGTTGGAGCAAGCCGACAACGACCACCAGATGGAAGAGTTCGTCCTGCTTCGACAGGAGGCTCGGCACCGCCTACTGGAGGGCAAGGACATCCTGGTGTTCTCGAAGCCTCAAGCACTGGCCGACTGGCTCGAACCCCTCCTGAAAGAGCGTGGCGAATCGGCTTCGGCCCGCGATCACCTGCTCATCGATGCCGGCACGATCGTACCCGGCTTCTCGCTCGACGCGGACAAGGTGGAGTTCTTCTGCCACTCGCCGTTCATCAAGCACTGCGACGAAGGCGACATCATCCGAAACGAGGCGTCACTGGTTTTCAACGTGCGCTTTCGCGCCGACGGCGCTCACTATGACTACCTCGAAGTCGGTGATGCAACCTGGGATAGCATGGAAGACATTGTGAAGACGACGCGGTATCACAAGAACGAGGACAGACTGGCCTGGGATCTGTACAACATCCCCCACCATTGCAGCTACCTGGCACTGAGCGACGAGAAAGGCGACAAGGAAACCGAGCCCAAACCACTGATCAAAGACCTCTTGCGGCTGGGCAAGAAGGACGCGTACATCGTCAGCTGTAGCAAGCCCATCACGGACGTGAAGGACTCGTACACCCAGAAGCAACCCCCACACATTCAGGCCCGCAAAGCCTACGAACGCTACTTGAAGGAAGTGAATGGTCGTAAATTCCTTGTCACAATGGAGGAACCCAACGCCAACAAGCCGGAGCCGATCACCTTCGAGATCACAAACGGCGGGGTGACCTGGATTCGCTCAACATCCATCGGTGCGCCGGCCGTCATTCTGTCGACGCCACCGCGGGCGGGCTGATGGCCGAGGAGTACCACGAACTCACGAATGTCAGTGCGCTTGCGGATGAAGTAGGACTGACGATCCCGCGAGCCAAGACGTTATTCGATGTCGTCTCGCGGCAGCGCGACTACGCGGTGGTCCAGCTCCTGCAACACTGCGATGACGGGACTCCGAAGCTTGAATGCATCGTCGTCGAGGTCGAGTGCGATGGTGTGCCTCCAAAAAATGGCGTCGGCATCAATTATCGGGAACGCTTGGCGCTATGTGTGTCCGACGATCCCAAGCAGCTCATCGAGGTTCTGGCAATGCGCAAGGACTTCCCTGTTTTGATGCACCAGAACCAGGGCATCCTCGATGCCCCTGCGAGCCTTTGTCTGTACTTCGAATCCGTGGCGGCGGTGATGCGCACTTGGACACCGCAAAGTTTTTTGCGCCGAATCCAGTGGTGGCTCGAAAAGAGTGCACGGGGTGAACTGCACCCGACGGACCAGCCGGTTGAACATCTGTTCTTCGCTACCAGATACGAACTCGTTCTGCCGTGGAATCTGTCAACGTTACGCAAAAGTGCTGAGCATCGCTTCGTCATCGCGCGAGGCCCCGAGCGTCCCGACGCGGGCTTCACGTGCTTCCTGGAAGCGGTCCCTAAAGATGCTGCGGTCAAGACCGGCACCGCCGCCCCCATCGAGTTGGTGCTGCAACCGATCCTGCACGGGTTCGTCGAGCGCGATCCAGCGACATTGGGACAACTCGCTGACATTCTTTCCAGGCGTGGCATCGATCTCCTGCCCTACTTGCGAGCAGCCCTGCAGGCGCGCGTGGGCGCCAAGGGCGTCGTCGCATCGGCCGACGACAAATGCACGGTCATCCTGCTCCATATCCCCATCTGCCGGACCGAAGGCGCAGAGCCCGTCGGCGTTACCCATCGCGCGTTCCTGCTGCTGGCAGGCGGACTGGAACTCGGCGTCGCCGTCGGCGCATTGTTCGTCCTCGACAAGAAGTATTTCAGCGCAACGGGGCTGATCGGTGCGCAGCCTGCCACCGAGTGGCGTTCGCAGCCTGTTTTGCCGATGGCCGTCCTGAGCCAAAACGACGCAGCGGCAGCGAGGAAGCAGTCGGGCATCACCGAGGAAGGACCGGCCGGCGCGCTTGTTGGCGCAGGTTCCCTCGGCAGCGCGATACTCAATTTTTGGGGACGCGCTGGCTGGGGAAGCTGGACCGTCATCGATAAGGACCATATCAAGCCGCACAACCTGTCTCGGCATGTGGCCTATGCGCAGCACATTGGATACCCCAAGGCCACCGTCGTGGCGGACCTACACGCGGCGGCCATGCATGGGGCCTCCGAGATCACCCCACTGAACGCCGATGCCAGTGACTTCAAGCCTGGGGCGGTCACTGATGCACTGTCAAGTGTGAAGCTAGTGGTCGACGCCTCGACGACTCTGGAATATCCGCGCGCCGCAAGTATGGTCGATGGCTTCGCCAGACACTTCTCGGTCTTCGTCACACCAACCGGCAATGCAGGAATATTACTTGCCGAAGACGCCCAACGGCTTCTTCGCCTGCGTACTCTTGAAGCGCAGTATTACCGCGCCTTGATCCAAGAGAACTGGGGACGAAACCACCTCACCGACAACACTGGTTCGTTCTGGAGCGGCGCGAGCTGCCGGGATATTTCTGTGGTCATACCGTATTCGCGGATCATGGGCCAGGCCAGTACACTGGCCGAGCAGATTCCATTGGCGGCAGCGCAAGACGGCGCAATGATTCGCGTATGGCAGCGCGATCCAGTTCGTGGCACCGTGGAGGTGCACGACGTGCCTGTGGCCACTGAACGTCGCATGCAGCTCGGTGAATTCGATCTGTTCGTCGACGCCAGCGTAGAGCTGCAACTTCGGGACTTGCGGACGAAGGGATTTCCCAATGAAACCGGCGGCGTGTTAATCGGGTATTACGATTTCAACGTCAGTGCCGTCATCGTAGTCGCGGCCCTTCCTGCTCCGCCTGACAGCAAGTCCAGTCCTGGCTCATTCGAGCGCGGCATCGCTGGTCTGGCAGAAACGGTCACCGAAGCGTCTCGACGGACAGCCGGAGTCGTCGGCTACATCGGCGAGTGGCACAGCCATCCACCTGGGCATTCCGCCTCACCCAGCCGTGACGATCTCGTGCAACTCGTTCATCTGGCCTTGGGCATGGCCGATGACGGTCTCCCCGCCGTTCAGCTCATCGTCGGTGAACACGATCTGCAAGTCTTGCAAGGCACGGTGAAGTGATGCGCGGGCAAAGCATTCGATCTGTTGTAGAGAATCCCCAGTTCATCGTGCTTCGGAGGGCAGCATGCCTGGGCAAATGATCTTACAGATATGGGATGTGCAGCATGGCGCATGCGCCATGCTCACACACCAGGCAGACAACGGTGAGCAAGGTCGACTCGCAATGATCGATTCCGGCGACAACGGGCTGACGGGATGGAAGCCAAGCACCTATATCAAGAATCACCTGCGGCGCAGTGTGCTGGACTACCTGTTCATCACAAATGCAGACCTCGACCATATGAGCGATCTGAACAATCTGTGGACCGAGGGCATCACCGTCTCCTCGTTTCAGAGGAATCGCAGCGTGTCACCAGAGGTCTTGAGGATCATCAAGGAAGCGAGTGGCGAGCTGACCGACGACATCGAGAGGTACTTGGCCCTTCACACTGACTACATACACGCCGTCGATGCCCCTTTCGATCAGCACATGGGCGGCATTACGGTAACCGCCTTCTCCAACCCCTACCCTCGCTTCTACGACACGAACAACCTGAGCCTGGCCGTGTTCTTCAAATTCGGGCCGTTCAAGATCCTGTTCCCTGGCGACCTGGAAGAAGATGGATGGCTCGCGATGCTGGAACAACCAGCGTTTCGCGCCGAGTTGGTCGGTACGACAGTGCTGGTCGCATCCCATCATGGCCGAACGAACGGCTATTGCCAACGGATATTTGACTACTTCGAACCGCAAGTGGTAGTGATCTCGGACAAGTCAATTGTCCACTCAACCCAAAAACCACATTACCAGTACGCTGCTTCGAATCAGGGCGTGCTAGTGTCCAACACCAACCGACGTCGACGCTGCCTAACGACGCGCAAAGACGGCTGGATTTTGTTCAAAGTGTCGGATGACGGCAGGTATACGGTCACCACAGAATACAACGGATAAAAGAAATGAAAGATTACAACAAAACACTGAAGGGCCGAAACCTCGCCTGGCTGGTAGCGACACTCGTCCTGGATGTCCTCGTGCTCCTGGTGATCGCTTTCAACACTGCGGTCGATGATCTGACTCTGACAAAGGTCGCCGTTATCCGTGCGAGTCTGACCACGTTGCTGCCCATTCCGGCCTTGATCCTCTCGTCGCTCATCTCGTCCGATCACAAGGCCATTCTGGTGTTCTGGCGCTTCCAGCATCCGCTGCCAGGTGCTCGGGCCTTCTCCGTGCATGCGCCAGCCGACCCGCGGATCGACATAGCGAAGCTGAAGAAAAACGTGGGTGAGTTCCCGTCTACGGAAAGAGATCAGAACTCGAAGTGGTACGGTCTATACAGGCAGGTCGACTCGGACCCCTCGGTCGTGGACAGCCATAAGAACTACCTGCTGTTCCGCGACATCTCGGTAATGTCGCTGCTGCTCGTACCAACGCTGCCTCTGGTCATGCATTTCAGCGGCATCGACTCGACGCGCATGCTGGCGTCCGCAGCGTGGTTCCTCGGACAATACCTGGTCACAGCGTTTGCCGCAAGGACCACTGGCATTCGTTTTGTACAGAACGTACTGGCCGTTCATGCCAGTCGCAAAGTGGCTGGATCGAAGCCTGCAGCGCGCAAAGCAGTGTCTATTCCGGATTCGTTAAACATGTGACCTGTCCCGCCCCTACGTGCATCAAGGTAAACGGCCAGTCACACAATACAACTGTGTAGCGTGCACCTACCAAAGCAAGACGGCAATTGCCTATCGACGCATCTGCACCTGATCAGCTTCCAACTTTTCCGCTTTACGGTTCAGCACTTTGAACCCTCGGTCACGTTCCTCTAACATAAAGACAGCGCAGGGTGCCGGCGCATGAAATGCCCCCGACATAGCTTTCGTTGGGGGTTGAATTTTGGAATTGGATAACTGAAACTGAAAATTGGTTAGAAAAGACCAAACCAGCAGGCCCGCTGTATTGCCGCCAACTTGTTGTCGGCGCGCAGCTTGGTGCTGGCATTGGCGATGTGAAACGTCACGGTGCGTTCGGTGCAACCCATTTTTTCGCTGCTTTCCCTGGCAGTCAGCCCCTTGAACGCCAATTTCAAACACTCAATTTCTCGCGGGCTTAGTGGACTGTGGGCTTGAATCAAGGCTTGCTTGAGTGCTGGCCATTTAATAAATGCCGACCAAGCGAGTTGAGCAGCGTCATTCTGGTCGTGCCACTTTAAAGAACTGAAAAGATAGCATTCGAAGGCTCTCCCTCCAGTCATGGGAAATGCGATGCGCAACACACTCTGGAGACCGTGCCCCACACAAAGCATGCGCCAGCCTTGGGTTGCTTCTGGGATGGCGTCTGCAATGTCCTCCCAGCCGACGAGAGGCGCCATGAAATCATCCCACGCTACGCCAAAGTCACCACTTTTAGCAAGCGTTTGTGCTGCCAAGAGTAGGTTAGCTGGCTGCACCGCGCGCACCAACCGACTTTCCTCTGTAGAAAACGGGTCGGGGCCGAGAATTATCAGAGCTTCCACGGAAAACAGCCGTAGTGCGCTTAGCCACTCATAGACTATGCCATCTAGGCTTAAAAAGCCGAGCGCTTCAGATACCCCCATCAGCGTGCACTAAAAAAGTAAAAGCCACTATGGCCAAGTGTCAAAACCATCATGGAATGGGCGTCAGTAAATACAGAACGTTTTGGAAGGTTGACGAAAACCGAAGATCTAATTTGGATTCCACGAAAAAATCACTTATTCACTGTGCTAAAAGCCAATTATCGCGCTAGCAGCCTGTCGGGCTTACCCCAGCAATTCGGGATAATTGCGCAACCCCATCCCGCATTGCCACCGCATGAGCCGCTTTATCCCACTTGACCGCCAGAGCGCCTACCTCCTGCCCCCGTCGCTGCAGGACTGGCTGCCCGAAGACCACCTGGCCCGCTTCATCCTCGAAGCCATCGAGCAGCTGGACCTTGGCAAGCTCACCAGTGCCTATGCCGGACGCGGCAGCGCCGCCTACCACCCCGAAGTGCTGCTCAGTCTTTTGGTCTACGGCTACGCCACCGGCGTTTTTTCCAGTCGCAGAATCGAGCGCGCCACCCATGACTCGGTGGCGTTTCGCTTTCTTGCTGCCAACAGCCACCCCGACCATGACACTCTGGCCACGTTTCGCCGCCGCTTCCTGGGCGAACTCTCGGACATCTTCATGCAGGTGCTGGAACTGGCGGGAGAGATGAAGCTGCTCAAGCTGGGCGCCATCAGCCTGGACGGCACCAAGGTGCATGCCAACGCTTCGCGCCACAGTGCGCTGTCGCATGGCCATATCGACAAACTCCAGACCAAGCTGCAGGCCGAAGTGCCGGAGCTGCTCGCGCTGGCCGAGCAGGCAGACGGGGCCGATATTCTCGATGGCATGAAGCTGCCCGAAGAGCTCAAGCACAGGCAAGACCGTATTGTCGCCATGCAGGAGGCCAAGACCAAAATCCAGCAGCGCGCGCAGGCGCGTTTCGCCTGTGAGCAGGCCGAGTACCAGGCCAAACTGGCCCAGCGCCAGGCCCGGGCCGAACAAACCGGCAAGAAGTCCGGCGGCAGGCCACCAAAGCCCCCAGAGGCCGGTCCCCGGGCGCAAGACCAGATCAACCTGACCGATGAGGAGTCGCGCATCATGAAGGTGGCCGGCGGCGGCTTCGAGCAGTGCTACAACGCCTAGGCAGCGGTCGATACCGCCAGCATGCTGGTGCTCGTGCCCCTTGTGACGCAAGCGTGCAACGACAAGGAGCAAGTCATGCCCATGCTGGAGCAACTGGCACTGCTGCCCGGCTCGCTGGGGCGGGTGCATAGCCTGATCGCGGACTGCGGCTTTTGCAGCGACAAGAACATTGCGGCCTGTGAGGCGGCCGGGATGGAGCCCTACCTGGCCGTGGCGCGGCAGGACCACCATCCGCACTGGAGCGAGCGTTTTACAGAGCCCGCGCCTTGTCCGGAGGATGCGACGGCGCTTGAACGCATGGCGCACAAACTGCGCAGTTCCTCCGGCCGCGCGGTGTATGCGCTGCGCAAACAGACCGTCGAACCAGTGTTTGGCATCGTCAAGTCGGTGATGGGCTTTCGACAGTTCCTGCTCAGGGGCAAAGACAAGGTGAACGGGGAATGGCACCTGGTGTGCCTGGCGTGGAATCTCAAGCGCATGGCCGTGCTACGCCACAAATCCGTCCCATGTGCCTGAAAGGCTGGGGAGACGGCTCGAACTGCGCAAAAAGAGCGAATAAACGGCAAAAATCGCCTGAATATTGAGCGACTGATTGACCTGCCAAAGGTGCAACCTGTACGCCAGATTCAAGCCCGACAGGCTGCTAGCTATGTGCTTATTCGTTCTCCCAATAGTGTATCTTTTAGACTTGCGTTGGTGCGGTCGTGAAATACCTATCTTGACCCTGGTCAGCTTCGACCAATTACTCACAAAACCTACATGTCATTTCCACTTTACCGTCGTCTTGGCGGCATCATTTTCTTGGATGATGATCAGGCCTATCTTCAAGTTTTGGGCGATGCCTTGCCTGAGGGCCTACAAGTCCGCCTCTTTCATCGTCCTGCCGTGTGCGCAAAAACCCTGATTCAAGAGCAAAACGTATGGAATGCTGACTTCCGGTGCCAGCAGGAGATCGTTAAAAGGTGGCACGGTGGTACTCAACTGATCCCGCAGATTCTGAAATATTGGCGTGATGACGGCACAAAGCGTTTTTCGCTAACGAAGATCTGCATGGTGGACTATTCCATGCCTGCCATGAATGGGGTTGAATTCTTGCACTCCATCAAGGGCTGGAAAGGTTCACGGATATTACTTACTGGTTTGGCAGATGAACAAATCGCTGTGAGTGCTTTCAACTCTGGATTGATCCAGAAGTACATTCCCAAGCAGACCTCCAAGCTAACTTCACACCTAATCAATACCATTGGTGAGTTTCTTCAAGCCTCAATTGACAATCACCAACAGATTTGGTCACCAACTTTGTCTGAAAGACAGCTGGCCCTGATCTCCGACCCGCTGATTTCAAAGCGATTGGAATATCTATCTCTAACGCAAGGATGGGTAGAGCATGTTGTGATCGGTGCGCCGTTTGGCGTGTTATCTCAGAACTCTAAGGGCACTATTCAATGGCTGCAACTGGAGGCAGCAGAAAACCTACAGGAACTTGCTGAGCTAGCTGAGCATCAAGGTTGGGACGACAAAACAGTGCGAAACATCAAGAGCGGAGAAACTTTGATTGATGTGGAACTGCGTCAAGTCCTTGACGATGGCCGCAGACCAGAGCCACGGGAATCTTTCCCGATCGACGGAGAGCATTCCACTGTGTATGCCGCTCAGTTTGGTGTTTACGAGAGCTTAGGTGCTGGTTGTGTGCATAGCTACGGTCGGCTTTTGGTCGGCCTGAGCCAAAGAGCTATCCAAGATTGAACACTAAATCCGCGCATTCCCCCAACCTGCCCGACCTTGCCGAACTCGCCGAACTCCAGGGCTGGGACGCGCAGACGGTGCAAGCCATCTGGGACGGCCAGCGCCTGATCGATGTGGAACTGAGCCAATGCCTCGAAGGCGGGCGCAAGCCGGCGCCCCAGAGCGCCGTTGCGATTGAAGGCACGGGCAGCGTGGTGTATGCCGCGCGCTTCGAGGTGGGCCAGAGCGTGCGCGAAGGCGCCGTGAACAGCTACGGGCGTTTTGTGGCGGACCCAAGCGTGCCGCAGCCCGCACCCGCAGACTGCCCGCTCGCTTGGCCCGGGAATCCGGGGATTTGCCTTCGCACCGCTTCAGGCGAAAATTACAGCCATGCGCAAACCAGCAAAAATCATCAACGTCCGGCCCGCCGGTCCAGACCACCAGGTGGTCACTGTTGCGGGCGAGGTGGCCGGTTACCGGCGAAAACCGTGCGGCGGCTGCCCCTGGCTTGTCCAGAACGCCGGAGCGTTTCCGGCCGAGGCGTTCAGGCACAGCGCCAGCACGGCTTACGACATGGCGCGCAACGTGTTTTCGTGCCACGAGTCCGGTATCAAGCCGGCCCACACCTGCGCCGGCTTCTTGCTGCGCGGCGCCGGCCACAACATGGCCGTGCGCATCGGCTATATCACGGGCCGATACAAGGATGACGTGGCAGGCGCGGACGCCGCGCTGCACGACAGCTACCGGGCCATGGCCGTTGCCAACGGCGTGGCACACGACGATCCGGTGCTGGCGCCTTGCCGCTGACGCGCCGCCAGCCCGGATCGGGGCCCGAGCTTTCACGCCGCATCGCGATGAGCACCCAACAGGTATTCAATTTCCTGGCCCTGGCCGGATTGCCGGTCTGCTGGGTCGATGGCGCCAGCGGCTTTGTGCCCGGCGTGCGAATCCTCAACGGCGTCCTGGCCATCGATCCGCGCAAGGCGCTGGCCAGCGACGTGCTGCACGAGGCGGGCCACCTGTGTGTGGTGCCGGGGCGCTTTCGGCACCTGATGGGCGAGGACGTGGATGCTGGCGTGCAGGCCATGCTCGCGCAATGCAGGCATCTGGATCCAGACGATCCGCTCATGGTCCAGGTGATGCAGTCCGGCGAATGCGAAGCCACCGCCTGGAGCTGGGCGGCTGGAATGCATCTGGGGCTCGATCCCCAGATCATCATCGAGAACGCATCGTTTGAAGGCACGGGCGCGCAACTCAGGCTGGCGCTAAAGATGGGCCACCACTTCGGCGTTCACGGCCCGACAAGCGGGCCTGTTTTCCCGCATTTGCGGCGCTGGTTGCAAACGCACTGAATGGGCGTGCCGGGTGCGGGCGCGGTATTGTGTACCGGGCGAAACGAAAAAGCCCCCACCGGAGCCGGTGGGGGCGGTCTGTTCGCTCAGGTGTAAAGGGCTTTTCAGTTAGGCGCAGGCATCCAGCTGTTTATATAGGCCGTCGTGTCCGCGATATAGTTGTCCTTGAACCGCTCAGCGAAATTGATACTTTCCAGGCTTTTTACCAGCTGGCTCAGCATGCGCTGCTGGTAGACGCAGGCAAAGCCCTCGGCAATGCCTGCGTCGCGCCCGAGAAGGAGCACGTTGTTCGCCTCGCGCATGGCAAGCAGCCACGTGCGCGTGTACATGGCGTTGTGGATCATTGCCGTTTCGTGCACATCTTCCGGCCCGAAGTAGTCGAGCATGTCGCCTCCTTCATGGCCTACCGGACCGTGGGTCGGCTGCGCCAGCGCTGGCGCCGGGATGCCGGCCTGCATCAGGCGCTGCTCGCACGCGATGAAGTAGCGCCTGGCCGCCCGCCCTTGCGGCGTGCGCTCGACCATCGCCAGCTCCTTGGCCATGTCGAGGGACAAGCTGTAATCTTGTGTTGGTCTGCCGACTTTGGAGTTTTCCCCCGTTTGGGGGAATATCTCAAAATCGACTTTCTCAATAAAGCCGTACTCGTCCAGCTTGCTTTTGAGCCAGGTCGCAAAGTCGCGCTTGGCACCAAGAACCTCGTGAAGCGCCCTGCCATCGACGACCAGGCACTCCAGCCCGCCGATGACTCCTTGTGCCACCTGCACCAGCTCCAGGCCGGCCGGGCTGTCGCCGCCAACAGGCGACGCGGCCATCGCGGCCGGCTGGTGCGCGGTTTCACCCAGGCTGGCAATCGCCTTTTTGGTGGCCTTGCGCACGGCATCACCGGGTTTGGGTTTGGAGGCGCCGGAATTTTTGGGCAGGGCCTGCGCACTGCCGTGGCCCGTAGCCACTGGATCGGGTTGCGTTTTTCCGTTGGGCATGAGAAGGTTCCTTGAAGTTGAAAAGCTGTCCAGTTTGCCGCCAGGCCAGGCGCGAATGCGGCTGAATGCGGCCGCTTTCAAGGCGGCTTTCACGGCTGGCTGGCGGCCAAGCTACTAGCGCACGAACACGCCTTGCCGCCCCCGCCAGCCTCATAGCGCCTGGCGCTAATCGCCCAGCCCCACGGCCACGAGCGACTTCCTGATGCGCTCGGCAAACTGCGGGTACTCGGCGATAAAGCTCACCACGTCAAAGTGCCGGTCCTCCTGCGGGGGGTTTTCCAGCACGCACGTCACTGCCGTAGCAGCACGCTCGGCCACGCTCTGGATGCGGTAGCTGCCGTCCTTGGCCCTGACCGGCACCGGGTTGACATGGACCGTCACGAAGATGTCCTGCATTCGATCTAGCGCAAGGGTGGGGCCGACCTTGCCGCCGATGCCGCCCACATGGGCCAGCGGCCGGTAGAAGCTGGAAAAGTAGGCCTTGATCGTGCGATCCTCGTCGTGGCCCAGCATGCTGGTAATGGCATCGGTGATCTCCAGGCGCTGCGCCTTGCCCATCTGGTCAATGTCCCCGCCCAGCGAGGGCGGCACCAAGCCCCGGATCAGGGCCATGTTCTCGGCGAACTCCGCCCGCAGGCCGTGCGGCGAGATGCCGCTGTCGACCTGGGTGACGCCCAGCTTTTTCATGCAGTGGTAGAAGCGGTTCTCCGACTGCTTGAAGCTCAAGTCCGGCCAGCCCAGCGTCTGGCCTCGCTTGGTCACGCGCCTGGCCTGGTCCAGGCACCAGCGCTGAAACAGCCCATAAGGGTGTCCCGCGCCGATGAAGGGAATCGAGCGGGCGCGGCCGTTCTTGGCCACGCTGCCATCGATGCGCAGCTCGCAGAGCGCGTCGGCCCGCCAGGGTTGAATCCGAAGCATCTCCTTTTTGCGCAGGCCGAACGCCACGCCCATCAGCAGCATGGCCCAGACACGCTCGTCTTCGAGCCTCGCCCGGCCGATGATCTCGACCAGGTCCACCCCATTGCCCGTCCAGCTCTTGCTGCGTTCGGTATAGGTCCTGACCTTCAGGCTCGATGCCTCGACCTCGGGCAGGTACACCGCCAGCCCGCCGGGCTTGACGATCTCGGGCTTGCCCAGCCAGCCGGCAAAGATGCGCAGGCGCGACAGCTGGTTCTGCATCGTCTTGTTTGCCAGCGGCTTGCCGCTCCGGCTGCCCGTGGCATGCCAGTCGCGCACCAGGGCATGGATGTGCTTTTCCTTCAGCGAAGATATATCGCTCAGGTAAAAGCCCAGGCCATGCAATCTGTGGCAAGACTCGCGCATCACCTGCCGGGAAATCTCGATGGTCCTGATGGAGGCGACCTTGCCGTTGACACGCACTGCGCCGTGCCGCTCGACGATGGCGTCGGCGCTCTTGATCAGGCTGCCTATGGCGCCGCTTTGTACGACTGTCATCACTGTGTCCTTTGTTTGCATTGTTTGAGAACCCGCGCGGTCACGCGCCAAAGCGATCGGGCGCAGTCATCCGCAAACAACA
Source organism: Polaromonas naphthalenivorans CJ2 (assembly GCF_000015505.1). Taxonomy (GTDB): domain Bacteria; phylum Pseudomonadota; class Gammaproteobacteria; order Burkholderiales; family Burkholderiaceae_C; genus Polaromonas; species Polaromonas naphthalenivorans. Next base: position 259,593 of record NC_008757.1, on the reverse strand, counting down.
CGCAACCCACTCGCTTTGAGGCGCAACCTCAACCGACCTACCTCAACCGATCCACCTCAAGCTGCCTGCTTCCCCATGCAAGCGCCTTCACCTCAAGAAATACCGGGACACGTTGACATAAAGAAAATGGTTTTTGACCAGTTCGGCGCGTGTCCTCGCCTTGCCAGTCCCCGCGCCTTGCGGCTAACAGGTGGGATGCCGGTGGAGTTCCTTCATCCGTTGGGCACTCAAGCGTCCCGCACTTTCGCTGTTCCTCACCGAAGAGGCTGGGTCCGCGAACGACCCGTGTTGATTTGTGTTCCAGGCCCATAGCCCGGTCGCCGTTCCTTCACCACACCTGCCCTGCGTCAGCAGTTCTTGGCGTGATCTACCCGCCGAGGTAGTCAGGTGGCTGGTTCAAGGCTCAACAAATATGTTGAATTCATTGACGTTATTCCTTGCCGCTGCCATGCCGCCTTGTTCTCCAGCCGCCGCCCGGGCAAGTTGCCAAGTGGGCAGGTGGTGGCAAAGCAGTCCATGCGCGACAGGCGCTCAAGGTTGAATTCATCGGCAAAAGCGCTCGCCTCGTTTTCAGCAGCCCTTTGCAACGCATGACCCTGTGGCCATTGCCAGCAGTCAAGAGCGATCAAAAGCAGTGAACGTGAAGCGGCGCGGATGGCCAGTCTTGTAGCGCTAGGGGCAGCCGGAACTCGCTAGCTGTGCTTGGGTTGGCATGGATAGGCTCCAGAGCCAGTCTTATGGGCAGCATGGCCATGGGAACAGGCAGGCCGGCAAAGCAAGCGCCCGCTAGCCCGTCATTGCCCGAAGAAAGGCAGTGGCTTTCATCATCCTCATTGAGTAGCCAGGCCAGGTCCAGCAGGGTCCTGAAGCCGCGATTTCACCGCCATTTCGGCAATGAATCGAGCGTCAGTAAGCCGTTCTGCACCCGTTCTGTTACTGATGAGGTGCGCCAAGCGCTTGCCGTCATTGAAGAAAAACGAAAAATTACCTCACTCTGTACGGTTCAGTAACTCACGCTCTGTCAAAAAAGCTGGGGCTTGGCGCCCTGTAAGGATTCAAAAAAAGCCTGGACCGCGCGGGGCCAGGCACTTTGAATTCCGGTTTTTTTCGTTCTGCATGAAGCAGCAATTGAAAAAGGCTCGCCCGTGAAGGCGAATGGGTAGAACTGTACTGGATTTTGGCGCGTTTGAGAAATGTGAAAGCGGCGATTTTTTGGGTGTTTTTCGGAGGAGAAATCGCAATTTTGGCGCTGAGAATTCCGTCTGCCGCCAAATCACCAACAAGCGCCCACAAACAGCACCGTTATGTCCCTGAATCCCCTGACAACGCCTCCAATTCCGGCAGCACTGGCTTCAAATGCCAGCGATTCGCCCACGAATTGCCCGATAGCGCCTCTAATCCCGGCAATACCGGCGCCAGACGAGGGCAGTTTGTCTGCGAGTAGCAAGGATATGTCCCTGATTGGCGGCGCGGCTGCAGAAGCCGGTTTGGCAGCGCCAGCGCCAAAGCCGGCCGGCAAAACGGCCGCAAGCTTGAAAATCCAGCTGCTTATCAAGGCCAGCGACATCGGGCTTGAAGCGCTGTACCTGGAGCTCGCCGCAGCGGGCAGCACCAGCCATCGAACACGCCACGTCAAGCGCGTGCTCCACCAAATTGTCTGTGGCCAACATGCGCCAGGCGCAAGCGACTTAGGAAACAACGCAAGCCTGGCGGCCTGCTCTGGCCGCATGCCCAGCTTCAAAATTGAGTTCCGCATTTCAGAGCGCGATGTTGGGCTGGAAAAGCTTTTCCTTGAAATTTGCAGGATCGAGGGTGCTTCCCAGCGCAGCCACTACGTCAAGCGGCGCCTCTTCAATGCTTACTGCCTTTCGGCGCAACCCAGCGGCGATGCCGCGCCCTGCCGCGCCCTGCCCGTACCGGCCGCGCGGGAGCCAGCACTGCAAACGGCGCCTGACGCAAACCCTGCCGTGCCAATCGCTTCCTTGCCAGACCCTTCCAGCATGAGCGAGCCGCACCCTGCAGCCAAGCAGACCCTCGCCCAAAGAATGCGCAAAACCGTAACCGAGTCTGAGAAGTAGTAAGCCATCCGCGCCACGCAAAACCATCGCCCTCCCCATTACCTCACCTTCACCCTCAAAAATAACCATGAAACCCAGCATACTCGCCATCGATATCGGCTTTGGCAACACCAAAGCCACCTGGTCCCACCGCACGCTTGCCGGCAAAGCCGAGGCCTGGTCGGAAATCATTTTCAAATCCGTCTGCCCGCTGGCCCTGGACGATGACATCGCACCTGGCCAAGCCACGAGCAATCTAGACCGGGTGGCAGTCAGCGTTGCCGGGCAGGCGTACTACGTCGGACCGAAGGCCGACCGCGAAGGCGGTTTGCGCGCCCTGCATCCGGACTACATCAACACGCCCACGCACGAGGCACTGCTGCTGGGAGCATGGCACTACATGTTCAAGGAGACCGGCATCGTCAGCCCGAGCGTGGACATGCTCGTGCTGGGCCTGCCCGTGTCGGGGTTTTCGGCCAACAAGAAGGTGCTCAAGGAGATCGGTTCGCGCGTGCGCCGCGTGCCCGTTCCCATGCCTATGCGCAGCCGCCTTGGAAAGGCTTATGTGGACGTCTCGGCCAAGCAAGTGGTGGTGCTCCCCCAGCCGCTAGGCGGGCTGCGCCTGGCGGCCCAGAGCGCGCTGGAGCTGGCCGACGACGGCGTGATCTCGATGGTGATCGACCCGGGTTACCTCACGTTCGACTGGTTACTCTCCGATGGGATGGCGCCGCACTACGAGCTGTGCGGCTCGTTCCAGGGGGGCGTGTCCCAGCTCATCAATGCCGTGGCCAAGCGGCTGAGCCAGGACCACGGGATCGAGTCGGCCGACTTCGCGATGATCGAGTCGGCGCTGGCCAAGGGCGAGCTGCTGCTGGACCTCAAGCGGATCGACATGACGCCGTACCGCAAGCTGGCCGGCCAGCAAGCCCAGGACATGGTGGCGCAGTGGCTGATGCGCTTCAATCCTTACAAGGCGGGCGTCTCGCGCATTTTCGTCTGCGGGGGCGGCGCCGGCTTCTACATCGATGCGCTCAAGGCGCGGCTGCCCCACATCCGCATGGACGTCATGCCCGAAGGCGTCATGAGCAACTGCCGGGGCTACTTTCTCACAGGACAGGACATGTTCGCAGATTAAGCACGGGCGCCATGAAGCGACCTAATTAGGTCGCTTGCTGAAAACCAGCGCGGGCAGCGCAGGTTTTGCCATTGCGCCATGAATGCCGCATGGTAATTTGAACGCTCCCCTTCCACCCGAATCACCCGCAAGGAAACCCGACCATGACCAACGATCCGAACAACGGCCGCGCCAGACCCTCCAAGATCGATCAAATCATCGACGAGGCGTATGAAGAACCCCGCAGGAACGGCGTCACCGCGCAGGAAATCTTTGTCTGCGGGCTTGGCACTGCCCTCCTGGGCCTGGCGCTGCTCAACATCGGCGCCCTCCCCGGCTCTCTTCACGCCATGGGCAGCGTGATGGTCTTCGTCGGCGTGGTGGCGATGGTGCTGATCCGCCGAAAGCTCTGACACCATGGACAAAGACCAACTCGCCCTTCGGTTCATGGAATTTTTTGTCTTCGTGCTCAAGATCGAGCGGGCCAGAAGCCATCTCGTTGCATTTTTGGTCAATCGCGGCATGGACGAAGGCGAAGTCGAGCCGTTCCTTGAGGCGCGCGGCGCCGCCATCCGATTGACGGTGCTCAAGGTCGCTGTCGCCATGGTTGTCGGCGGATTCTTGCTGAGCAAACTGCTGACCGCGTCAAGCACCGGGCGCGTTGGCGCATGGGTCATGTACGCCGGCATGGTGCTCGGCGCTCTGCAGTTCAAGCGCGCCAGCGACAGCTCCCCGGCCACCCTTCGGGACATGCTCAAAAAATAGCCACGCCATTCCCTTCCCTTCCCCTGCGCCGCAAGGCGACGCTTTATCCGCTTGCCTCCGATTTCACTGTCCCTCGCCTTTATTAACCCAACCCTGAAAGCAATTCGCCATGAACCGCCATGTACTTTTTCCAAGCACCACCTTTGACCAGCCCCTGACGCTGGTGTCCGAACACACCCAACTCGTTGCCGGCACGCTCAAAACCAGCTTGACCGCGCTGATCGACGGCAGGCTGACCGACGTGCATATCGAATGCACCGACGACACGCCCATCAAGATTTCCGCGCTGGCCACGCTGGTCAACTGCACGATTGATTGCAACGATCTGCTGATCGAAGGGGCCTTTTCCGGCGAGATCAAAGCCAGGGGCCATGTCGAACTCGGCGACAGTGCGCAGTTCCAGGGCAACGTCACCGTGGGCGGCCAGCTTTTGGTGAGCCACCTGGCCGACGCGGTGGACATGCGGATCTTGCGCGCTTCGGCCAAGGCGAGCGCCGCGCCCGAGTCGCCCAATGTGGGCGCCGGCAAGTTCGAATCCAAGCCGGAGGGCTACGCCGCGCGGACCGCTTCGGCCGCCAAAGCCGAAAGCCTCTAAGCCATGCAAGCCGGTGATCAGCCCTCTTCGGGCGCCGACCGCCAGAGCGATCCGCGCGCCATGGCCAGGGAGCGGGCGATGGCCGAATCGCAAGCCATTGCAAAGCGCCAGAGCCAGGAGCGGCTCAAGCGCGAACTCCAAACCATCGCGGTCATTCGCAAGGAGCGCATCGCCAACTCCAAGGCCGGCCTGCGCCGGCGCCTGATGGCCGTGGCCGCAGCCACGGGCCTGGTGTGCGTGGCCGTGGGTTACGCCGTTGGCACCAAAAGCCCGGCGCCCGTTCAGCGTCACATCATCGAACGCATCGAGCCGGCGCCAGCTTCCGAGCCGCCCGCAGGCGCTGCCGTGGCCGCCCATCTGGCGCAGCCCTCGCCACCCACCGCCCCGGCGCCAAGCCAGGAGGCGGCGCCCGTTCAAGCGGCCCAGCCAGCAGCGCTGGCCGTGCCCCTGCCATTGCCGGCGCGCATGCTGGCGCCAGCGCCGCCAGCGCCGCCAGCCCAGCGCGCACCGCCGCCACGCCTATCGAACGCGCCCTTGCCAGAACGCACGGCCGACAAGCCGGCGGCCAAGCCGCCCGAGGAGGGCGAGTTCGTGCTTTCGAGCAGCCGCGCCAAGGCCGCGCCCGAAGCCCGGGCCACTGATCCGGCGCAGGCGCTGCCAGCCGCGCTTGACTTCAAGGTGGTCAATGTCATCGAGGGCACCGTGATCGTTCGCCAGGGCCGCTCGGTCCGGCAGATCAAGGTCGGCGAAAAGATGCCCGATGGCCAGACGCTCAAGAGCGTGAGCGTGGACAAGGGCCAGTTCGAAACGTCGCCTTGAACGGCCTTCTCGCAAGGCCTTGGCCTTGGGCCAGCTTGGGGCACCAGTGCCCAAGCTGGCCAGGCCGACCATCGGCGCTAATCCTGATGGCGCACCCAGTCGGCAAACGCCTCATCCTCGATACGGTAAGCGCCCCGGTCCATCCGGGTAATAACGCTCTTGTCGACCAAGCGCCGAAGGGAGTTTTGAACTGCACCAGCGGGCACGGGCTTTTCAATCCCCAGGCGTGCGCCCACCGTAGTGCGCACTTCGAGCCCCTGCAGATCAGACGTGTCGCGGGCAATGAGAGCCAGCAGTATTTGGTCAGCTGGCAGGAGGTCCTTCCACTGCTTTTCGAATTCGCCGTCGTTGAAAGCCTTCGCCCTGGTGAAGTCCAGTGCGCCCTGGGTTCCTTCGAAGGGATGGGTGAGGTATCGCTCCACGTAGTCGCGGAAAAACAAGGGGGTTTGCTTGAGCGCGTCAAATGCCTGCAGCGCATCAGGCAAGGGCAAGGGAAACCGGGAAATCTGCGCCACCTTGTCCACCATGAACGCCACGAACTCCACACCCAGAAGCGGGAACGGCTCCAGTGCCGCCCAGTTGTAGAACGGCTCCGACGCCCGGCCAAACATCCGGCGCAAAGTGGTCTCCGAACTGCCCGCAAACAGCACCTTCAGCCGATCCTTGCGGATGTCCAGTGCGGCGCGCAGCGCATGAGCAAAGACGGAATTCTCCGCGGCAGCGAGCACCTGCGCTTCGTCAATGATGAGCACGAGAGATTTTTTGTATTTGTCGAACTCGGCCATCGCCTGCATCAGCAGCGTGCCCGCGACCTGGTGCCTGTTGCCAAGCTCGGCTTCAACACCCGCCTCGGCCATCCCCGCGAATTTGCCGGATGCCTTGATTTTTGAAATCGGCGTGTTCAACCGCTCCCATACCTTGGCAAAACTCTTGGGCTCAATGGCCTGATGCAAGGCTAAAACCAGCGCCGTGGCGGGATCGCTTTTAAGCTCCCAAAGGTTCACGTAAGCGCAGCTGTACCCGCCGGCCCGCGCCGCCGGCATGAAGTCCTCCACCAGGAATTCCGTCTTGCCCATGCGCCGCCTTGCGAACAGGCCTCGGGCGCTTGAAAGCCCAAGATTGAGCGATGCTAGGTAAGCTTGGGCAAGGGCCGGTCGAGGGAAGTGCCATTGGGAGGAAGCAGGTGCAATCATTCTATTTAAGTAATGTTTTTACTGATTGGTATGATAACTACTTAAACCTAATGATGCAACAGCCGTTCGCTGTCACGCGTTGCAAAGGCGTCCTGCGCGCACCAGCGCAACCCCCGCCCACAACGAAAAAAGCCACCCGTCAAAGGTGGCTTGGATTTCTTGCGATGCAGCGGTGCATGCCTGCATCCTATGGCCGATACCCGCAGGTCCGTAATCGACTCCATTATCAAGATAATGTCTTGATTTACGGACTTGACTCGTCTCTAGAAGGTTGCTATATTGTCCGCAATCACGGACGCAACGCCTGTTAAGGTCGTTGTTTGCAGACATGAAGAGAAACGAAATGCCCCTTATGCCCCTTGCCCGGGTTGAAGAGGCTTGCGCCATGGGTGAAAAGCTGGCACGCCTTCGCATGGCCCGGCGCCTGCGCCAAGCAGATGCCGCTGCCCGTGCGGGGATTGCGCGCTCCACGGCTGCGCTCATCGAAAAGGGCGACTTGAGCCGCACGCAAGCGCAAATCCTGCGCTATCTCGAAGCCATTGCGCCAGGGGTGAGCCTGCTGTCCCTGCTGCAGGAGGACGACCCCTCTTTGCAGGCCCTGGCAGCCAGGGAAGCGACCCGCCGCGTTCGCCCGCTTGGCGTGGCTGAACTCAAGAAGCTCGATTTCTGATGGCCAGGCAAGTCCGCGAACTCTACGTCTTTGCCAGCATCGCCAAGAAGGCTGGTCCTCGGTTTGTTCCCGCAGGACTCCTGACGTTGACCGAAGACCTCGGAGCCGGCGCGCGCAGCCGCGAGCTGGCTTCACGGTTTTCTTACGGAACGCGCTACCTCCAGCGGCTTGAAGCCATCGAGATTGACCCGGTGAGCCTGTCCATCCCGGACCGCAAGGCGGCCATTGGCCAGGAGTTCTTTCCGGCCAATGGCCTGGAAGAGTTCGGCGGCATTCGCGATGCAGCGCCCGATGCCTGGGGGCGGCGAGTCATCGAGGCGCGTCGCAGAGTTCCCGCCAACAGCTTGGCCGAGGCCGATTACCTACTCCAGGCCGGTGGCGACCGTGTCGGAGCGCTCGATATTCGAGCCGACAGCACAAGCCCCGACTCCCCATCGGCAAGCGACATGCGCTCACTGGGGTACGTTCTGCAGGCCGCAGACAGGGTGGATCAAGGCTTGCCGGTGCCTGCCAGCCTGGAGGACTATCTGGGCGCCGGACCTTCTGCCGGCGGCGCGCGGCCCAAGGCATCGGTGCGGGACGATGACGGCGCTTTGTGGTTGGCCAAGTTCCCTGCCAGGGGCGACACGCTCGATGTAGCACGAGCCGAATCTTGCACCCTGGAGCTGGCCAGGCGGTGCGGCTTGACCGTGCCTGAAGTGAAATACCAGGACATCGGGGGGCGGCCCGTGATGCTCATTCGCCGGTTCGACCGTTACTGGGCCGCCGCTGGCCAGGCGCCTGCGGCAGGCACGGCGCTGCATGACACCCGCCCTGATGGTGGGCTCATGGAAGGCAGGCTTGCGTTTGTCAGCGGCCTCACGCTGGTCGGCTGCAGCGAGTTCGAGTCTCGCACCAAAGGCTATCACGACCTGGCGCACGCCATTCGCCAGTTCGCGCACCCGCAATCGATCCGCAAAGACTGCGAAGAGCTTTTCACCCGGATGGTGTTCAACATCTTCGTGAGCAACGACGACGACCACTTAAGAAACCACGGGTTCGTGCATTCCCCGCATCTGGCCGGCTGGGTGCTCAGTCCGCTTTACGATGTCGTTCCGCGCCCGAGTCTCGCCTATGAGCGCATGCTGCATTTGCAAGTCGGCACCGAGGGAAAGCTCGCCAGCCTGGACAACGCAATGACCCACTTTGCCGCCTTCACTCCCGAACGGTCCCGGGCGCTCGCCCTCATCCGGCAGGTCTGGGGCGAGGTGCGACAGTGGAGGACGTGTTTTGAGGAATTCGCGGCGAACGGCAAGCTCATCGACCAGATCGGTTCCGCGTTTCGGGATCTGGAGGACATTGCAAGCCCAGCGCTGGTTGCGCAGATTCGCAAGCCGGACTGAAACCCGTGCGGGCGGGTCGCGCGTTGCAAAGGCGTCCTGTGCGCACCAGCAGCGCAAACCCCGCCGACAACGAAAAAAGCCACCGAAAAGGTGGCTTTGGTTTCTTGCTTTGCAGCGGTGCGTGTCTGCATCCAACAGCCGCTACCAGCCGGCCAATCCAGAAACTATGAAGACTCAACCCGAACCGCCCGTGTCAACCGGGTAGCAAGTTCCTTGATAGCTGACATAACCTGCCGGGCAGACTATCGTTTCATAGCACGCCGTGCTTTGCGGAGCAACCTCGCAAGGAACATATTCATAAGAACTGTAGCTGGATCCAAGAGACTTCGTGGCACCGGTCAGAAAGTTGAGTTGCGTTGTGTCATACCGTGTTCGTGCGTAATAGCCACTATATTCACGATTTGATGAGCTGGCCTGATTCTCATAATTATTGAATACGGGTGAGCTGGTAAAGCCCGCTACCCCATCGTAGTAGCAATTAGCTGAAGTCGAATCTTCGACGCCACCACTGGAACCCAGGTTATAGACAAACGTACCATCGTAATAAGGACCCGTAGCAATGCGAAGGTAGCTGGTATTCCTGTTGTCGTTCGAGGAGGTTTGGCTCAAAACACATGTTTTCGCCCGGATGAACCCTGAGCTGCCAGGTCCAGTAGAAAAGCTGATGATTCTGTTGCCGAGACCGCCGCCAGTGGAGCCAGGAGGAAGTGCTGTACTTGGGATTACAACATTTCCAGTCAACGTCAAATATCCACTTGAGTCATCAACCCGACGCGGACGTGTTTGCGAGGTGTAGAGGTTGTCTGCGACAGCAGGCAGTGCCGCGAGTCCCGCCGACGCCAGCAAAGCCACGGCAATGCATTTGTTGAATTTCTTATTCATGTTGCTCCTTTTAGGAGTATCCATTGTCAATCGTTCCGCTCCATTTGAGGCGGTCGAAAGAGCACCTCAAAACAGCAGCTTTCATGTTGGAGATAAGCCAGGGAAACTCTTGGCCGCTAAAGTTTCCTGGCTATGTCTTTTTCTGGATTTTTCAAATTTGCGCTGAAGCATGGCACTGGTATTCTCAATGCATGGAAACAATAATCGAAAGGAAAAAATCCATGAAAGCTAAAAATTTCAATTTGGTCGGTTTTGCGTTGGCACTGTCGGCGCTTACCGCTTGCGGTGGCGGCGAAGGCTCAGGCGCAACCACTGCAGCGTCCGCACCGAGCGCTCAGCCTGCCCCGGTAGTGACGCCGGTTTCAACCGCCTCAACATTGGTGACGGCCGTTAGCCCTTCAACCTATGCAGTCGGCAGCGAGGAAGCGGCAGCCTTCGACAAGCTCAATGCAGAGCGCAACGCATGCGGTTTTGGCCTGCTTGCGCAAAATGCAAATCTCGATGTTGCGGCAAAGGGCCATGCCAACTGGAATGTGTTGAATGGATATTTTGGGCACTTTCAGATTGCAGGCACCCCTGGTTTCACTGGTGTAACACCACAAGAAAGATTCGCAAAAGCTGGATATACAGTTGGACAGGGATCGACGGTTGGCGATGAAAGTACATCCGTGATCTATTCGGGCAACAAAGTTGGTTTCGGTAAGGTTGGCATGGTAAGGCTGCTTAATGCGCCTTATCACTTAGCCGGGCTGATGTCAGGCTTCAGAGAAGTTGGATTTTCGGTTTTAAGTTCCGATGATATTGCTGGAAGTGCATTGCGACAGGTGACCTTACAAGCAAACTTGGCCTACAAAGACGTGGACCAACCGCAATTAATCGACGGTAGTTCAGTTGCCACATATCCATGCGAAGGCTCGACCGGCATCAACCGTCAGTTGGCGGACGAAACACCTAATCCTGTGCCGGGGCGTGATCTGTCTCGACTTCCTTTGGGAAGTTCTGTCTACATCGCAGTGCGGGACGGCAACAAGCTCACCATCACGAATGCGAGCCTCACCAACCTGGCCACCGGCGTGCCAGTTACCGTGCGGCCAGTCCTCAATAGCGATAGCGATCCCAACAAGGTGAACGGCCAAAGCTACTTTGCAGGCCATCAAGCCTTCATCACGGCTGATGCGCCCATGGCCGCGAACACGCGCTACCAAGTCGTGATCAACGGAACGAACAATGGCGCCGCGTTCAACCGCACCTTCATCTTCACTACAGGCACTGGCGGCTGAATAGCCAATCCCCTCAAACTGAAGACCCGCCCTGGTGCGGGTCTTTTTTTGCATCAACGATGCTCATCCTTCATCGATTGCCTGCTTCCTAATGAATTTTCACTGGACTTGCGGCATTCTCAAACATAAATGGCGTCCTAATTAGGCCGCCATGATGTGTTGGCGCAAGCCCTAGTTGTAGGCGCAATAGGTCTGCACAGTAGCAGATGCATCGGTGACAACATTGCGGTTGCCGTCAAGCATGTAGACAAGCCAGCTCGATCCGTTGTCCTGCAGATAGCGATTTACTTTTTGTGGCCTCTGTGTCTCATTGTTGGGGATGATGTAGGCCCGGGGCGGTGAGGAAGTGGAAGCGCAAAGCGGCTTGCTGACCGCAGGATATGCGGGCTGATCAGTCGCAAGGGGATTGATGCCCACATTGCTCACCACCGTCGATTCCGAAAAGACAAGACTGCCGAATCTGTCGGCCAAACTGGCGTACCGGCCGCCCTGACAGATCAGAGCAATGCCAGCTGCGTCAGCGGCCATGGCGCCTTCGGTTGGACATGCGGCGTTGAAGGCGCCGAGTTTGGTAATCCCTGTCCATACACCTCCTATGCAGGTAGCAACCCCACCGTTTCCGTCCGATGCGAGCGCCGTATTTCCCGGCATGGTGGCAGGACCCTGCACTGAAATTGTGGCGGGAGTCCCGCAAGCTTGACCTAAAGTAACAGCACTGGTGAGTGCGATAAATTGCGTAGCAACTGATTTTCGGGCCTGTACTTGACCATCACTTTGAACGGATAAAAGTGCGTTAATACCATCTTGTGTAACCGTGAAAAATGTACCGCCGAACATTACGCCATTTGGGTTATCGCCAAACATGCTGTTCACCGCAGTGTAGAAACCATTCTGCCCTCTTACCTTTCCAGAACTGTCTATCGTATAAGCGCTGCCTGTGTTACCTACTCTGACAGTACCTAGCGGCCCCGTGAACGTGCCAGCCTTGGCGTTCAAAACTCCATTGCAATTCACGTCAATCTGGCCGGCCACATAAAACTTCACACACACCGTTCCTGCGCCTGGGTCTTTGACGCTAACGTCATTGAGAAACGTAGCCGGGCCAGCCACTGTTTGGCTTCCGTTAATGGCTGAGTTTCCTGTTGTGATCGCATCCCCGTTGACCCGCAGCGTGTTGACGCCGTCCTTGGACATGCCCGATAAAGTCAAGCCGCCCCTCAAGTCAGCATCGCGCGTATCTTGTATGCGAACGAAGTTGGCATAGAAGCTTTGGTCAATATAGGTGTAAATGGCCAACACGCCTGGCACTGCACCCATTGGATTAGGAAAGACCATGCCACTGTTGCCTGAAAGGATTGAGCCGTCGCCCTCGGGCTTGGTGATCAAACCACCGCCAGCGACCCCTGGAGAAGCCAGGTAGGTTCCGAGCAGGTCGAAGCGAGGATCTGTAGTGCCAGAATAAACCAGTGCAGTCGTGGTGTAGGCCAAGCCGACAACAGCGCATGTAGCACCCGGACAGTTTGGCGTTGTGATCCTTGTGAGAATTGACTGTCGCTGCGGGGTAATAGCGGTCAAACTGTTGCCCGTGATGTACTTGTCGCGCACCAGCTCTGCAATGGTCGGCGCGTAGGCATCAGCGACAGCAGGAGTCACGACTGCCTGGGCAGTGCCGGCTACAAGCGAGTCGTGGTTCGTGAGGTTATAGCGTTCCAAGCCGGTTTTCACCATCGCCATATAAACCCCAGTACCTTCCATGCCGGCATCCTCGATTTTGGCAACTAGGGCAGGCGCGGAGGCGATGGCGATGATGGTCGCAATAGCAGAGGTAATTAGTAGTTCGACAAGTGTGAAACCGCGCTGCTTACTTTTTATCATCATGATGCGCGTGAAACCCCGGGGTTCAGCCCGGGGAGGTAGAGCGCCGGATGCAACGCATCCGTTACGCTTTGGGCCGTTACCTGTTCGCGTCCTGTGTTAAATCGGCCCGGTGGAAGAAATAGCCATACCCGTCGTTCCGCTGAACGATGCGGCAGTGCTTGTGACTGATGCCCTGAACCACGCCAGCCGGCGTGGTGATGTTGAAGCTGCCCGTCTTGCGGATCGCCACGCGCCCCACATGCGTGCCAACCTTCTTGCCCTGGGGCACGACGGCCTTGACCCGGTCCCCGGTCTGGAAACCGTGGACCGACTTGGCACGCATCAGGTAGCCTCTTGGAAAGCCGTAGGCGTCCAGCCGAGTGCGCTGGTAGCTGCCCCGGCCCATGGCCTTGATGGTCAAGGTGTAGAACGCAGGCTGCTGCCAGCCAGTGATGGCCTCCACCTGGCCCACGCAGGCCGCATCCAGCGCGTGCGTCTTGGGCACGTCCAACGTGCATCGGTTGAATTTGGTCCGGCCACCCGAGGCCAGCTCCAGCGGGAAGCCAGTGGTCTTCAGTGCGTTGGCCAGCGCCCAGCGCGTGACGTTGACCGCTGCGGCATCGCGCAGCGGCCGCTGGGCTTGCGCGAGGATGCGCGCCAGGCGCTTGGGGTCTTTCTTGAGGAAATCTTGAAGCGTGCGCGCGGCTTTTTTCTGGTTGCAGGGCTGGCAGGCCAGGCATAGGTTGGAGATCCGGTGGCTGCCGCCCCGCGCCCGGGGCTCGATGTGCTCGATCTGCAGCGGCGTGTTTTGCGCATCGCAGTAGGCGCAGGTGCGCTTCCACTTCTCCAGCAGGTACTCGCGCACTTCGTAGCCCGCCAGCGTGCCTTGGCTGTACTCGGCGCCTTCGATCTCGGTGTTTTGCAATTGCTGCATGTCAAAGCGCACCAGTTCCGAGCTGAGCGCCGTCACCGGTGCCCAGCGCTGGATGCGTGCTACCCAGGCCGCCGTCGTATCGACCCGGTGCTGCAACGAAGGCGCGAGCCAACCTTTTTGCTTGTTGCCCCGGTTCAAAAAACGCGGGGCGCGGTAGCGCAGCTGGTTGCGGCGCCGGCGGCGCATCTGGCGACGCGCAGTGAGCGCTTCTGATATCTGCCTGCCGCGGTGCTCCAGCTCAAGCAGGCTCACCACGGCCGCGCCGCGCGTGACCTCACCCATGGCGGGCTCAATGGTTTCAATATCCCGCACCAGTGCCAGGCCCGTGGCCCGGCTGCCCGGATCGAGCTTGAGGCGAAGCGGCTGGAGCAGGCAGTCGGCCTGGCTTCGGTCGATCAGTCGAATCGTGAACGGCATGACCCGGTGAACCCTGGCGCGCTTGCTCTGCAGAAGCAGCCGGGCGCGCTTTTCGCTGCAGGGCATCACCGGCTGCCCGCTCCGATCCAATACAAAAACCGCCATCTCGCCTTCTTTCGAAATAAGGTGCCTGTCTAATTCCAGGCTGCGAGCCCTTACGGGCCTTGTAACGCCGCTTGTCAAACGCTTTTAAGGGCGTTTGACGCACGGTCTCCCCTCGGGACTGTCAACAACCGGCTCCAGCGCTTGCGCGCCGCGATCAAGACCTTCGGACCTTTACCCTTGTCCAGCATGATCAAGACCTTACAGAGCAGCGAGCTGAGGAAGCACTCACTGGTGTGTCTGAAGGACCTGTTATTAACGCCGTGGATTGGCTACCACTACCCTGGTCAACCTAGCTTTTTGGATTTCTCCGCAAGCTCCACCCTTCAGGGTGGGGTGATTGACTTTTGCACCTTGTGAGGTAGAAACAAAAAAGGGGAAATCGCTGCAATCAGCGATTTCCCCTATGCGAAGCAAAGCTGATTACTGAACAGTGAAAACAAACACGTTGGTATCTGTGTTGGTATCAATACAGGCATTGGTGGCCGCTGCGCCATCGAATTTGCCGCCGATAGGCTTGACAGTAGTGCCATTGATGTCGATCTGGGCGGCAGACTTTTGCATCGTTGCGGCAATATCGGGGCAAGCGCCACGGTTCACGCCATTCATCGTGATGGAAAATGCATCGCCAGTAGCCACGATCTTTGCGGGTGCGACAGCAACAACACCAGCGCCCGAAGCTGTGAGGCCATGCTTGATGGTTGCAGCACCAGCCACACCGGCCACGGTGAAGACCGAACCATCACGCATGGTGTTTGCGAACACTGCGGTGGTGACACCGCTGTACGGGGTCGTGCCGTTGCCTTCGGCGTTGATTTTCATACGCGTCAAGCCGCGCTGCATTTCGTTGTTCGCAGGCCCGACTTTGCCGCTCACGATATAGGCCTGAATTTGCGGAAGTGCAGCGATGGTCAAAATCGCAATAATGGCTGCCACCACCAGCAACTCGACCAGGGTGAAACCAGTTTGTTGCTTCAGAGCAGGGCGAGCATGGGAAACGCGAGGAGAAATTTTCATGAAATACCTTTTAAAAAACAGTTGAGGAACGGGACAGGATGCAGACGCTATGTTCCCGAAATATTTCGCTTAACCTCAGTCGAAAAAAGCACTTCTTTAGCGATGATTCAAAATAGTTAAAAAAAAGGCGGCCTAATTAGGCCGCCTCCTGCGAGCATCGAGCTTTTAATTGCCGGTTTGGAAGTTGGCCGCAGTAATCCATAGTGAAGCGCAAAACATGACACAAAAACCCAGCAGCAGCCCAGGATTCAGGGCATAGGGAAGGAAGGGCAGAAAAATGCCGAGGCCGACCACCAGAATCATCGAGTGAGAAGCGGTCCAAAAAACCACGGGGTTGTGGAACTGAAAGTTATAAGACTTTCGCGCACGAACGGCCAGACCATCGATCAGGAATGGGATTCCCAAAGACATTAGCACTGACAATACGATGGTCCACAAGCCCGTGAGCCGCCAGATGCCACGGTAAACCATCAGCCACAGCGCGTTGTTGTAGTCGCTTGAAAATTTGTTTGCCATCGAGCCCAGGGGATTCTCGCCAGCGCTCAATGCGGGAGCAAAAAACTCTTTGAAGGCCGGCGCAATATGCGTTTTGACGAAAAGGCTGTTGAACAAGGCATCGCACGATGCGGTAATAGCGCCCGTATCCTTGGCAAGAACATTTTTGAAGAAAGTTACTTCTGCATCGGAAATCACGAAGTCCCCAGAAGGAAGCAACGCAGGCAAGCCCAGGACGCCAACAAGCGGCAGCGCAAACGACCAGAAAATCAGGTGGTTTGCAAATTGATTTTTTATCTCGATCATCAGTTTGCGCGTGAAACCCCGGCCTTCAGGCCGGGGAGGTAGAGCGCGGGATGCAAAGCATCCCCCTGCTTTGGTGACGTACCTGTCGCGTCCGTTTTTGCCACCAGTGAATAACCGTATCCATCGCCGCGCTGCACTACGGTGCAATAGCGGTGGGATACACCTTGGACCAAACCATGACGGGTTTGAATGTTGAAGCTGCCCGATGCCCTGACAGCAACCCGTCCGGTGTAGATACCGGTCTTCTTGCCTTGGGTGACTTCGGCTTTCACCATGTCGCCAGTCTGAAAGCCTTGGATGCTTTTTGAACGGGTCAGATAACCGCGCGCACAGCCATATTTGTCCAGCCGGGTGCGCTGGTAACTTCCACGCCCCATGGCCTTGAGGCACAGGGTCGGCTTGCGCCAGCCGGTAATTGAGTTCACATAGCCGACACAGGCAGCATCGAGCGCATGGGTTTTAGGGATTCCCAACTGAATTCGATTGAACTTTGTTCTACCGCCGGATGCGGTTTCAACCACCAAACCCGTCGTTTTGAGGGCATTTACCAAGGCCCAACGGGTCGAATTCACCGCTGCGGCATCCTTGAGGGGCCGTTTGGCCTGCCCCAAAATACGTTTGAACAGCTCTGGCTTCCTGGCTAGATACACCTCAACGGGCAACGCTGCTTTTTTCTGGTTGCAACACTGGCAAGCCAGCGTGAGGTTGCCAATGCGGTCTGAGCCACTTTTCGACTTGGGGTGGATGTGCTCAATTTGCAGTGGCACGTTCCTGGCGCCACAGTAGGCGCAAGTCCGGCCCCATTTCTCAAGCAGGTACTCACGCACCTCGTAGCCCGCAAGCGTTCCTTGTTGGTACTGCGCACCTTCAATATCAGGATTTTCCAAAGCCTGCATGTCAAAGCGAACCAGTTCGGTACTGATGGCGGATACCGGCGCGAGGCGCTCCAGACGATTGACCCATGCCAGCGTCGTATCAACCCGGTGTTGCAGGCTTGGTGCCAGCCAGCCTGACTTTTTGTTGCCCCGGTTCAGGAACCGGGGCGCACGGTAGCGCAAGTGACTGCGCCGCATTCTGCGATGCCCACGCCGTGCCGTGAGTGCTTCGCTGATCTGTTTGCCACGGTGCATCAGTTCAAACAGGTTGATGACGGCCACACCGTTCTTCTCTGCTGTTTCCCGCACCAAAGCAATGCCGGTGGTTTTACTGCCCGGATCAAGTTTGACGCGCAGCGCCTGAAACTCGCAATCTTCGGCTTCGAGGTCAACGACACGAATCGTGAACGGCATGACCTTGTGTACTCGCGCCCGCCCGCGTTCCAGCAGCAATCTGGCCCGCTTCTCGGTACACGGCATCAGTGGCCTGGCGCTCCTGTCTAAAACAAACACTGCCATTTCAAATCCTTCTGCCCTTACGGGCCTTGTGACGTAAGCCTTTCGGCAAATCTCCCCTCGGGAATGTCAATAACCGGCTCCTGCTCTTGCGAGCAGCGACTAAAACCTTCGACCCTTTACCTTTGGTCTGCATGATCCAAGCCTTGCAGAGCAGCGAACTGAGGAAGCATTCGCTGGTGCGTCTGAACGACCTGTGACTAACGTAGCGGACTGGATACCGCTTTCCCTGTTTCAACCTGGCTCGTTGTCTTTCGACTTCAAGCTCCGGCCTTTAGGCCGGGGTGGTTGACTTGTCTATTCGCCAATGAAGGGCAAGCACCCTTTGATATAGCTTCGCCCGGCAATGAAGGCGAAATAGTGAAGCGGCGGAAGCTTTGTCAGCAGCGCCGGGGACACAAGCGCAGTGTTGGTGGTTTTAAGGCTGCGCGAAACGTTGGAGCGGAACTCAGTGAACGCTTCAGAAGAACCCGAGCCTGAGGAAAAAGCAACGTCCATGGCACGGGTGCCGACCTCCGAAAACTTGTCCGACACATACTGCGCCGTTTCCACCGATTGAACGCGAAGGGAGATCAGATTGTTCAAGTTACCAAGCATCTGCTCCGCCTTATCCTTCTTGCTCTGAAAACACACGCTCAAGTCAGCGATGGACTGCATGGCCAGGAACACCTTCATCCCTGCCCCGCCCCCCTTGTTCAGAATCTGGGTCAGCTGGTCATTGGCAACTTCAGCGGTTTCATCAACAAACAAGTAGCAGTCGGCTGGGTTGGAGGAAAAGTTATAGATGGAGCCCAACGTCGAAGCAATGTCGGCCAATAAGATCGAACCGATGGCTTGCGCGATGGTTTTGTTGGACAGGGAGTCAAGGCCCACATAGAGAACAGCTTTCTCGTCGATGACTTTGCGCATGTCATAGATCGGCCGCTTGTCCTCCAGGTTTGTCGGATCAGGCGAAAGCAGGTCACCAATTTCGTCAGAACCGAGCATCTCCAGGATAGGTTCAAGCACCTGGATCATTTTGCTGAAATGTTCCTTGGAATGGGTGATCATGGAAATCAATCCTGCGATTGCATCGTCTGGTTCGTTGTCCTTGATGAACTTGGCAATCATCAAGTCGAGCCGGCTAGGCGGCCCCTTTTGACCTGCGGGACCATCCTTAACACCGGAATTCTTGATGTCCCTGTCCCATTCAGGACCATACTTTTTCATGAAGTGAACCGTTAGCACACGTTCAGCCAGGGAATCGACGCCCATTTGAACGTAATGCTTGGTGTTCTTGATGCTGGGCCTCTCGCCAGCGGCCACCAGGCCGCGCTGCACACGGACCAGCGTTTTCCAGGCGAAGGCGGCAAAGCTCCCATCTGCATCCACTAATTGCCCAATCCGGGTAGCTGGCTCACTGATGTTGTTCCAGTTGGCCAGTGGATTGATCCGGATAGATTCGGATGGCTTGGCGGCATCAAAATAGAGAAACTTCCGCCCTTTGCGCTTGCACTCCATGCGCAGGCGATTGACCCAATCTCTGTCTTTCTTCGGGTCGATCACAATCAAAGCCGATCCCATATCGATTACTTGGGTGGTGAGCAATTCAAACAGTCGCGTCTTGCCAGCGCGAGTCGTGCCAAGAATCAACGTATGGCCGGTCAGTACACTGAGCGGAAGGGAAATGTCTTCATCCTCCACCGCGCCAATGCCGTGAATCCAGGGCAGGCCAAGAGCGGCTTCATTCATGACCTTTGTGTGCTTTGGCATCAACCGGTTGACGAAGACAGAGGCTGCTTTTTGAATCGCTGTGCGATCATGGGGTGGCGTTTCGAGAATCTTCTCGATGTGTTTCTTCAGGAAATCAGGAAGGTCAGGTATTTCGGTGATATTGCGATTCATCACCTGCTGCGCAATCTCCGCATGGCGCTGACCCCACTGGAAACCACGCCCTAGATACAAGCTCTTTTTTTGCTTTCGCATCTGGCGCGACTTGGCCAGGAGCGTGAGAATTGGAATGGTAGGCGCTAGCATGACAGCGAGCGACAAGCGAAATTTCCAAAGTGTTTCGAGCTGGCCACCTCGAAACATCAGCATGACAAGAATGACTGGGAACGCTGCCCACCAAAATGGTGGTCTGAACAAAACGAGCAGCAGTGCACCGGCTGCCCAACCGGCAACGGCATAACCCTCATGTGCTGGCCGAAACATATCTTCGTATTTACGCATGCGTGACTCCAAGGTTTTTGAATTCGTTTTGGACCACGGCGGTTAACTCTTTATTGAGTCTTACTGTCAAATTTCCCACTTTGGAATGCACAAAGCCTGAAGAATGAAGCAGCTCAAACATTTCCTTGGCCACTACTCCAAACCTGAGTTGAGCACCGGTAATGTCAACCATTTCCTGGTCAGGCAAAAACTTGAATGCCAGGCGCATTGCTTCGTCACTAATCAAGGCTCTTAACCAAAATGTTACTTTCGGAGGTATGCCAGGCACGGATTTGTTCTCCAGTTTTTGGTCGTTTTCCAGTTTCAACTTCGAATCAGTCAAAGAATTTATGTTTATTTGATTTGTACGTTGCTCTGAAGCAACATTTAATGTTACTACTTGTAATATTTTTTGATTTTCACAATTTGATGAAATTGATTTTGCTTTAGGAGTATTAACAATCGCTGATTCTGTCGTGGTTGAAGCGGGTACGGTTTGAAGCGCCTGCATCACAGAAGCCACTGTATTGACCTGTGCCTCACCAGGAACAAATACTCTGCTGATGCGAAGCTTTTCGGTAGCCTTGACTTTCTCTTGTGCAACACGAACCAATTTTGACAAGGATGATTCGCCTGATGACTGAGTAAGTCCAGGATTGACTGATTGGCACATGCTTGCCAAGACCGAGGAGTCAAAATCAGTGAATTGCCCGGCATAAAAAAAACTCGAAAGCAATATCAATCCGAGCGATGGGGTTGGTGGATTTTTTGACGCTGGCTTCCATTCAATACCGTAAGAACCAGTAGTGCCACAGGCTTCCCAGAGTGAAGACGGGCTAAAAGCGAAACTCCACGGCTTGTCATTGACGGTCAGCAACGCATAGTGATCAACGATCAGCGGCACTCCTGCCAACGTCGCACACCAGGCTGCGTATCTGTATTGAGGCTCCACCAGCATGCGCTTTTGAGCAGATGCTGACGGCTCAAATATCACCCCATCGCAAAGCCGCAGAGCGGTTAATCCGGCTAACAGGCCGAATTGAAGCGCACCACCAGCATAGGCAAAGCTGGAGTTTTCGAGAGGCAAATCTTGAACGGTGCAAGCCAGGCGCTCGGCAACCGGCAAATACTGGCTACGAAATGCTGGCTCGCCACCGACGCAGGCAGTAAGCAATTGAGCAAAGTAGTCATGCCCCATCTCAGAAAAAAGGTATTTTGGATGTTTAGCAGAAAATTTCATGGGAGTCTAGCTGTAATCTTTGACATTCGTTATATCCGGTCTATGGAACCTTAAACTACCGCTTCTCTCGAAAGTCAGTTGAAATGATTGTGTTTTCGTTCGGTATTTGAAATACGACTGGTTCATAGTTGTGAGAGCCTGAGTAATTAATTTTGACAGTTAAAACTTTACCCCTATGACCCACGGACTTAGTAACCCAATGCAAGCGCTAGAGTTGATCAATTCACATTCACCCGCCGTTGGGTACATAGGACAAATCGCGCCGACAATCTCGCTGGAGGGTGATCATTTCGATGAAGCAAGCGCCTCTTCCGTAATTCACCATGCCCTGCAGGTCCATCAATTTGAGCTTGCCATTCGCACCAGTGCGCGACTGTTATGTGTGGCTATGTATCACTGCCACGAGGCCTATATCGCCGCGTCTACAGGTACAAACTGTAATGGCTGGCAAGATTTTTGCGCTCGTAATTTCGCCCGTCTTCGCATGAGCGATGGAAACATTCGAGCCGCTGTTAGAACTGGTTCAGCCCTGGTAAATCATGAAAAACAATATCCAGAAGGCATCGAGTTTTTCGACCAGATGTCTCGGGCAGCATTGTTTGCGATCGGTGGAAATGAGCAAACTTTGATTGCCGTTCAAGAGGTTTTGCAAGCAGATCCTGCCGGCAAAATCACTGCTGAAGATGTTCGCAGAATAGCGGCGGAGTTAAGCAGTGAAACCATTGCCAGATTGGAAGCTGAGAAAAAACTTTCCGCTGTTGAGCAAACCAATGTCGAGCTTTGCGAAAGACTGGAAGAGCGTAAAACGCAAGCCATGCGATGGAAAGGGATCGCAGAACAAGCACAAATTGACGCGAAAACGCCCGTTGAGGCGATTAAATATGCACTTCCCAAAGGCGTCGCTAGTGAAGTTGAGCTGAAAGAAACTCTGACTAAGGAAAATAGTGAGCTGAAGGATGAAAATGAACGAATCTCGTCGCGGCTAAAACAAGAAGGCGAAAAGCTTCAATCACTACAGCGAACCCTTTCGCTGACAGAACAATCCAAGGTGGCGCTTGATGATCTACAAGCAGACGTATCCATGATGCTCGCCAAATACCCCAAAGCGTTAGCGGAACGAATGGCTTCGGTCGCCCCCGCCATCAAAGAACAGTTCAAAGCCATTGCAGCCGACCTGCGGTCACTAGCTGTAGCCCTTGATGTTGAGTAAAAGAAAATATTTATAAAAGGAGCACCGAGAAAATGCCAGATAACCATGGAAACGACGCTGAACTGCTTCCTAGTCACGTCACATCGCCAGCGTTTCATGCACAGATCAATAAAGTTAACAAAGTTGTCATGGAGTTGATAGAAGTTGCTCTAAGACTTCGCAAGCAAGAGCCACTCATTGCCATGCTCCTTGGGACAACCGATGAAGTCCTCGATGCATATGAAAAAGCCGAAAAAGAGGATCTACTGGACCTATGCCGCCTGGGCTTGCCGTTGGTGATTCTCAGAGTCAATACTGTCGAAGAGGTCACGCTTTTGGCAAGCTCTGGATTTAGTTCAGCTCAGATGCTGAGAAATCTGTCCAAGCACATTACCCTTGAACCATACAAGCCCCGCTCAAAAACATGAGTCGGCTAAAAAAAAGCGAGGCGGTTTATCCCTGGGCTGTTTACATGGCCAGGATGCTCGCTCGAAATCCAATCATCGTACATGCGCTTGGATTGACGAAGAGAGAAGGGGAAACGATATGGAAAAAGACAAACAATCGTTCTTCCCCAAGTGGTCAATTCCCGAGCAACCACGACTGGTACCTTGAGACGACAGACAGGCGTTTTCAGGGGGCATTGTTTATTTTGATGTATCAAAAGGCATTGACAGCGATGCCACGGGAACTTGCTCTTCCCCATACTTACTATCATTTTTCAAACATCACTGCAGGTGAGTGGAAAGGCCCGAAGGGTCAAGATGTTGACGGGGCTTTTCGCAATATTGAAAGTGACTACGCCCTCCCCTACTCCCGAGCCTTCAACCTGATCGCCGGCTATCACAATGAGCAAAATCCTCAAAGCCGACACACTCATCTGGTTGTCAAATGCTGCAAGGGGTGCCTAGGGAAATATCTAGCCCGTTTTGATGAAGGTGGTTCAAAGTGCCCTTTGTGCCTCTAAACACCCAATTTATCCGATTTTTAACCGCCGTCATGGCGGGTTTTTTTGTTTTAAGGCCTAAAAAACTCCCTGAATTCTTTCCTAAAAAGACAAAATAAATCGCAAGCCGCGCCAAAGGAACTACATTAAAGTTTGTAGCAGCAATTGCGGTTGCAAATTAAATCGTTCTAACAGGGAACAAAATATGCCACAACTTGAGGCAATGATGAAGCTTGATCCGCTCAAGGTTTTTGAGCAACCTACCCTCACGCCCTTCGTCGAAGAGTGCTTGACCGATGCTGATAAAAACATTCGAGCCGGACTGTTTTGTGCTTTTATGAGCTACGCAGTCAACCGCAGCGACGTTCCTACTGCACTGCAAAGCAGCTTTAGACAACAGCAATCCTTGTTCGGCAAAAATGCGTTCAGTGTGGTGCAAGCCAGGGAATTGGCCATGGCCCAGCATGGTGGCAAGGTAGAAGCCAAAAAGTGTCAAACCTGCCAAACCGTTTTTCTCACCGAAACAAGCTCAAAGTCAAAGGCACATTGTTTTGATCACAGATCTCCACAGGCGGCCTAATTAGGCCGCCTGTAAATTTATGGCCACCTAAAAAACGTCATCGATTAGAAGAAAACACCTAAAATCCATCGCCAGGTTTTAAAAGTACAGGCGTAAAAAAGCCCGGCCCCTCTTAACGAGGCACCGGGCTGATTTTTTTCCTTTCAAGCCACAAGCTTGAGCCATTTGCAGCGATCCATCCATAAATCCGCAAAATCAGTTTGCTCAACTTGCGGAATCCGGAACTTGACAGCATAGCCTTCACTTATGAGTTTTTCGCTAAGAATCTCCGCGAAGTGCTCACCAGGTCGCCAGCCGTGCTTGATATTCATAACATCTTTGTCTGCGCAGATGATGCACAAATCAAATTCAGCTCTGGACAGCATGAACTTGGCCAAGTTGCCTGCATTGAGCGCGGAAAAAACCGCATGGCGATTTTTAGTGGCGGCCACCAGCGCAAGTCCAGTTTCAATGCCTTCACACACGATTGCAACGCGTGTTTTTATGCGAGGCACATTGAGCCGTATGGATTCGCCCTTGAGCGTTGCCACACCGGTCATTTGCTTTTTGACTTGCCCTGGTGAGACAGCTGCTTTAAAGCCATCCTTGGATAAATACGTTCTGTGCAGCGTGACAGGCGTTCCATCCAATCCTGTCACACGTCCGACAAGCGCGGGAAAAACATTCTTCTTCTTGGTCACCTCATCTACGTGGTACAGATCAGGATGGTAAGCCAGTGAACTTGAAAGCCAGTTCAGATCGAAACCAGGTACACGGCGCTCGATGTACAGTGCGACAGCCGACCCCTGAATTGGCTTGGTTTCATCCCAAACCTGTTGCAGCAGCTTTCGTATCCAGGTGACGTCCCTTGGCTGTTCCACGATGGGTTTTAGCCGTTGAGGCGGTCCCTTGATGCCTGGCCCATTGTCCAGATCGCGAATCATGAGAATTGCCTCGGCATCAGTTTTCGAATTGACGAGCGCCACCAGTTTGACCGCATCGCCTGCTCCGCAGAAGTTACAAAACCAGTTGCCACGACCATCTTTGTTGACGAAACGAAAACGGGTCCTCCCATCATTTTCTATCGGACATGGACCCAGCCTTCTCGGGTTTTCAATGGTGCTGGGATCGATCCCCAGTCGAGGGAGCGTTGCGTACCAATCTACTTTGCTTAGGTCTAATCTTGCCATTTGGTTTCCTTTCCCAAAAAGGGGTTTGTTTGAAAACCACCCGTGCCTTGCTCGGTTTTTTGCTTATCCGCTCGACGAAGCGGATAAGCAAACCCCGAGAGGTTTGCACTGCATAGCAGTTTCTTTTCAGCGTTCACATCAAGGCCAATCGCAGGCGATTGGAACTTGACGCTTACGGATCAGTAGTCGTAACGGGCCATCTTTCTTGATTTGCTGGTGGTCATGTCGTAAAACATGGACCCACAGACAAAAGGAATATCGTCATCCATATCGTCAAAGCCGCTGGAAGCATGAGACGGTACCGGTGCTGATTGCCGTGGCGCCGGTGCTTGTGGCCTCGGTGCAGGTGCTGATGCCGGGCGTTGAGCTGGTGCGCGAGCCTGGCGAGGTTCTTCATACCCTCCACCATGATGCTGCCCATACCCGCCACCGTCATCCTGACCATATCCCCCACCGTCATCTTGTCCATGGCCGGCGTTGTCATTACCCTGGCGACTTCCCAGCATTTGCATCTGGTCGGCGCGGATTTCAGTGGTGTATTTTTCAACGCCGCTCTGGTCGGTCCATTTACGGGTGCGCAGGCTGCCTTCGACATAGACCTGCGAGCCCTTGCGCAGGTACTGGCCGACAACTTCTGCCAGACGGCCGTTGAATACCACACGGTGCCATTCGGTGGCTTCCTTCATCTGGCCGGACTGCTTGTCCTTCCATTTGTCGGTGGTGGCAATAGTGACAGTGGCGATTTGGTCGCCACTTGGGAAACTCCGCATTTCAGGGTTCTTGCCCAGATTACCCACGATGATTACTTTGTTGACTGATGCCATTGTTTTTTCTCCTAGTGAATTAAAAACCGGCTACTAGAGCCGGATGGTTTGAATGCGCAGTTATGGCTACGCTTTTTTAAGAACAGTAATGATGAAAACGTTTTTTGTTCTTGTTTCACTTTTCTTGTTGGGTTTCGTGAACTCGAATTTCGAGGAAGATTTTTTGATACTGACCAGATCGCCAATGGAATAGTGATATTTTTTGAATTGCACTTCCAGATCGACACCTTGAAACGTCACATCACCTGTTGCGGTAGATAAAACGACCGCAAAACTCCTGTATTCCGCTTTTCCTTCAGGAGCAACTACCACCGAGCTGGCACTGAGAACTGTCCCTTCTGCTTCAGTCACACAGCCTGTTGGCGATGTAACTGAGTTGTCCGTCTGTTCCTCTTGAGAACTAACTTTTTCAGGAGACCCCCCCTTGGATAAGAAAGGTATCTCAGCAAAATTTTGAACTTGCTTGGACAGGTGACCGTGTGGGGCTTTTGCATCGAAATCCGCAAGCGAATATTTCTTGGCACCTTCGTAGTTGAAAGGCAAATCGCTTTTCGCTGCTTTCTCAGGTGTGAAATGAGAAAGCCGAATCCGATCAAAGCGCCAGTTGATGCGTTGAAAATGCAACTTTTCGCAAGGCACACTCAGCAGGCGTTCAATGCGAGGGTTTGAGCCCGCAAATAAACTTAGCTTTATGACCTTGGTTGATGCGTCTCTGATCACACCGCTGTGCATTTGCAAGTGGGATACCGCAACTTCGATTGCAATGGCTTCTGGAACTGTGCTTGAATGCCCCCCCTCTGACACTGCCTGAGCAGTTTGCATGGGGCTGGCCTTCAGGGCAGCTTCATCAATCAGTTTTTCCTCTGATGTAACGATTTCCTTGAAAACTGTTTTGACGAAGTTCACCAGGGTGGCAATGACGAATCCGGTCATCTGAGCGATGATCTGGAAGATTTTCTCGATGGCTGGTTGTTTAGGTTGTGATGACATGAAATTCGAATCCTTTAGTTAAAGAAAATAGGATCGAAGATGGAATGACCACCTCAAAAAAACTCGGATGAGTTCTTTTGAGGGCAAGCCCTCATATAAATTTATTTCACTCGCTTCCAAATGAAATACAGGATGTAGCCTGCAAAAAAGAACGGAAAAAATATCAACAGCAAGCCAAGCTTTGCCCAGTTGATCGTAAATTTCTTATCCAAAATACCAGGTGATTTCATGAGTCATCAGTTGTAGAAGTTGATGTAACCACGCATGCATCGCTGCACACGTTTTGCATCCATTGGATTTGCGTAGGAATACATCAAGATGAACTCACGGATGTCGTCACTGAATGCAGCTGATACGGTGTTGCGGATTAGTTCAGGCTCCATTGCGAGATTCAGGCAAGCCTGTTCAAACGGAATCCTGCATTCGGATTCGTAAATATCGAAAAGCCATGCAATGCACTCATAAAACTGCTTTTGGAGTGCTGTAGCTTTCCCTTTTGAAGCTCCAAATAGATTGGCGCTAGCCGCAGATTTTCTTTGCGACTTAGGCATTTCCCCGTTCTCGGCATAATATTTCGCCTTATCCATGAATTCCCCGTCTTCGTCAACTTCATCCTTATTTACTTTCACGCGTCGATAGCGCTGAAAGCAAAGCTCCATATCAGCGACCATCACTTCCGGGAATGACGGCAGCATTAGCTCGACTTCCTCGATACCAAATGGAGCGCATTTTTTTAATTCGTTTTGTTTGTGGGTTGGCACATACGCCAGAGTCCCTGCAAAAAAATCACTGACCTGTACGGCTGCTGTTTCCATAATTTCCTATGCCTTTCATTCAAAATTGGTTTGAACCAAAAAAAAGGCAAAGGGCGTACACCCTTTCCACTGCCGTCACTCGGAACGGCAGTGGAAAGGCTTCACAGCCTGTCCGTATTTCCTTAAAGTTTTGTCACATCGATCACCTGGTCACACATAAGCAAAAGCTCGGGTGTCTGGGTAATGATGAATTCACGGTCATAACCGCCACGTTCAAGTACAGTGCGTTTCATCGCCATGTATTGCCGTTTGCGCTCAGGGTCCAGGGGACCGTCCGCCTCATCGCTGAAGAGGGTCTTGAAGCTTGATGCCGTCGTTTGCGACATGTACAGCGCCATCGCTCTTACAAGGCATTCGTTGATCCAAACTTTTTCGCCACCGGACATAAAGTTCAGCTCTGTCGGCTCGCCACCGCGCACCACGTCCTCGACGTTGATGAGAAAGGCTTCCTTCAGCGTTCCGCCAGCCGTAGCGGCCTGCGTGCTCAAGCTGATATTGAATCGACCGCCCGCGCAGTCCTTGAGCAATGAATTGCACAAAGCGCTGATCTCGGGTCCCGCGTCATCGATTGACATGGCAATAATCCCATCGTTTCCCATCGCACGCGACAACAAACTCCACTGAGAAATCTCATTGGAAATTGCATCGCACACAGAGGTGACTTGCGATATTTTTGCATTTGAAGCAGCTATATCACTGATGGATAAAACCACATTATTGAAACGACTGACCAGCCCGTCGCGCAATTTCTCTTCGTTCTCCAGCATCAGCTCGGCATATTGCCAAGCCTTCCTTGCCTCGTTGACTTCATAGTCCTGGATGAGGACCGGCAACTCGCTGATGGCCGATTGAATCCTGTCCTTTTCCTTGTAGAGAACAGACATGAATATCGACTTATCACCTTGCTGCTTGGCCAGGATGTTGTTCACCGCTCCCAGAGCTGCTGTGTGAATGGTCTTTGCATTGGCAAGGTCAGACTTTGCTTGTAACGCAGACTGCCGGTAGCTATCGAGTTGCTGCTTTGCTTTTTCAAGCGCAGGAGCCCCTTTCAGGACGGCTTTTGCATTACTCAAGGCAAGCTCAAGGGCTGCGATCTTGCCCAACAGTACCTCCCTCTCAGCATTGACCTGAATCAGGCGCTGCAGCTCTGCATTGTTGTTTTTGATCCTGACCTGATCCCCCTGAAGGCGGGTTCTCAACTCGACGACCTTGGCTTGCCTGCCCGCCAAGCCAACAGCAGCTCCGTTCGCTTCGGCTAGAAGCTTGCACGAACCCGAAAAACGGTGACCCGCACATGGCACCTCACCGATCAAGGCCGCTATCTGTCTGGCCGTTTCAACCGCCTCACTCATGGCAATGCCCGTTTGCCTGTCAGCTGCAAAGCTTTCACGCATTTTGGCTACCAATTGGGTGAGCTCATTGAACTTGTTGATGTCCACATACAAATCAGTCTGCTGGCCCCGAAGCCTGTTAAGAACCGGCACGTTGGTTTGGTGAAAAACCCGCGCTTGCTCAATCTCTTTCTCGGTAGCGATGACTGCCATCGTCTCGGTGACCCGAAGCGAAGCATCGTCATATGCAGACTGCGCGACCCGTACAGCATTGCGGCTATTTTGATCGGCCGCCTCCACTGATTTTCTTTCGGCAACCTGCTTCGCTTCGAAGGCAGCCAGTTCAGCCGCATTTTGAGACACGACTGATCCGAGCTGCATTTGCAGCGACGACCGCTGGGCCAGCACGCTTTCTTGCTGGGACAGCTTGAGCTCCAAGGCCGACAGCGTTGCACTGCCTTCCTTGATGAGCGACTTTTGCCGCAAAACTTTTTCAGCATTGACTTGCATCTCGCGCTGCAGGTTACCGCGCAGTTCAATCAGCGACTGTTCCTTGAGAATTTTCGTCTCAAGAGGAAGCAATTGCGACTGAAATGCGCTGAGGTGCGGCTTCAGACCCTTGACCACTTCATTGGCTTTTTCAGAAAGCGTTTTGAAGCTGCCCATAATCAGCATCGCGGCCATGAGGGCTTTGACTTCACCAGCAGTCATGGTGCTGATCGGCTTTTTTCCCTGGGCACTGAACTGCGTGGCAAAAAACACTTCCGGTTTCCCGAGAATGGCTTCTACTGCGCGGTCATAGGTATCGGTTTTGCCATCACTAACCAGCCCGGTGGTGTCCTCATAGGGCAAGAAGTCTTCACCCACCCTTTCGGTCAGGTAGCACTCTTGCTTATTCGTCTTTCCCGTTGTCCGAATTCGAATGACGCTGCGAAATTCACGGCCCTTGTGGGACCAGAAAATATCTTTCAGCGCATTTTTGCCTGGTATGACGTGAAGGTAGTAGCTGAACGCCGTGGGGGTTGGTGAAGTCGCTCTCGATGGCATGACCCGGTAGGGGTGCATGTTGTCCATCAGAGTAGTTTTACAGCTTCCGTTGGGACCGAACAGCGCCACCAGTTTTGCATTGGGATTGACTTTCGTGAAGTCCACCTCAATGCGATCCTTGCCGCGACCTCTTTCGATTCCCTCGAAATGCTCAAGCATGAGTTTATTGACTTGCATAAAATTCCTTCCAAATTAATGAATTAAATTCGGAAAGCTCCTCGCGACGAGAAGGCGGATGCCTCAACAGGCATTCGTCTTTTCGCAGAAAGATCAACTTCAGTGCAACCAGTCCACAGCGTGGATGAGAAATTTGTACTACAGGTGTAGAGGGTTGTATTTTGAGGCTTTAGGCCCAGCAATGACATGGTAAATGCGAACACGTTAAGTATTGAATTCCACACTTCAATGTGGGCTCAGTGAACGCAACCGGTTTCAATTTGAATAGTTGCACTTCAAAAGGCCGGTGATAAGCTGGTTTTATGGCACAACACATCAAACTGCTGATTGATAATACGGCGAACCTGGCAGCCCCATCGAGGTCCACAGGGGACAGAGAAAAGCTTTTTCAAAGGCTTCTGTCTGTCCCATGCAGTTTTTCTGAAGATGAATTCAAAGAGGCGCTGGCCTTGTTGGGCAAGCGCATTGATTTTGAGACGTTCAACGCCCTGTTCATTGAACGTTTAAAGTCGCGTCCAGATGCCAACAGCCTGGTTAACAGGAGCATCCTTGCGATCCTTGAGGACAGCGAGGAATGCGAAGTGCTGCTAACCAAACTCGAACGCATCAATGCCATCGGCCTGTTTCAGGTTCCTGCACTGCAACCCGCTCCATGAGTTCGAAATCGATTTGAACCGTATAGCTTTCGATGCGTTCACGCGCCTCGAAAGTTGCTGCCGAGGTGAGCAGCAAATGCTGCAACCGGCTGCGACGCTTTTCGAGCGCTGCAGTGGTGTCGGTCGAGAGAAATTGGCCGAGTGTTGTTGCGTTTTGAGTGGGTGGCATATTCAAAGATTTCCTTCATTCGTCATAGCGACGTAGTTAAAAAGGAATGGACTTGAGGCTTTTCTTTGCCTGCGAGACAAAGAAAAACCCCCTGCTGCGAAGCAAAGGGTTTTGGGGTTTGCGCAAGAAGCCTTCCGGCTGATTACGGCATCAAAATAGCGTGCGATCCTCAATCGCCAAGTCATCTTCAAAGAAACCGCGACTCATCGTTTCTTTTTTGACATCAACTTTTGGAATTGGAACTGGCGCCGTGGCAAGCTTGGCTGGTTCAGCTGCAGCGGTTTCAATGGGCTTTTCAGCCACTGGCATCACCTGCTGCATGATCCGTTTCATCGTACTGTCCACCAGCGCTTGAGCGTCCTGGTTCTGAATCATGGTCAGCATCTCTGGCAGGATGCCGACTTTGGTACCAGTTGCCTCGCACCACTTTTCAAGTTTCCCGACCAGCGATGGTTCTGTACTGATGCCTTTGGCCCGCACCCGCTCGATAGCCAGCGTTGTCCCTTCAATTTGGATGTGCAAGGCTGACCCGAGGATGGCTTTGATGGCATTGCGGTCAACGCTTTGCTTGTGCTCTGCGTCCACCTCATAGCGAACGCGAACAAAGGCGCCTTCGCATTGAGCAGCAGCTGCACGGATTTTTTCCATGTCCGGCGGGCCGTCAAAGAAAATATCGATTGTTCGACGAGCCGGCGTTTCATAAGCCACAAACGAAGCCTGACCGCTTGTCATGTGCCATTCCAGCCAAACCTTCGCATCTTCTTCGCCGTAGTGAAATCTCCCGATTGAGCCCCCGTAGGCAATGGTCTGGCGAAATCCCTGCGTATCACTCTCCCAGGATTGATGCTTGTGAATGTGACCCAGCGCTACGGCGTCCGCGCCCGCTGAAAATAGCGAGCCGGCCGTGAACTCGTGGTCAAAACCCGCCATGGGCACGCCGTGCTCTGTCAGGCAGTTCATCACCGTGCCGTGGCTGATCACCATCGACGCAATTCCCTGTAGGCGCAGGGCCCTGTTCATAGGCGCCAGGCTGGCCAGGAGGTCCGAAATGATCCGCCCTGCTTCTTCTGCCGCAGCGCCCACACTGTCCTCGGTCATGGCCGCAATATCGGCTTTGTTGAGCGTCGGTATAGCCGTGCATACCAGGCGATAGTCGTTGTTGGGGATGATCAGTTCAAACCCTTTCGACTTGGTCAATCCGAACGAGCTGATCTTCTCTGCAATCATGATCGGAAATTTTGCCCCGACCATAGAAAGTACCTTGAGAAGCCCAACTGGCTCATGGCTGAAGGTGCCTTGCAGCATGAGTACCGGGCAATGGTTGGCAAGCCGTTGGACTTGCTTGGCCAGCGCCACGAAAGCCGGGCTGTGGGCGTCCATCGCATGATCGGTGCTGTCGCCGGTAATCAGGGCGCAATCGACTTGTTTCTCGATCGCATCTGTGACCGCCGCAGTGAAGCATCGATCCGATTCTTCAAGGTTGGTTGCACAGTAGTGCAAGTCTGTCATCTGAGCCACCCGCACGGTGTTCCCTGCGTATTTTCCTTGTGTCATAAATTTCCTTTTTCTCCATGATGGATTGATAAAAAAAGGAAAGCTCAGAAGCTTTTTATTGCGCAGGTTTCACAATAAAAAGCCCCCGAATTGGGGGGGTAAAATCGGTCGAACTCGATCTTTTCAAGTGAGAATTTCCGGTGCGAGCGCCAGTTGTTCTTTACCAGAAGACTTTGCCGGTGAGTTTGTAGCGTCAGGTTGCGCGCCGTCTTTCAGCTTGAACGCATACCGTCCTTCAACTTCATTGGGGCTAACTTCACACAGCAAGGCGGCGAGTTCGAAAACGCGCTTGTCCTTGTCTGCGAGGTCCGCATTTCGTGCTAGCCAGTCGGTTGCGACCTGAAGCAGATCGCGTTTTTCCGGCTTGATGGTTTTGACTTTTTCTGGAGCGAGCGTCTTGCCGGTCACGCGGGTTTTACCCTGCGCTTTGGCTTTTTCAACTCCCTCCTGCAAGACCGCCGGTGCCGAAGTACCGTGCTTCTTGATGGTGGAAATGGCCAGCGTAGCGGACACGTGCCCTTCACTAACCAGGTTGCGAAGGGCCCGGGGTGCAGCCATCATAGTGAGCAGGTCTTTCACATAAGTCGGTGAAAGCATCAGTCGCCTGGCGATTTCTTCAATCGGCGTACCACCTTTTATCATTCGGTTGCAGACTATGGCAACTCCAAACGGGTCAACTGGATCGCCATCGTTCATCGTAACCATGGCAATGGTTAGATCTTCCAGCGATGTGCCGGCTGGCGAAGTTACGCAGGGTAGGTTCGGAAGTTCGAAGTTCCTGGAAATCGCAAGCTTGGCGGCCGCGTATCGACGGTGACCGTCGTAAAGGTAATTGACGTTTTTGCCTTCGGCATCCACGCCTACGAATATCGCTAGCGGCTTGGATTTATAAAATCCATTTTCAATGATTGAATTGGCCAATTTCTCGACCTTTTCCCTATACTGCGCCGTTTCCGAGCGGACATTGAAGCCCTCCATGATGACAATGTCATCAATCGGGCACATCCACAAGTCCGAAGACTTGGCGCCATTCATAGCTTTTTTAACGGAGCCGGAGAGAAGATCCAACTGAAAGTTGGACTTTTTCTCGAACACTTCTCTCGCATCGTCATCAATAATGAGAAGAGAGAGATTTCCAGATTGATCGTTCATAAATGTCCTTTCGTTGGCTAAATTTCGCCAGGTTAAAAAAGGGTTAAGCCCACGGGCTTTCCAATGACAGCGGTTTGCGTTCATTGGAAAAAACATGTCTTGCCGTGCCGAATTTTCGCCGTGCTGGCTTCAGTGGCGCGCTAGTGGGTCAGTTGGCAATCAAACCAGCATTCCCTGCGGAAAGTAAGTGCTACTCCCCCTGTGACCGAGACCATAGTTGCGACAAGAATGCCGATGCCGTTGCCAACTGACCCACTAGTGCATACACGGTACCTCAACAGGCGCCTTTTAATTTTCAAAAGAAGTCGAATTTTTCAGCGCGTTCGTGACAGCTGACTCTGCGATTGCTTGGAGGGAGCCAAACAAACAAGCTTTGAGCCTTGTGAGCGCCCATGGCACCACAACCCTGCACAGGTCAAAGCGCGTGGTTCAAAAGGAGCCAGCTAGCAGGCATTCTTCAAAACTTAGTTTTCGACGCAAAGAAACTTGCCGGGGCAGTATCTGCAGCAAAGCTGATTGGGTGCAAGACCACTACCGAGAACACAGAGCAATGACACGCATCGGCTTGTGTTCTGGGCATTCGGCGGCCACACGACTTTTTAAGAAGTAGGTTTTTGGCGGGAGGCCAAGCCAAGCGTTGCATAACAGCCGTTTGGCTTGGCATGCAACGCTTGCGCAGAATCCTTCCACCTGCACAGGGCGGGTGGTTGGGGGTAAAACTACCATGATTCCAAATGGAACCAGCACAAGCCATCCTGCGAGCAGGAGTAGTCGTCTCAGTCCCTATGGAACCATTTGCTGTAGCGCGAAGGAGCATGACGCGCACAACAGGCAGGCTCACCCGTGAAGTGACAAGTCTTCAGTAGATACCTAAAAGGTATTTCGATACGGGAGTCATTCGTAAAGGCAGGGAGTGATCGCTGCATTTTTTCTTTCTGAATAAGTCAGAACATAGAAAAACGATTGCTCAACTATGCCTGAAGCCAAGGCATTTGAATAGCGCAAAAAACCAGCTTTTTTGGCACGCTTTCCCAGGAATATGGCCCAAACATAGTGAAGAATTCACGCCATGAGTTCATACCTGCTATCGTCCCAAGGACTACCTACTGAAGTAAAATCCGAACAAAGCTACTTCAGCAGCGATGAGAGGCCGCTTGAGTTCATGAAAAATGCCGACAGAATCGAAGAAATTGCATGCAACATGGCTGTAGTGAAAAAAGAAGTGCTTTTCCTGACGCATCCTGTTTCCAGGACAATTCGCCGGGATTGGAACATCGTATCTGCCAAGATGTACGTCTTTGGGCTCAAGCGAGACTACCGGGTCTTGATTCAGGAAGATTTGGCTGAACTGCATCACCAGATTGACGAACTCTACAAGGTTGCCAGCATGGGGCTGTTCAGCGACGTGGACACGTCATGGCTCAACATGCTGCGGGTCGAGGTCAAGATCATCAGCGCGAACAGCTCTTCTTGGCTGCGTGCCATGAAAACCTGGGATGCATGCGTTGCTCGACTTCTGACTGCCGAACGCCTGGGTATCATTGATCGCAAGCAGCGCAAGCACATCCTGTATCCCGTAACAAAGGCCTATATCGGATTCAAAAACACGGCCATGCGTGGTAAAGCCCAAAATGCCCGCGAACTGGTTGAGGAAGGCAGCTTGATGTTGTCCCCATCCCTGCCAGATTTAGCGGCCTAATTAGGCCGCTAGTGAAACGCTTTTGCGGAGAACGCCCGCTTGTGATCGTGCCTTGCTAGTGGTCCCCATCGTAGGTCTGGAAGGTGCCGTCAGGCACACGTGGCACGCCCGATTCAAAGACGAACCGGGACACATCAAGTTTGCCGCTGGCCGAAATCCACAGATGCTTGCGTGCGCGTGTCATGGCCACATAAAAGAGCCTGCGCTCTTCTTGCACAGAGCTGGCCTTGTCAGGAAAGGTGTCCTCCTCTGCGCCGACGATCCACACCATATCGAACTCCAGCCCCTTTGAGCCGTGCGCAGTCATCAAGACCACTGGCTTGCCAGCCTCATCCTCTTTTGTTTTTGGACGCTCCATTGCAGCCCGAATGGTGTTCAATCTGCATTCAAAATGTTCCTGGGCTTTGTTCAGCGGAACATTCTCATTGATCGGCGGGGTAAGAACGCCTGCAACGATCTCAAGCATTTTTTTGGAATATTTGTCTTCCGTATAGCTGCCGAGCAATTGCACAACGCCGTCCACCACCATCGACGAGCCACCGGTTCTGATGAACGCTTTCCAGTCAGAAAATGACTTGGCAAGTTTTGCGACCAGGAGTTTAGTTGCGTCCTTGATTGGAGCCTTGCCAATGTCAGTGCGTTTTCGCGCCACGTCAAACAAGCCATCACCGAATGTCTGGTAGAGCGCTGTCAGATCTTGTTCATCGACACCACACCAGGCCAGCAGTTCATCGGTGTCCTTTGCACTGCTTCGGGTCATGCAGCTCAGTGCGGACATGAACACTGACATTTCCCGCGTCTTCAGCACTGAACCACCGGCTGAGCGGCTGTAGGGTATCTCCAAGGCGATGCATTGCGTTTCGATCTCATCAAGGCGTTTATTGGTTCGTGCCAGCACGCCGACGCTTTGCTTTTCCTCAAGGGACGTTTTGATGGTTTGGGCGCACGCGATGGCCTCAAGCTTGCGCGAGGCAAACCGCTCCCATGCCGTGGCGCCGCCCGGCCCCTTGTTGGACACCAAAGCCTTGTCCATGCGGTTCAAGTTGACCGCAATCAGCTTGGCTGACGGCTCCAGCACTTCGCTGTGTGAACGGTAGTTCAGCCCCAGGACGACACGGGTAGCGCGCAAATCATTCTCGAAGCTGAGCATGCCGCCGAATCCGAGCGCCCTTCGGAAACCGTAAATACTTTGGTCATCGTCCCCTACTGCGGTGATGATGGAGCCGGTTTTGGCATGGTGCATGGTCCAGGTAAGCTGAGGCAAGTCGGTATCCTGGTACTCGTCGAGCAGGAGGTAGTCCGTCCTGAGCGTCGAGATCCTTCCATCCTTGATCCCTTCATTGGTCTTGAGCAAAATATCCTGGAAGTCGATCACGCCATGGCGTTCAAGCACATCGGTGTACGTTTTAACCAGCAGCTCTTCTTCATAGCACTTGGGCGCTACCTGGCCCGACTTGATGCCTTCAATCAGCGCGGTGGCATCATCGAGTTCGAGCCCCGGCACGGCGGCAGCGTCAAAGGCACGCGCCACGGCACTGCGCCGATTGCCTTCCTTGACGATGACCCAGCTTTGCGACAGCGACGAGCGGGAGTGCCTGAGTATTTTGGAACCCATGGCCGATTTCGCCTTGCCGGGGAAGGCCATCAGCAGATCAATGCTGTGAAAGGTGCCCACCAGCAACCGCGACATCACATCGATGCCGGCCTGTTTGACGATCCGGTCACGCAGCTCAAGGGCCGAATCGCGGGTAAAGGTGACAGCCGTAACCGTCTTGTTTTGTGACAAGAGGTATGACGCCTTTGCAGACAGCATTTTGGTCTTGCCAGAGCCAGGCGCTGCAATAGTCAAGCAGTGCGTTTCGCAGCTTGCCGCCTGGAATTGACCTTCATTCAGATCGCTGAAATAGTCGGGCATGGATGCGCCTAAAAGTTACTTGTAAAGCCAAATCGAAATAAAAAAAGCGCAGCCGAGGGCTACGCTTTTTCGTTGAGCGCAATCCGAAAAAGGATTACGCAGTCGTCAGTTCGGTATCAGCAGCGGCCGGTACTGCTTCAGCTGGCGCACCCAACTCTTTCGCAGGCTTGGTAGCTTCCACCTTGAGCGTGCCCTTGTAGAGACCAATCAGCGAGCGACGTGCAAAGGAAAAAATCGAGTACATCCCTTTTCGCTCCTGCTCGCGCAGGTCTGAAATTTTCGAGGTTTCGATTTTTCCATTCCATTCCAGGACGCTGGCCAGGCGAATCGCCTCGTCCCATGCCGCCATGCCGGCAACAATGCGTGCGGTACTGCGGTTTTTGGCATGAATGACCATCGCAAACGCCGCTGTGGTGTATTCCGGCGTAACCCATTCGTCATCACCAAAAACATGGTCGCGTTCTGCATCGAACAAAGCTTGGGCGCCGCGTTTAGCAAGCATGCCCGCTTCGTAATACTTTTCGACCAAGGCTGAAAATTGTTCAAGAACCGTTGTGGTTGCCTTGCTGCCCAGAACTGACGGGCCACGCCGGCCAATTGTGTAGGGGGATAGATCGCACATACCCAAAAAGCGTTCGCACGACGAAGCCACCGTCAAATCGTTCCAGGACACATTCATCTTCACCGACATCGCGCCGGCATAGACACGCTCAAGTTCAGCCCGGCCCCTATCACGCTGAGAGGCAGCGCGCTTTGTAAAAACCTTGATCCGGTCTTTCTTCTGTTCGTCGGTCAGTGTCGAAAAATCAACGCGCGGGCGTGCAACATAACTGTCTGCAAGTGCAGCCTGGGCCGGCGCCGCACCCAAAGCCTCGTTTTGTTCATCCTCCACACTTTTGAAGGCTATGCGCGCCGCTTCATCGATCTCAAGCAGTGCCACCTCGGTTTCGGTCAGCGGTGCGCCACTGGGGCTGGATGTACCCAGATCATGGCTGTTACTGAGTTCACTCATAAAAATTCTTTCGCATTAAGTTGTGGTGCTCTGATTTTGAAAACTATCTGGCTCAAATTCATGCCGAATAAATAGCTGTTTGTCCCTACATTCGAAATCAAGAGAGTTTTTTCGAAACTCGCCACAACTTAAGACTTGGATATAGGCAGCTGCAAACCAGGCGAGGCGGCCTAATTAGGCCGCCTCCAAGTCTGGGACGACCTAAAAAAAACCCCAAAAAAAAGCTAGCAAAGAGCCATAAATTTGAAATTACGCTCTTTTTTTGATAGTTTTCAGAAAGAAATGTAAAAAATAGTAGCGCCCAATATGTGAGTGGCCGCAAAACGTATCAATCCTATTTTTCCCCGTTTCGGCATAGGTCGAGCACGGGTCGTCAAACTCAAAAAAATCAAGCCTTCGATGCCTGCAGGCACCGTCGAGGACGTGTTTTGGCGTGACTACGACATACCCCCTAATGGGCCTATGGCTTATGTTGAAAAGCCAACGTATGTGCAAAAAACATTTTGGGCTTTCATGTTTTGCTCGGTAGTTGCGAGCAGCATGTATGTCGGGTTTCGTTCTAGCCAGATTCACTGGCCTGCACTGATAGCAGCCTTGGATGGACAAGCTCTTGAACCGACAAAACCATCGCTACAGTCAGCTCGACCGAATGCAACATTAGCTCCGGTTGCCTCGCAAGAACCCGCTTCGAGCCAGGCCATGGCTGCCCGTGAATCGGTGACTTATCCGACTCCGCTTCCGCTTGGGTACGGTCCCGAAATAAACGCAGATGTGAATGCTTTGGCCTTGAAAGGCCCAATCAATGATGCATTGAATCAAGGCGCCGACGAGGAGCCCATCAGCGTCGATCTGGTTGCGCGCGTGAACAAAAAAGTGTCCATGAAAAATATCCAAGACGACACGGTCACGCTAGACAGATTCTCAACAAAGCAAATTGAATAGTTCGCAAGCTTGGCAGTAATGACACAAGCGCCATCCATGAAGCGTACAGCCACTCTTGTCAAGCAGACAGTCAAAGTCTGTTTGCTTGCTGGTCTGGCTTTTTTGAGTTGGATCGAATTCCAGAGCCAGCCTACCCAGTTAAAGAGCAAGTTTTTCGATGATGTAGATAGAGTTCATTCACTGTCGAAACCCAAATAACGGTCTTGTCCAATCCCGTGCATCAAGCACATATGTTCATCTAAAGGAGCACTCGCGATGACACTACTTTCTTTCCCTTCAGAAAACAAAAGCCGCAACCTTCCGCACAAACTTTCCCAAACGCTCGCGCACGAGAAATTTGGCGATGCGGTTGATTGCCTTAGAGAATGCGTCGAAGTCCTTGAAACGATTAGCAATCCTGAAAATCAGGAGTTCCTGGCGCGTTTCATTCGCAAGATCAAACAATCGCAACAAGAACTTCAAATCGTCAAGTCCCAGGCCCATGTGACGGAGTGCGGCGGCTTCGGAAATTCAAACTCCATTTTTAATCTCAGCATTCACCACGCATAGCTTGCAATGTTAATTCTGCATCCCGTTACTTTTCTGGCAGGTCTGCACGGTAGCGGAAAATCCACCCTGGGTCACCACTTGAGACGCAAGCACGGCTGGACTCACTTGAGCATGGGTGACGCTGGCAGACTGGCAAGAGCCGGGAAACGGCCGAACAACATGTCATTGCGGCTTTTTGTCGAATTGGCTATGTATCGCACTGGCGAACTCATGAGTCAGAGGCTGATAGACGCAATACTGTTCGAGATCGGCAAGCACCGCCAAATCACTCCCGTTGTGATTGACGGTTTTCCGGCCAAGCCAGAGCATGTTGCCATGCTGCCACCAGACTCGTTGGTGGTTCATGTCAACTGCCCCGAGGAAGTGCGTGAAGCACGGTTAAACCACCGGGCGGCTGAGGCAAAACGGCTGTGGACTCCGGGATTAACCAGCATGCGCGATAGCGACTTGCCCTCCGTTATTGACGCAGTGCGCAAGCGCATCGACAGCCTACGGCTGCTTGAGCTTGATAACGGCGCCAATGGTATCGATGCGCTTTGCGCGACAGTTCAGGACATCATCGAAATTGTGCGGGAAACTGCGGCAATCAGGCCAGAGTTGCCGACGGGGCAAGCTGCACAGGCTTTCTAAAATTCACGCTTGCAAGCTTTAGAAAGCTGCCCGCATTCGAAATGGGGGCAGCTTTTTTAATTACCCATTACAGGTTGTTAAAAAAGGGCCAAACCAGAGGCTTTCTAATGCGTCCATAGAGACACATCAGAAAACCTCTCGAAAGGGGTTTGAGTGGCGCTAGTGACCCCGCCACGCCTGGGAGGACGGAGCTTGTCGCGCACTTATTGATCCGGCCCTTGGAAGTTTAAATTGTCACAACAGGCCTCCTCCGGCAACGCGCCAAGAGTGTTCAAACTTCCGAGGGCCGGATCAATAGTCAAGTTCTGGATCAACAACGTAAGAGCCCCCCCGGCCACACACTGCAGGAGGCCGTGATCGCAAAGCGAACACAACAGTTCTCCACGTAATTTTTCGGATGGCCCATAGTGTGATCAAATTCCATTCGTACATCGTTTTCTTTCTGTCCTGAATATGTAAATTTGAAAAGCAGCAAATCAGCCCATGACTGTTATTGTTGACTTGAGTTGGTAAAAGTAGCTTTCAAAAGAGCAGCCACTTTTGGAAACAAGCCGGCATGAGAATCAAATGCAACGTTCGAGCCAGATTTAAGGCACTCGCAAATTGCATCCTGCGCATCAAAAATTGACAGCCGCATGCGATGAAGCGCATTCTCTGCTGGCGAGACTTGCTTCAATATATCGAGTTTTTCTATTAGCGTCGCGGCCTTTTTGGCATCATTTCGCAGTCGCATGATGCGCCGCTTTTGCCTTAGCAGCTCTGCATCCAATGCATCGAAAAATGACTGCGGATGATGAAACGCGACACTCGGCTGTCCTAGTAGTTGGGCAGCGAGTTCAAGTGCGGCATGGTCCGCTTCGTTCATGGGCATTGCTGTTGGTGCCCCTTGATTTGGTTTGAAAACAAGCATTTCGAATTCCCTTTCTTTCCCTAAACGGGGGTAGATAAAAAGGGCAAGCCATTCAAGATTGAGCGCTTTGGTCTGCTTGGAAGCACAGCAAAACGATCAAGGTCACAAAAAAAGCCTCGCATCCCGCTGCAGGATGTGAGGCTTTTAATCCGAAATAAAGAGTTAACTTCAACAGAGCGACTAAATGAGTAGTCCCTCGATTCCCTTCTTTTCTAGCACATGAAGTAATTTTGCAGAGCTTCCACTTGGGCGCTGATTCGCCACAGGAGACTCCCACTTTTGAACTGTAGAAACACTCAAATTGAGTAACGAGGCAAAAACGGCTTGACTCATTTTTGCTATTTCAGTTCGAATAGACACGACGCGCTCCGGTGGATACTCAGGCGGCACTTCGCACAGCGCCTTCATTCGGGCCATATCCGTTTTTGATACAAGACCATACGCGCTTAACTCGATGGTTGATTCCATTAGTTCTCGAAGAACTCGACTATCGCTTGCAGTTTTCTTTGTCATCGCATATCTCCACTAAGGCTCCATTCACCTTCATTTGATTCAATTTTGATAAGCTCGCTTTTTGTAGCAGGCCCGCATATGCTTTAGCTACAGTTTCTTCCGTAGGTGAAAAATCAGCTCCAGGGTCACTTTTGGACCTCCCAACAATAAAAAATATTGCATTTTCATGACGCTTGGCAACAAGTGTACGAGTGGAACCACTTTTGCCATGCCCTGGAACTGCGATGCGCTTCTTGCAAACACCACCGCCCAAGTCTGCTTCGTAAAGATTCTTTTCAATTTCAAGAGCAGCAACGCAAAGTTCTGAATCACTTATCAACTTCCTAGCCCATCTGGCAAATGACTTCGTTTTAAATACTTTCTTAGAATGCATTAATTGTCCAAAGTGTAGCATTAATTACTATAGAAGTCAAGAATTTCACCCGTTCGGCTGGATGCACTAATACGGGCAAATTTATTTCATTTTTTGAACCTTTCTTTCCCAATACAGGGTGTTAAAAAAACTTCAAGCACCTGAGCGCTTAGATCTACCTGGCGGCACAGCAAAGCATTCGAGCGGGCAGAAAAAAAGCGCCCAGGGCGCTTTTTTTAGAAGTTGGATCATTGATCCATAGTTTTGTAGAACCTCAGTGAGCCTGTCTTGTGAACAGGCCCACTGATAAGGTCAGGCAGCTATTTGCAACCTGGCCTTCATGTGCGCAATTGCCAACTCCGAGCCGCTTTTGAGCAATTCAGATATGTGAGCCATTGCCTCCGGCACATGACGCTTCTTGAATTCACCGAAGAAAATCTTGAAGTATGGGAAAGCCAATTCCTTCACAGGAATCATGTTGGCCAGCAGCAATGTCATCAGGGGTAAAAATATACGCACCACATCGAGGTTTCCGCCGAATGATTGAATCATGTCGGTCACATCTTTGTGAAGCGCCAGGACGTCATCGCCGCAATGCCAATTTTCCCCATACTTTGCTTCGCCGTATTCAGCAATGGGCAATTTGTGTACTTCATTAAGGGCATTCAATTCCCAAAGTGCTTTTTCTGCATCGGTTTTTGATTTTGGCGCCAGTTTGTCGTCCGAGCCAGAGCCATCGACAACATCCTCTTGCACAGACTGCCCAAATGAAGCACCCAGCCATCCCGCAGGCGCCGAAGGCGACTTTGGAACAGCTGCCGGTGGCGCGAGCTGTAAACGCTCTTTTTCCTCAAGCAGCAAGATGCTGCTTTTGATCAGCGTCGTTTGGAGCACTGGAACCCATTGCATGCCGCTTTTTTCAACCCCTGCTTCCACATAGGAGACTTTCTTGCGCTCCTTCGTTAAAAAGAACACAGGATTTCCATTGGGATCAAAGCTTGGAAGCCCCCCACGCACGCTTC
Source organism: Polaromonas naphthalenivorans CJ2 (assembly GCF_000015505.1). GTDB lineage: Bacteria > Pseudomonadota > Gammaproteobacteria > Burkholderiales > Burkholderiaceae_C > Polaromonas > Polaromonas naphthalenivorans. The sequence goes on along the minus strand of NC_008757.1, from coordinate 216,744 downwards.
GCTGCAGGTCTTCAAGCCGCAGAAAAATGTCTTCACACGCATTGGCACTACCGGTTTCAAACACAAAAGTGCCTGAACCGATCACGCCAGGAATGTAGAAGTGAATGCGGCCCCGAAACTTGCAGGCGCCTGAGCCGAACTCATCGCAGGAACTTGGATCACAGTCCTTGCGGATTGTGGGCTCCCGACGCAGGAATTTCTTGCGTTGGGCTTGTTCCTTGAGGTCTATCGGCTTGAGATAGACGCAGCGCCGAATGCCGTCATCGCCATACTCACTGCGGTACTTGATGGCCCCGACAGCCATGCTGTATTCCGACTTGAAGAAACCTTCCACACCAGCCGGCGTTGGAGGAAACACCACTGGAATTTGGTACAGGCGAGGCACAGGATCACCTTCAACCACCTCGCAATACCGCTGCATGATGTTGTCCACCGAGGCTTGTCCCCCTTCCGTTTCATGCGCGTACAAGCTGAAATACTGCGTGTTTTTCGGCGTGAATGCTTTTCTCAACGCTGGGTTTTTCTCCAGAATCGCTTTTTCGGCGTCTTTGAATGACATCGCACCCGAAGCTGCCTTTTTGTAAAGCTCTTTTGCGCCCACGGCTTCTGCTGCACTTTTGATAAGTGCCTGGGTTCCTGAACGGATGTGTCCGGAAACCGGGAGACTGCGGCTGCTGTTGCTGCGGGCCTTTACTTTGTCACTGATGATACTTGGCATGTCAAAACTCCAACTACGGAAATTTTCCGTAAAAGGTTGTCGCACCGGAAATCGGCGGCGACCTTCGTGCTACAGGTGCAGCGATAGAAGGTGACATGAGCGACGCTCACACCTTGTTGCCGCACGCGGAAACAACGTCTGAACAACAGCGTGTTGGCGCCGATTGAATATTGACCAGATGGTCAAATTTCGGTCGGCGACAACACAACAGCGTTTTGATTCAAGCAAGCTTGAAAAATAAACCCCCGAGGGGGTTATCAGTCACGCAAACTGCTAGGCGGTTTTGACCAACGGGCTTTGGCGCCAACCTTTGTCAAATGCGTTGACAGAGGCGTTTTGCAACTGCAGCACATCGCAGGCAAATGTGCATACCTCGTGTCCTCGCTTGCCAATGATGACAAGCGCATGGCCGTTGATTTTGGTAATCACGCCGTTTGTCGTTCGCTTGAAACTGATGCGAAGTGTCCCCAATGGCATCCCGACCTTAGGCTGGAGTGCCTGGTTTACTTCCGAAATTGCTTTCCAGTGCTTTGCTGCATTGACAGCCTTGCCTGCATAGTAAATATCGTAGCCCACATCGCCCCCATGAACCTTGTGTTTATTGAGAAGTCTGAGGTCTTGGCTGACGGCGAGAAAATCGGCAGCAAAGCCTTTCACGTCGTTAGTGTAAAAGTGGCCTGCAACTACTGCAGCTTCATGCGCCTGCATTACCAATCGTTGCCGGGCTGCAGGTACAAAGTCCTCAAGCTCGCAACCTTGCCACTCCAAATATAAGTTTGATGGAAGAAAGTATTCTGAAGATTTTTTAATGTCGGAAGCCATATTTCCCTTTGAAGTTTTGCTGAATACACAGCGCTTAAAAACTTCAGGCTTTGCTATGCCTTGGGATGGCATAGCAAAGCCCCTTGAGGGGCCTTGACGATTGATTCCGGTTAATTCAATTTTTGGACCTCTTGATAGGAGAGACCAGCGCGAGCCAGCCATCTTGTATCTCCGTATTTTTGATAGTCAAAAAAGAAGTATTGCCATTGGCCAAACACACAGCAATCAAAACCTTTTCCGTGGTGACGGCTGCAAGTGAAATAGCCAAGAGCTTTGGCTGGATAGCCAGACTGAGAGTGAAGTCATCGCCCTCAGCTTGAATCTGCTCACTGCTATCGTTGTCTGGAGTCTCGACAGTCACAATTTCATTTGAGAAATTGAGATGTACGAAATTTCCAGATACCGCTTCCATTCTGTCCAGTGCAGCGATCAATGCTGCTGCGTTAACCTGAACATGATGGTCTGAAGCCGGAATGATGGAACGGTACGAGGGATAGGCACCACCGATCAATGGGCATTTGATGCTGAAATTGCGCGTAGAGAAAATAACCGCAGTTGCGTCATTTCCACCACGAATCGAAATCTCGACGTCTTCTTCATCATTCTTGATGATGCTCACCAACGCTTCAACGTACTCTCCGCCGATGATCATGGGCCTGAAATCACGAACCACCAAGTTGGTTATTTTTTCTGCCAGGCGCGTGCCGTTCGTGGCAGCGAGGACCAGTCGGCCCTGGATACTTTGGAAGTACACACCACGTAGTTGATACCGCTGATCGTCATCGCTGTAAAAGCGTGACACAGACATGATCGCCTTGCGGAGATTTTGCGATTCGAAGTGCCCAATCGCTTCATTGTGTTCATCTTTTGAATTCCACTTGAAAAAATCCACCTCCTTCTCTGTGTAGCGTGTCAACTTGATGCGGGCGCCGCCGAAGGAAAGCCGCAAGTCCTCCTTGTCCTGGCTGATGCTGCATTTGGTTTCAGTCGCGCAATTGTTGATGATGTTCAACACCAGCTTGGCAGTCAGCTGAAACACCAAATTTGGCAGAGTACCTGTTGATGGAACGAGTGCTTTTGCATGTGCTCCATTTGCGCAAGCATGAATATGGAGCTGGCCATTGCAAAACTCAGCAGTGATTTGCTTGGTATGGATGGCTTTCAAAACATTTTGGAGGGCATGTTTGAGAGCGCCAATAGTGGTACTGATGTTCATTATTTTTTCCTGAAGTTAATAAAAAAAGCCACACTCAAAATTGAATGTGGCTTCTTGTGGTTGATAAAAGGTTTCTTTCCCCCGACAAAACCGGTGGATTGCGTTCCGGATTTACAGTGTCAGAAGAACTTCTTCTGCCGTCGCTTTCAGATTCGCCCCGGCGCCGAACCAGGCCGAGTCGAGGCGGTTTTCCGTCGTGCGTGCACGGATGTGGTGGTCGGTGTACTCGGTGACTGCGTTAAGAAATCCCCAGGCAGTACCGGCCACCCCAGGCAGGTTCGAGCCCATCGCCCCACCCTGGAACAAGTCCAGAATCTTGCGAAAGCCCTTCGTCTCTTCAAGTTCCTTTGCACCTGTTGGCGCCGGCAAAATCAAGCCCAAGGCTGATTTCGCATCGTGCGTGCTGAGATTGACCGATGCCAGATTGCGCATGCGGTCAATGAACCCGTTAAAGGCGACACGGCCGATCAACCCCATCTGGCCTTTGACAGCGTTGGCATCGAAGGTGGTGTTGTGACGCACCCTTACTTCCTGGCCGGCTTCGCCAAGGGCAATAGCTTGCGTATTCCAGCAAACAACCCTGGTCGAGATGAACTTGGCAGTCGTTGCCAAGCTTCCGTCGCACGACGTGATAAGCAGCAGGTAGCCTTTGATAAGGTCACCACCGCGAATCGTGTCCTCGATGTTGGTCTTGGCCAATGCCCAGATGCGGCGACCGCCTTTGAGCGAACCCAGCGTCTCAATGGTAAAACCTTCCGCATCCACTAGGGAACGGAAAAATTCCATCATCTGCTTTGGTTGCACCACCTTGTAGCGGTCGGAGACCACCGACAAATGCGCATTGGTATCGCTGCGGTAGAGAACCCGATATTCCGGAGCCTCGTGCATCTCTCCATTCTGGTACATGACGGGTGAATTCTTAATTTCCCATTCCATGTTGGCTTGTGCCATCCACTCTTCAATGGATGCGTCTGCTTCGACTTTCTGACCCAGGCCGTGCCAAGGCACCTGTCCTGCGTAAGCCATATCTGCCAAACCACCGGTAAACGAAAGTTGGTGAGCCATAAAAAATACCTTTCTTTAGCCAACTTGGGCCGAGTTAAAAAAGGTGTTGCCCTGATGGGGCTTTCTTTTACTTGGTGGCAAAAGAAAGCCCCAGAAGGAGCATTCATTTTTTAATGGTATTTAATTACCGAATCATAATTTCCAGAGTTGATTGGTAATGTCAACTACAGGTGACAGACTTTTGAGTATGACCATTTCATATGACTTTCTCTTTCGGCTCGCAAGACGCAAAGTCTTGTACTTTTCATAGCCATTTTGCAACAGAGCTCCAATCACAATAGCCAGTAATGCAATGAAGATCGCACCGAGCAAAACATAGATGGGGTTAATTAAATCTTCCTTCATTCGTCATAGCGACGTAGTTTAAAAGAAATAAGCCAGAAGCTTTTTTTGTTCAAACTTAACAAAAAAAAACTCCCGAAGGAAAATTCAAATTTTTTAGAATTTCAATTCACTGGCATGAATGCACTGCCCCTTGTACTTCACCAATTCATACGTGGCGTCCAGGTCAAAAGCACGCCGATCCCGGCAAATCCAGATTGTTTCGAGATACCCGCCGAAACCCTTGACCAAAGCGCCGGAGCACTCGATAAAAGGAAGCCCGACAGATGCAATGATTTGCGCGAGTTCAAGCCTGTTAAAACAAAAGACAAGATTCTCATCGTCTGGGATTTCTTTGAATGACAGGCTGACGCCTACCACCAGCTCTTCGCTGCGCATCACACTACGCGAAGTTGAGCTGAATTAGCGTTGCAACAACGCTTGTCACGCTAATTGCAAACCAAATTACACCTTCTTTGTTGAGAGTGAACATGACACTACCTTTCGTGCTAAATAACTTAGCGAGTTAAGAAAGGCAAAACCAATGGGTTTTCCTGTTAAACAAAACAGGAAAAACAACTGGATCAAAAGTGTGAGAGGTTCCTACAACTGTGCGCGAATGCCTAAGCAGCGCAGATTTGTAGCAGGGCTTGATGAGAAAAGCTCTGCCCGTGGCGCTCGAATGCGCTTTTTTTGATTCACGTTGAATGCACCAGAGGATGGTGAATCGACGTTCGCGCATGCGCGCTAGTTATAGTCGTTCAGAATATATCTGAAATTTGTTTCATGCTGCAAAAGCAGCGGCATCTGGGATGCAGTCGCTACTATGCCACTTTGATTGACATTTTTGGAACTCGACAAAAAAAATAAATTTCGCGTCTTTTTTATAGGCGGCCTAATTAGGCCGCCTGTTAGCCCCGCCAGGTTCTCAAACTGCCAGAGTCGATGTGCAGGAAATTCTTCTCTTGATAAAACCCTACGCCACCGCCTTTGAGGTACACGGCAAAACGCGCCAGTGACTCGGTGGACACCTGCGGCACCCTGCCATCCCAAGCCATGCCGTACATGTGCCGGCTGTTCTTTGCAGCCCCTTCGGTATGATTATTTGTGAGCGGGCTTCTGTAACCGGAGTTTGTGTGCAGTGGTGAATTGATGCCGTTGGCGCGAAGCCAGCCTTGGATGCCCGCCAGTATGTCAAGCGTCACCAATGACATCTGCACCGCCTGCCCTGCCTGAACGTCTCGAAGAAGGATGCACAGTTTTTCATACTCGCAAAGAATGACCTCGCCATTGGCGAAATAAGTCGCATGGACGGTTTCCCTGGTTGCGGGGCGGTACAGGTGAAGCGTTCGGGGCATTGACCAGAAATCTTGTGTTTGACCCATGACATGCGGCTGCAGAATTGGGGCAACAAGGCCGGCAGCTACGGTTTGGAGGAAAGCTCTTCTTTGCATGACGCCATCATCAATGTCGTGACAGCGAAATTCGAACTGAATAAAGAGTTTATTTCACCGCTTTTCCACTCCAGTTCTCGAATCAGTGGATGCTGTAGTCGCTGCTCTCTTGCAGAGCAGCGACTACAACACCCCTTGTGAGGGTGTTGTAGGGCTTTCGCCTTTATGAAGCCATTTCGGCCTCTTCTTGCTTTTCTTCTTCCATGAACAGCGTCGAAACATCGTCAGCCCTCAGGTCCAACGACTTGTCGATCTCTTCTTGCTTGTTCAGCGCTGCTTCGAGCCTTTCAGCGTACTCGAATGGTTTTTCAGCGCCACGTTTCAGGTTGATCAACTCAGCCTCGTCCGCAATGAGCCGGGTTCTGAACCAACTTAGCTTGTCCATCAAATCCGTTTCAAGGTGTTTAGACCTCAAAAAGATTTCGATGTCTTTCGCACCGTAGGGAAGCGTGAACTCAAAGCTCACGCCAGAGGATCCCTTTGCAAAGAACTTGTAACTTGCGCTGCCAATTTTTCCATGCAGTTCCAACCCGATGCTCATGTTGCCAACGGCCAGCAGGGCGTCAAACGACCTCCACTGATGCTCCTTGGTCGTTACGCTAGCCTTTATCGATGCCAGGTGCGCCATCACAGACTTCCCAGTCTTATCTGACGCACTATGCACCATTCCACCCAGCGTAACTTCGCTTGCGTTCCCAATCGATCCAAGGTCGCCTTCAAACGCCTGAATCCGCTTTTTGCTGTAGTCGATGCTTTGCACACAGTTCGCGAGTCGTGAGAGCACGATTTCGCGGTCCGAGCGCCAAGCAGCTTTGAGTGAGAGGATTTTCGACACTTCCGCATCGACACCCGCCTTCTCGATCACCAAGGGGTTACCCGAGGCAATTGCCTTGACTTCAGCAAAGCTCAACGCCTGGCTGGTCACATCTTCAACACTACGCATTTCTGTTTTTCCCTCCATCACTTGGGCGATGAAGCCGGCCTTGCGTTCGAGCGTTTGCCACATGTAGGCATCAAACGTCGATTCCGTGACGTAGCGGTAGATGAACACCTCTTCATTCAGGTTGCCCTGTCTGATGATGCGGCCGTCCCGCTGCTCAACGTCACGCGGACGCCATGGCGCGTCCAGATGGTGCTCTGCCACCAGTCGATCCTGCACATTGGTACCGAACCCCATCAGCTCTGTAGAGCCCTGCAGGATACGGATACGGCCTGAGCGAACCTTGCGGTGAAGCTCACCCTTTTGCGCTGTCGTCTTGTAGTCCTGAGCGAACGCGATTTCTTCAACCGGCACGCCCATTAAAACTAACTTTTCACGCATGTCGGTATAGACCGAAAAGCCATGTGCCTTCGGAGTGCTCAAGTCGCAAAATACAAGCTGGGTAAGCTTTTTCTCGCGGCCTTCAGCCCAATGTCGATAGACATTTTCAATACAGGCATTCAACTTACTGCCTGCGTGGTCCATTTCCAAGCCATCCACACAGCGCATATCCAGGGCGGCCCTGCGGCCGTCACCTGTCACGCACAGCATGTTGTCTTCATGCGGCTTGACTTTTCCTTCACGGATAGCCGCAGCCCTGTCCACGAGTTTTTGCACATAGGCCTTTTGAGCTTCAGATGCACGCGCGGCAACAATGCAATGACGCCCACCAGCGACTTTTGGCTCTGGAAGCGCCAGCATAGCCTTGGTTCGAATCAATGCGACTTCTTTGAAAATCAGCATCAACTCTGGCACGTTCACGAATTGGGAAAAACGTGTGTGCATCCGGTAGCCACCTCCATCGGGCGTCACCTCGATGGAAGTCACTTCACGGGCAAAGTTAGCCGCCCATGCATCGAACCCATCGATTCCCAACTCTTTGAGGCGGTCAGGCTGCAAGTAGGTCTGCATGATGAACATTTCGCCAATCGTGTTGGCGATCGGCGTTGCTGTGGCAAAAACTAGACCAAATCCGTCCTTGCGGCGCTCGAAAATGATGCGCGACTTCAGAAATAAATCCAAAGCGCGACCACTACAAGCGCTGCTCAGTCCGGGAACCCGTGTTTTCTTTGTTTGAAACCACAAATTCTTGAAAAGGTCGGCTTCATCGACCAGCAACTGATCAATGCCCAGTTGGTCAAAAGTCAAAACCCCATCGTCTTTCTTGCCCTTTTCAGCCAGCGCCATCACTTTCGCAATGACAGTCTTCTTTTGCCGAACGGCCTCGCGCACCACGTTCCGATCATCCGAGCCTGAGATCATGGCATCGATTTTTTCACCGGCCTCGTCTGCGAAATCCTGTACAACTTGTTTAGAGAGTGCAATTTTTCCGAACGAACCGTGCGTGATGATGATGCAATCCCAATCCTCCATTGCCAATCTCATCATCAGTACCCGGCGCTTGTCGCCCTCCAGGTCTTCTTTACTGGCCGCCAGGATTCGTGCACGAGGGAAAGCCCTCGCATACTGTCCCGCAAACTCTTCAAGCATGTGGTTGGGCACCACGATGGTCGGCTTCTTGGCAAAACCCAGACGCTTCATCATCTGCGCAAGGCAAATGGTAATCAGCGTCTTGCCGCCACCCACGGCATAAGCGTAAAGCTTGTTGCCGCCGATCAAACCGGCCCAAATGCCGTCCAGTTGGTCCGAGCGCAGCTTGACAGCCGAACTCAGCCCCGGCACCACCAAGTGCGCGCCATCGAATTCACGGTTGAGTGTCCCGTTGAATTTGCTGTTGTAGGTGAACTCCAGCCGTTGGACACGCTCCGGGTCTGCATAGACCCATGAGGTAAATGCTGCCTGGATCTTCTCGGCTTTGTCGCGTGCCGCCAGCGTCTCGTCCTTGTTAACGATGCGCTTTGTCTTGCCCGGCTCGACTTCAATTTCCATGTAAACCGTGGTGCTGCGCTGATTGAGCAAGTCGCTCAGCAGGTCATCAAATGGCCTATGCGCTGTTCCCCAATCACCGCTATACCTGGTTTCCTTTTGAAATCGATTCCCCATCGTCACCGACCATACTGCCATGCCAATCACTTGCGTAACTGTCACAGCTTTAATGTCGTTGTAGTCTTGGACCTTTTCGGCATCCAGGGTCACGATTTCATCGACAAAGGCCTGCACATCCTCTTGCCCGATCCATGGCACACCCAACTGGATGCTGACCTTGCTCAGCGGCACCGTTGCCGGCACCACCGCTTCAAGGGCAGCAACATTGAGCATGTAACGTTCGTCGCCTTCTGCAGCCGCACGGGCGACAAGTAGCTTTTCGAGCACCTTGCCGCTCAGATAGACCTCGGAGTCCACATACTCTCTGCTTTCTGGATCAAAAAAGACCCGGTTAGCGTCAAGCAGCTTTTGCACCACCTCGTCCTCACCGAGCGACAAGGCCTTGGCCATGAATGCCAGGTCCAGCCGCGCGAAGCGGTTGTAAGACAGGGCAATCGCATCGGACAGCGATTCAGCCGTATCAGACAGCACCGCAGCGCTTACGGTTGACTTGCTGAAAATATCCGTTTTCACGGCCTTTTCATTTTCGTCATCGTAGCGCTCAAGCGACCACAAAAGCGGCGCATGGCTGTCCAGGCTGAACAGGCGCCGGTTATACGGCTTCATCAGGTAGTCGTACTTCACAACGAATGCGTCATACAAGCGGTTGAGTTTGGCGCGTTCATAGGTGCTGTTCGCACCCACCGAATCCAACTCCAGCAGTTCCACGACGCAATTTCGAATATGCGTCATTCCTTCAATCCGCCGACGCTTCGGCTCAGGCAAATGGGCCTGGCTTTCAGCGTTTTGGTTGGTCATGTAATACAGCTGACCCTGATCGTCAAAGAAAAAGCCGCTGGCCACCATGGTTTTCAAGCCGCTCATGTCGGCCACGAAATTCTCACGAATTTCTTTGCGTTCCTCGTGCGTGTACCAACCGTCCAACGTCGCATCGCTGCACATGGTTTTCAGTTGTTCACCCCAGGCCAACTCCGGCACGAACTTGAGGCAAGCACCAAACTGGTTTGTGCTGGCCTTGGGCATTCCGAGGAGCTGGCGCTGGTTCTGTGAATAGAACGCATTGATCGTGTCATAACTGCGCTCATTCATGTTGCCGAACTCGTGCAACTTGATCACTTCAGCCACCTTGAAGTCGTGACCCACATGAGAGTCAGCAACTTTTGGTTTTTTACGAAGCACAAGAATGTCAGTCGCCACATCCGTCTCACCCAGGCGCGTGAATGCACCCGATGGCAAACGAATAGCGGTCACCAGATCAGCGCGTTCAGCGATGTACTCGCGAAAATTGCTTTTCGGCTTGTCCATCGTTCCCGTTGAGGTGATCACGGCCACAATGCCGCCGGCACGCACGAGGTCCAGTGACTTTGCAATCGCGTAGTCGTGGATTACCAGCTTCATGCAATCAAACTTCGAGTCATGAACCCGGTAGTTCCCAAAAGGCACATTGCCGATGACCACATCAAAGCTTTCGCTGCGCAGCGGTGCGATCTCCATTCCGCAGGTGTGAACCAACGTATCAGAGTCCGCATAGAGCGCCTTGCAGATCGTTGCGCTAACGCTGTCAGGCTCGACCATGGTGATGGTCGAAGCTTCCCGCAGGGCAACAGGCATGGCACCAATGAAGTTTCCTGTTCCCGCCGAGGGCTCCAAGACTTTTCCGCCCTTGAAACCCATCTTTTGGACAAGTCCCCACATGGCCTGGATTACTTCTGGCTCGGTGTAGTAAGCCGTCAGCACGCTGTCGCGGGCCTGTGCATACGATTTTTCACCGACCATTTCCAGAAACTCAAGCCGCTGGGCCTCGAAATCGCCGTTATCGGCAAACATGGCAGAAATGCCACCCCAGCCGCTGTAGGCTACGATGACCGCTTTTTCTTCAAGCGATTTTTTGCCACCTTGCATGGCCATTTTGACGGCTGCCAGGTTGGCTTTCACCTTGGCTGCAGGCCCGGTCAGCTGAGCGAAGTATTTGCTTTCCAGAACAAACATCTCCCGGCGCTTAGTCAGCGTTTCTACGGCTTTTGCAACCGGTTTGAGGACCGCTACAGACGCTGGCGGCTCCTCAATTTCAATAACGTCGCCAAATAAGGACATTTGGTTGACGGAAATTACTTTAGGTTTTTTCACGTTGATTCCCAGATAAATCGCTGCGTTAGCAGCAGGTTTAAAACTTCCTCAAAAGAGGAAAGACAAGGAAAAAGGACGCGACCAAGCGGCCTTACTACTGCAGTGGTTTGCAGAAGTAAGAGCACGTAGTGGATGGATGAATGAAGGGATTTCAGCGCGGCTGCAGGTCTGTTGACCGGCGCCAAAGGAGTCGTAGACTCGACTGAATCAAAGGAATGTTAAAAAATGGAAATCGTTGACGGATTTGTGCGCTGGTCTTGCGAAGAGGACCGGCAATCGTTCATGGAGCTGTGTGCCCCGCATACCGATGCGCCCGCCGAGCTGCATCAATTCGTAGCCTGGCTTGAAGGCGTGATCCAAGCCCACCAGGAAGAAGGGGGAGAAAGGCTGCTTTATGCAACCTTTCTCTCCGCCTATATTTCCGAGTTACCGCCGACTAATTTGTGGCCGGACGGGATCGCTGAAGGCTGCATCACGCAGCGTGCTGTTCGCGATGCGTGCAGCATTGCGCATGAGGCCCGCCGCCCGAGGAAGATCGGCAATGCCGGCATCCTCCATTAAGCTGATCATTCGCAAAACTGCACGGGCATCCATAACGTTCCAACTTGCGCGGGAGACGATTGGCTCCCAGGCAGCTTCACTGCTTGCCCAGCCATAGCTCATTGCCATATCAAAAGTGCCATCAGCGCCTTTTTTTGCCGTGGCGCTATGACGTGCATCAGTTTGAGCATTCATGTCGTTTCTCCATAGAAGGAACGACAGACCCCAGGGTTTGTCGCCCTGGGGTTAAAAAATCATGCTTTATAAAAAGCGGTTAAAAAAGTTTTCCAATATTCACTACAAGCCACATTGGAAAGCCAACTTCAACCTGAACACTGTACATGAAAGGTTGAACATCAAACACCCCGAAAGGGGAAAAAGAATAAGTCTTAAAGGACTTTTTCGATCATTCATCTCTGGACCATCAAAAAAGCCCTCTCAAGAGGGCTGATATTTTAAAAAATACGGAACGGCATTTCAATTTGTTTTGAACGTGATGCTCCATCAATATCTTCCCCGATTACGCATTATGCGTAGTCGGGGAAGAACTTGTGAAATGCTTCTGCACCATTGACTGCAGTCTCGATCTTGAGCAGGTCTGCAATAGATTCACGCCCACACTGAATTTCAGCAACTCCATTGGCGTTAACTTTGAATGCTGTGAAAAGACTCAGAGCCTCATCGCTTTCTAACTTTTCTATCGATGGGGCTCTGGCTGGCTTTCCACTTGCGTCGAATGCTTCAACCAGCGTAACCTCACAAAAGGAACGGGCCACTTTCTCGACTTCGATCCTGAAGACATGCAGTTTTGGGTTTGCGACGAATTGATAAGCCAATATGGCCCCAACCATAGACAAGTTTGCCAAGGCCAATTGACGTTGAACTAACTTTTCATTCTCGAAAACGTTTTCAAGCGCGGCATTTGATTTGAATTTACCGCTCGAACCAACCACCCAAGATGGTTTTTCAATTTGCTCAGTTGATGACATGAATTTCCTTTCGCTCTCCATTATGGAGTGTAAAAAAATCGCTGCACGGCTTGCCGTTAGGTCCAGGGGGCCTAACGGCAAACCTCCTTTTCAGAAGGATTGCACTGAAATTCCTCCGAAGAAGATTCCACACGTTTTTACTATGAGCAAAGAACTACAGCGGTGCAAAACTGCTCACGCAGTAGCAGCCGCCTTTATTTTCTGCGCAGAAGGCCGAACAACCTTTTGTCTTTTTCCGTTACGTACCACACCGAATCTCGCCCATTGTTGGGGATCGACTCGAAGCGGTAACACGGTTCCAAACTCCAGGTTGATGAACGCACCGTGAATCTCAAGCTCACCCTTGGTCAGCAAGAGCCACAGTAAATTCATAGCTTGAACGCAAACCGCAGGATTGATGAACAAAGCCTGCTTTTCCAGCGCTTCGGCCAGCGAGCATGACGGTACATCATCGCTAGGCTCCATTGCCGGATCAATCAGCTCTGGATACAGTTCGCCGGCATGGGGCAGGCGCTCTGGGTCGTCAGTTTTTCGCTTGCGCGAAGTAACCTCACCCAAAATCACCTGGCCATCCGATATCCGGTTCCCCAGGTCCAGCCAGTACCGGTTGCCCGAACTGACATTCTCAAGCGACCTCAGGATCGCCAGACGAGCCTTGCGGTTGTCTACAGCGCCAATGACAATATCGGCACTGGACAAATCTGTTTGAAGTGTGACCATCTCACAGTATGCGGTCCATACCGCTTCACCGTTCAATGCCATGTTCACCCGGTTGACCAGCGTATGCGCCTTCGAATGCCCCACATCGCAGGGATAGAAAGCTTGACGCCCGACATTTGCCTCCGAGACGGTGTCCGGATCGATGACCGACACCTTCAGGCCAAAGGGGTGACCCTTGGCTTTGATGGCGCGGTGCAGACAAGCCAGCCCTTCTATCACGCGGCTGCCCGTTCCACCGGCGCCTATCACGACCACGTTAATCGCACGCCGGATAAGCTCTGGATGAACTTTATGTTTCATAGAATGATTTCCTGTTTTTCTTCCTGTACTTCCCACCCGCCGGAACAAGTGAGTTTGAGGTCGATGTGTTTATCAATCAGCATGAGTCGGATACGAACTTGCGTTGCTCCCTGACCCACGCATCCAAGCACCGCACTGACTTTGGTACTTCCAAAATCGTCACAGTCGTCCGTCTCTGAAAAAAAGGCTGAGTGGTTGCCGTGACTGTGAATGTCCACGACAAAATGCTCGCCCTCTTGCAGCTCGACTTCGCGGTAACGCACAAAGCCTGGATTGGCCTCGATGCTTTGCCTGGCAGCGAGGCGCCAAGTGTCTTGCTCTGCATTCCAGACCATGGCAGCTGCAACCTCATTGGGAAGCGTTGACTTGGCCAGTACAGCAAATTCACGCCACAAGCTTGCCGGCGGCATGCTGCAGAGAAACTCAACAGACTGCGTCAAGCGCCCATAGGGAATCACAGCCTTTTTGGAGGAAAGCGCCACCGGCGTCAGCGCTTTAAGCCACGCTGTGTCAATGGCACGCCACATACCGTCACTTGCCGCCACATACCGAACGCCGTGCTTTTCGGGGTCTTGAAGGACACCCGTTTGCGAAGCGGCCAGAAGTGGAAAAACCCCCATCGTGATCTGATCGAGATTCATCAGAATTCTCCAGCGGCGCGGTCGATGTTCCCAAGCTTTTGGTTCAAGTCCGGCGCCAGCAGGTCGGCCACCGTGAGGGGCAGATCCACCAGGCGGCCTTCAGGAAATACCGGGAGAGGTTTTTCCGTCATGGCTTTCCAGAAATCGATGGGGCACACGCCTTTCACAAGGCGGTCCTTTTCCTTGAAGTTCGGATGCGTGAAATTGCTTCCGAAGAAGGCATCCACCCACATGTGGGGGATCGCTGCGTTATCCCCCACGGGCATGGCAGCATTGCCGGTACAGACCTTACCTTGGCTCCACACGTTGAAGAATGGAGCCTGATACAGCTTGGTTTCCTTGTCAGGCCTGCCTGAGCCCTTGTATGCGTAAACATACAAGGCTCCCTGCATCACCAGCCAGACCAGCCCCGGCGTTGGCAGCTGACCTTGCGCTTCAAAAGTATCCTTCGTAAACGAAGAAGTCTTGAAGAACATGGCCCGCTGGCATGCCGGCGTGTACCAGATCATGCGACCCGCGCCCAGTGCCAGCATCGTGGTATCGATCCACGAAGGAACCGAAAGCGACTGCGATTGCGATAAGCCTGTAACGAGTTCATTCAGATCAGACTGCGTCATCAGACGTCCAGCCTTCAGTACGGGAGCACCGGACTTCATTTCGACATCATTGATCGTGGCATGGGTTATGGCCAATGACTGATCAGGATCGTACAGATTTCTTTTTGCCACGCCATAAACAAGAATGGCCTTTTGCAAGGCCATGGTTGTCGAGTTCGCGGATGCTTGAACCATCAACATATTTATTCTTCCTCGGGCAAAGCCCCTATGAAGTTTGAAAATGCCGCATATCGTTTGATATACAGCTTGTAGGCATCGATAAATGGACCCCAGCTTGCGGGTTCATCTAGTTCGACGAAAAGACCGACTAGTTGCGAATGACTGCCCTCGCCGTTCATCGCGTATTCTTCATAATGAGTGATCGCTTCACGAGCAAATTCTGAATCGTCCCAGACGATGAACGCCAGAGAACCCAGCGCGTCCAAACATTCGAATTCATGAAGATTCTCATGCTCAAACCAGCCATTCGGAGCGATAGCAGCGTTAGCTTTTCGCACCTTGATAGAGTCGTGAAACTCCAGAGCGGCCATCACCAACGCACGGTCTGCCTCCACAAGTTTGAGTTTGTGAATACAGGCACGTACACGTGAAGCACTCATTGAGCGGCATGCCGCTTTCTCTTTTTTCGTTTGGCTCCAGGACAGCAGATGTTTATGTCCACCGACGGAAGCCAAAAAGTCTGAAGGCATGAAAGTCCGCTCATCGCGTGCCTGTTCTATATGCGCTTCAGTGACATTCTTTTCATCTATGTCAAGCACTTCAGCAGCTGCTTCTTGGTCTGTTTCTGAATCAAACCAAATGAGTTGCACGCAATTGGCAATGCGGCATGGATCGTAAGTTGTCAGTCCTACGCCATGCCCCTTGCGAATCGTGTCGGTAATAAACCAACCCAGGCCAGGTGAAGCGGCATTGAGCCGCTCAACAGAATCCTTCAATTGATAGATACCTTGAAATCTGTCGGTGGCATTCGCGGCAAATTCGATTTTTTTATCGATTGCCACGATCGACACATCCAGGGGTAGCTCAACTCTCACATTTTTGACTTGGCTTCTTGCATAGTTTGCAAATTGCTGGGTCATGAGTTCGCTTGTGGTCGTGTATATCGAGTCGGGAATGCGAATTCCCTTTTTGTGTGCGAGCAGTATGAAATCAGCCAGGTTTGACGCTTCAGCGTCAGCCCGACTGATTTCAAGAGGTATTTCAGGAGAGAAAGTGGGTAAAACCCACATTCCCCCCTGATTGCCCTGTGCTACTACCCCCAGATTCCGAACGCTTGTTGTGACAAGGGAAGCGGATTCCGGGTCACATTCGAATTCACGACCGTGTTCATAACGGTCGAGCATGCGATGTTCTCCTTGATTTCAGTTTCAGTCATCCCATGGAACAGCGATTTAGCATCGCTGGAGCCAAGGGCCATTTTTTTGATCGCTTCGATCATCGAGACGGCCATGCCAGGAACCTATCCCTTTGCACCGACAGCGCGGATAAAGGTGTAAGTCGAGACAGTGCCTTTGGTCACCGGCCCTTCCACCACGGAATTGAGAAGTTCCGGATACTGATTGGCGTAGAAACGCTTCACAGTTTCCATATCCATTTCCGGGCTTGGGTCGGCGAGAGTCATGCCGTTGAACTTGAAGGTGCGGCTGATAGTCTTTGCAATGAGTGCCATGGTGTGCGTCTCCTTACATTTCAAAATCAAAACCGCTGGTGACAGCGGGCGCTGGCACAGCAACAGGCACGGTAGTGCCTGGCTCTTCTTCGCCCTCACCTTCATCATGAGTACCATCCTCGTCGAGCAGTCCGGCCGGAGCCTGATTGCTGTTCTTTGGCCGCGAAAGGCTTTTGGATGCCGGCGAAGTCGCTTTGGGTTGTTCCGCAGCTGCTGCAACGGCCGCTTTGCCCACTTCCTCGGCCACCAGTTCGGCGGCGTTGAGTTGTTGGGCCAGCGTTTGCTGGATTCCAGCAAAGCTTGCCATCACACTGCTGAATTCGTTGTCGAACTCCTCAGGTGTGGCGACGAATTGCTTTGGCGTGAGGCCAAAACCACTCTTGCCCGTTTTCGAAACGGGAGTAACGCTGACCGCGAGTTTTCCGTCATCAGCAGCCTCAACCAGGATGGTGAAGCTGATACCTCTGGCGCACGTAGGCGCGATTGCTTTGAAAAACATTTTCGTATTCCTTTAAAAGAAAAATAAAGAACATGCCTGGTGCTGTTGGGCACTAGACATGGGAATTTGCAGGGCACCGGGGGACCGGCGCATTGAATGAGCGCGTCCAGTGCCTTGTGGGCACCGGACACGTCAGGGAGTCAAAAAATTGCTGTTACCAGCGCATTTGTTTTGGGATACGGCCTTTGTATTCAAAGCCGGTGATGGTCAAAATGGCGTTCACCAGATCGTCCTTTTTGCCGCCGATCAGCTTGGGATAACCCGTGCCGATAGCTGCCTTGATGCCGATTTCGCCGCAAGTGGCGTCAATCTCATTTTTGGTCAGGAGGCCAAACATTTCATCGTTGACTTTCCAGTGCTCTTCGAGCTTCACGTCAAGCCCTTTGAGAAGGCTCACAACCTGGCGGATTTCCAGATCCTTGGAGATGCTTGCCGGAATCAGGCTGAGCGCCTTTTTCAGAGCATCGTTGTCCAGCGCCATGGCGCTGTCGAGTACCACGCCGATATCCGTTGCATTGTTTTGCAGCAGGATCGACGATTTGGTAATTGCCTCAAGCAATGCAGTTGAATCGATCACGCGAGGACTGAATGCTGCCAGGGCAAGCATGACGCACTGATTGGTTTCAGGATCCAACCGGGCAATTACCCGACTGAGCACCGAACGCCATACCTTTTCTCGGTATTCCTTGAGTGCATTGCTGGGCTCCGAACTCACCGGCGCCTTGACGGCACCGGTTTGAACTTTGGATGTCCCGGCCTTGACCTCACTGGCACTGGTTGCGGCTTGGCTTGGGCTTTTGGCCTTAGCTTTCGTGTCATCCTGGGCCTTGGCAATGGTCTGGTCAGCCAAGGCCGACGCAGCCGCCTTCTCTCCCATGATCCGGTCTGCAACCTTTGTGTTGTTGCAAACCGTGTTCATGCACATGCCCTTGAAGGATGCGCCGAGCTTGTCAGGCAAAGCGCTCACCACGGCGCCGTAGTCTTTGCAGCTACGGCAGGCCGCGGCTTGCTCTTGACCAACGCCCCGCACGCCATCGGCAGCCAGTTGAACAACCGTGAAGTTGTCACCTGGATAAACAATACGAACGACCTGGTAGTCAGCCTCCAGCGCTCTGGCACGAATTCCAAGTTCGCGTTCGGTTTTGCGTTCAAAACATGGTTTGTGCGTACAGTTACCGTCGCTGATGGCCTCTGCAAACAGTGCTTGCTGATTTCCGCTGTTGTGCTGGCAGTCGGTGCATTGCGATTTCTCGAAAATTGCCTTTACCAGCGAAAGCGCCGCCTTTTCCAGCCGATCCTTGAGTTGCGCGACCGTTGGCTTTTCAGCCGAGGAAAGCAAGGCAGTGAGCACCTGTTTTTGTGTTTCCTTGCGCAGGCCTGCCAGCAGTTCGGCATGCCCCAGAAGGATTTTTTCATCCTGCAGCGCCTGACGTACTTCGTCAATCGCATACATCAGGGCAATCCTCCGGTCGAGAAACTTGCGTTCCCAGCCCAGTTTGCGCGCTGCTTCGTCCCGATCACCCTGTGAGTACCCCAGGACGCGTGCGGCCGCTTCGGCTTCTTCCACCGGCGTCATTTTTTCCCGAATGACGTTTTCAATCAACGCACTCATGTCTGCCTGTGCATCGTCCATTTCCACGACCAATGCTGGAATGGAAATGTCCACGCCCATGCCGTAGACCGTTGTGAACGCGCGAAAGCGACGCTCACCGGCAATGATCTGAAAGCGACTTTCACCACTGGGGCGAAGAAGGATGGGCTGGAGGATGCCATGGGCACGAAAAGACGCGACCATTTCATCCATTGCAGTCTCATCGAACCGAGTACGCGGATTGTTTCCCCGATCAATCAAATTGACCGCGATTCTTGCTGGCGTGCCCGAAGTCACGGATTCAGCTTTTTCCATAAGAAACTCCTTTTAAATTTCCCAAGTAAGGGAAGGTTGAAAAAGGCGCAAGCGCATGGGCTTGCCGTTACGTCCGGAAGGCATAACGGCAAACCCCCTCGTGAGAGGGTTGCTTTTTAATACTGTGATTTATTTAGCTAGCCAAATTTCTGATTGACAACCCGCACAAGTTTTAAGTTGTGCGGTTCGACAGCTTCAGCCATTGCCGAATGCCCAGGCGGTTAAGCCGTGGTCATTCAGTGTGGTTGTGCGCTTGCACCTGCAAGGCCGGGAAAGAACTTTTCGAAAGCTTCATTTCCGCTGATCCATTCGCCGGAACCCAGCAAGCTCGCAATGTCATCGCGCCTGCATTCGATTTCCACGACTCCGAAGTGATTTTTCTCGAATGCCTTGAACAAAACTTCGATCTCATCGTCGTCGGTCATTTCCAATTGAAAATCAAAAGGAGCCTCCTGGCCCATCAGATTCAGGGATTTTTCTACCGTCAGCCTGTAGGTAGTTCCGAACTTCAGATAAATTTCAACCTTGAACAATGAAAGTTCAGGATTAGAGACAAACTCGCGTGCCAGGATTGCACCGACAAGACCTGTCTTGACCGGAAGCAAATTTTCATTCAGAAAACGCTGCTGCACCAGAAGTGCAGCGAGGGTTC
The DNA here is from genome assembly GCF_000015505.1 of Polaromonas naphthalenivorans CJ2. Classification (GTDB taxonomy): domain Bacteria; phylum Pseudomonadota; class Gammaproteobacteria; order Burkholderiales; family Burkholderiaceae_C; genus Polaromonas; species Polaromonas naphthalenivorans. The sequence goes on along the minus strand of NC_008757.1, from coordinate 197,502 downwards.
TGTTGGGCTCAATAGCGCCGTTAGTGATGTTCCACGACGGTTTAGAGACGTTATTGGTTTGCATTGCTTTCCCTTTCATTCTCCAAAATGGAGTAGTTAAAAAGGGATCAAGCTCAAGGCTTGCCGTTATGTCCATTGGGCATATCGGCAAGCCCTCTTGTGAAGGGATTACACTGCGTGTAGTGATTTGTCGGATTGCTTGCTACAAATAGATTTGCATGCAGCTTTCCAATTTGACATGAACACCAGAGAGTAGCAATTCATACAAAAACCCTGCTATGCAGGATTTTTGGCAATGATTTTCAAATGCCATGTTCATGCGGCTTGATTTTTTTCGCATTCACATTGTTGTGACCTGTCTTTCCATATCTATCGTCTACGGCATGAGTTCGTAGGGGATTGCAATTTCGTCACCAAGCTTGGACGCGACATAGCACCGCATGCCGGCTGTGAGCTGGGTGTAACCCACTATCTCTTCATCATTGCCGTATGTGCTTGCATCCCACAAGAAGCCAAAAATACTTCGACCAATACAGCGCGTAGTAATTCCTTCCCGCCCCATGATCGGCCCACCTTGGTTCCAGTTGGTGGCGGGTGACCACTCGCCACTATGCACCCACCTTAGGCAGATGCCGTTAGCGTAAGAGGCTTTGATTGCGCAGTTAGTTGGGGCATACCAGTCAGGTGACAGCTCCACCTCATAACCTTCGCACTTCGCTACCGCCCAATTGAAGGCTGCACCAATGAGTTCACTGGTTTTGACTTTAATAGTTTGGCCGGGGTTCAGTTGGTCGGGGGCTTCCTTGATTTCCTGATGGTCTGACTTTCCGCAAGTTCGGATATCGATTGCTTTGTTTGTTGCTGGCATACAGATGCTTTCTTTCCTCATTGGAGGATGTTAAAAAACAGCACAGCGATTGCTTTCTTGTGGCCTTGCGCCAAGGCCACAAGAAAACACACCTGAAGGGTGAGTTTTCTGCTTTTCAAATGCTTTTCAGAAGTAACTTTGGGTGACAAGCTGCCCTCGGTTGAGTTCTGTTTCGCATGCAGTGATTGCCTGCTGGCACGCCTGAAGGTCTGGCAGGTCAATTACCTTGCCCTGCAAGTGGGCTGCAAGCCCTCTACAGGTTGCAAAACAAATTCGATGATTCCGTTGAAGGGGGTGAATCGTTGCTCGAATGCTGCCTGTTTTTGTATCCAATTCAGCGTATAGGCCGTCTGGTGTGGGGGTGTAGCTCACTTGAGATGAGGTCAATTCATCACTCCTGGTGGTGATATTGACTAGATCGTCAAAGGCTGTGCTGCAAATGCAAATTGTGATACAGGCCGATTTTGGAATTGGCTTGCACTTCCATGCGTGCATATTTCAGTCCATCGTGGACGGTGTTTCAGGCTGATCGTGGACGCGATTTCAGCGTGATCGTGGACGGCATTTCAAATTGATCGTGGACGCTGTTTCAAACTGATCGTGGACGATATTTTGGGGGGATACGGGCAAGTGATTTCTTAAACCCGGCATAGGCTCGACGCTTTTTCGCGAAAGAGTCCATGCCAACCAACAGAATCACCATGCGCCAAATCCGAGAATCCCTGCGCCTGCACCTGCAGGCCAACCTGAGCTACAACGAGGTAGGCCGTAACCTCAAGATATCCAAAAGCGTAGTCGGCAAATACATGTCACTGGCGCGTGTGGCCGGTGTTGACTGGTCCGTTGCACAAACCTTGAGCGACCAAGAGCTGGAGGCCAAGCTGTACAAGGCAGCGTTACCGCGCAACAGCAAACAAGCACTGCCTGACTTTGCCCAGATACACACTGAGCTCAAACGCGCCGGTGTCACCCTGCAACTGCTGTGGGAGGAATACGCCAAGGGCAACGACCTGGCCTTCAAGTACACCAGCTTTTGCGTCAAATACCGGGAGTGGGCCATGGGGCTGAAGCGCTCCATGCGCCAGACCCATATTGCCGGTGAGAAACTCTTTGTTGACTACGCCGGTCAAACCGTCCCGCTGATTGATGCCGGCACCGGCGAAATCACCAAGGCACAGATATTTGTGGCCACCCTTGGCGCCTCCAACTACACCTTCGCCTGTGCCACGGCGCGCCAGACCACAGCCGACTGGATTGGCGCCCAGGTGCTGGCATTGGAGTATTTCGGTGGTGTGCCACGCCTGATCGTGCCAGACCAAACCCGCTCCCTGATCAAAAACCCGTGCAGCTACGACCCGCAGAACAACCGTCTGTATGAAGAATTCGCCGCCCACTACGGTTGTGCCCTGCTGGCAGCAAGGCCGGCTCACCCCAGAGACAAGCCCAAAGTCGAGAACGCCGTCCTGGTCGTTGAACGCTGGATACTGGCACGCCTGCGTAATCGCAAGTTCTTCAGTCTCATGGAGCTCAACCACGCCATTGCGCTGCTCCTGAACGATTTGAACCAGCGCGCCTTCAAAAAGCTGCCCGGCAACAGGCGCAGTGCCTTTGAGCAGCTTGATGCTCCAGCCCTGCGTCCACTGCCGGCCAAACGCTTTGAGTTATTCCGCTGGAAATCGGCCAAGGTCAATGTCGACTACCACGTGGAATTTGACGGCCATTACTACAGCGTGCCCCACACCCTGGTGCGCACCACCGTGGAACTGCGCGCCAGTGACACCTTGCTGGAATGTTATTCCTCCAACCAGCGCGTGGCTTGCCACGCTGTCAGCCCCAAGCGCGGTGCCCACACCACCACGCCTGAGCATATGCCTGCGTCGCACCGGGCGCATCTGGAGTGGACCCCGCAAAAGCTCATCGACTGGGGCCTGCGCATTGGCGTGAGCACCGCAGCGGTGGTGACCTGGCAGCTTGAACACCGCGCCCATCCTGAACAGGGCTACCGGGCTTGTTTGGGCTTGCAGCGCTTGGCACGCGAATTCACGCCGGCCAGGCTGGAGGCGGCCTGCACCCGAGCACTGGCCATTCGCTCCCTTACCTACCGCAGCGTGGCCTCCATTCTCAAAACAGGCTTGGATCGTCAGCAAAACCTGCCCACCATGACACCGGGCGCGCTCCCGGCGCACGACAACATCCGTGGCGCAGATTATTTCCACTGAACACACGCCTACCCAACAAACCAAACACGACAGGACAGACCATGAACGAACAGACCCTTACCCAATTACGCAGCCTGCGCCTGGATGGCATGGTGCGCGCCATTGAAGAGCAAGCCACCAGCATCGCGGTCAGCGCCCTGGGTTTTGATGAAAGATTCTCCCTGCTGGTGCAGCGCGAGGTGGCATGGCGCGATGAGCGCCGGGTCGAGCGTCTGCTTAAAGCCGCCAAACTCAAAGTGAGCTCAGCCTGTGTCGAAGATATCAATTGGCGCGCCAGTCGCGCACTTGATCGCGCCCTGGTGACTGCCTTGGCCGGGGGTGATTGGCTTCGCAATGCGCAGAATCTGCTGATCACCGGTGCCACCGGTTGTGGCAAGACCTGGCTGGCGTGTGCCTTGGCGCATCAAGCCGCTCGCTTAGGCTTCTCGGTGCTGTACGTGCGCGCCGGGCGGCTCTTTGATGAACTGCATGTCGCCCATGGTGATGGCAGCCTTAATCGGCGAATGAGTCAACTGGCCAAGCTTGATTTACTGGTGATTGATGACTTTGCCATTTCTCCAATGGGCGCGCCCGAGAGAAACGATTTGCTGGAGGTGCTCGATGATCGGGTGGGCACGCGCTCGACGTTGATCACCAGTCAATTGCCGGTAAAAGCCTGGCATACCTATCTGGACGATCCAACGCTGGCCGATGCCATTCTCGATCGTGTCGTGCACAGCAGCCACCGGATTGATCTCAAGGGCGCCACGCTGCGAGATCCGAATACAAATTGATTGCCTTGCCCACTCAACACCGTCGGGCGTCAACTTGGTAATGCATGGGTACATGCACAACCGGGGGGCCTGCCGGCGGCCCTGGCAGGGGCCTAAGAAATTAGAAATTCCAGACACAGGAAACCAGAAGGCAGACTTCAGGAATCAAAAGCCATCGCTTCGCGCCTGCCCATGGCGCGCTGGCATTGCGATGTTTGAGATACATTAATTCCTCGCTTGCGCGCATCCCTGCGCGTCCACGATGGCGCTGAAACATCGTCCACGATCAGTTTGAAACAGGCGTCCACGATCGCTGAAATACGCACATGCGAAGCAACTTGAACCTTCATCTCGCCAAAACGTGATGCTTTGGGAATACCAATTGGAAAATTAATAGCAGCGGGCTGAAACGCCGGTAACACCTTGACTGCTCTGAACCAGTTCAGAAGCTTTCTTGCGTAGCGACATCCCAGGGTTCGCACGATCCGAATGCATTCGCGCTCCAAGTCAATCCCGTAGCCCGCTATCCGGTAGTCACCGAGTCGTTGGGCAAACATTTCCATTTGCGACTGTCGCCAACCTTTGTCTCGCGCGTTAGCTACTGCAGCCAGTACCGCCCGTTCGACAAGTGCGACAGGGCTTGAATTCAATTTTCTGGGCATGATTCTTCCTCAAAAAGAGTTGTAAAACCCACCACCGAAACGGCTGAATTAACACACTGGTATTAATGCAAACGTCTCCAGGAAACGACCGACAGGATGACTACAAATTCAGTTTTTTGGATTGGCGAACCTGGCGAATCTATCCAAGCGTGGCTTGAGATTGGCGGGTTGCGTGGGACGTACTCATGCATGTCATTGCTTGCATTGGCATTGACGCATGGGCTTCTGCATAGCAGATGCTTGCCCGGGAAGACATTTTGATGTGCAAAAAAAGCGACTTTTCCACACAAAAGCGCGGATCAGGTTGCATTCATGCAATGGCCGTCGAACAAGCAACAGTCAAATTTTCAGTTCAGGTGAACTACGCAGTAGCTCTACCTTGTTTTTTCATGCTGTACTAGACAGCACCTTGATTTTGCTTGAAATTGCTGGCTTTGGGAGGTGTGAATGATGTTTTTTTTGGGGCAATATTCAAGCTTTGCCCATTGCACTGACCTGGCACCCATCATCCGGTGTTGGATGATGCGACCTAATTAGGTCGCTTATGGTGGTGCAGCAAAACTCACGGTAAACGCAGCGCAGGCTGGTCAGTTACCGACAGCGCGATCACTTGCCCCTTGAACCAACCGATGCGCAAATTTATTTGTTCCAACCGTTTGGGTTTTCAAAGTCATCAGTGCACCGATCGGGAAACCGCGCGACACCGACGCTATCAAGGAAATGATGCGATCCTCGTCCCACACCCATGAACGTTGAAAATCGGGTAACTGCAATTGCCCTTGGTGCCTGCGAACGAAGTACGGGCTGTACACGTACCCTTGGCTTTTAAGCCTGTAACTTCGCAAACTTTTTTCAATGCCTTCATGATGTGAATCGAGTGTCTTTTAATAAAACAGGCGCTTGGTTCAACTCGCTTCTTTCAAATAGACAATTAGATACAAATCATACTCGTAGTTGCGCGTAGCTTGGTTTTTTGTTATTCTGCGCATCAGCCTTCGATAAAAATACGAAAATGATCCGCTGCCACCTGTCCCTTTTCATGGGGCGCGACAAACTCCGCATCTCCGATGTCGCGAAACGAACAGGCCTCAATCGCAGCACGGTCACGGCGCTTTACAACGAAACGGCGACTCGAGTTGACTTACCCGCCATCGAAAGCCTGTGCACGCTTTTCCAGTGCCAAGTGGGCGAGTTGTTTGAAATCGTTCCCCCCAAGCCCGAGGTCTCTCCATGAGCATGAGCGCCAACCGCTGGAAGGTCATTGCCGAATCCAGCTTTCCCTGGGAGCGCGATGCGCTCGAATGGCTGCGCGCCCAATTGCCCGACCGTGAGCCCTGGAGTGTCTGGACGAATTTCGAATTCATCGATGACCAAGGAAAAGTCAACGAGGTCGATGTCTTGGTGCTGTCGCCCGCCGGGCTGTTTCTGATCGAGATCAAAAGCCGGCCTGGTACGGTCGATGGCGACGCGCACACCTGGACCTGGAACACCGATGGCCGGGAGTACAGCTACGACAACCCTTTGCTGCTGGCGGACCGCAAATCCAAACGCCTGGCCAGCCTGCTGCGCCGCCAGGCGGCCATCGTCAAGGCCAAGATCCGCCTGCCGTTCATCCAGCCAGCGATCTTTCTCTCGTCCACCAGCCTTAAAAGCAAGCTGCAAGGCATCGCCAAAACCGCCACCTTTCAGCGCGGCCAGCCCGGCTCGCTCACCGACGACGGCATCGTTCACGCCCTGGTCAACGGCATCCACAGCAACGCGGCTCAAGCTGTCGATGGCCAGAAAGCCAGGGCCATCGCCCGCGGGCTGGCAGAAGCCGGCATCCGGCCCTCCAACAAACACCGGCAGGTCGGGGACTACCAACTCATCAAACTGATCGCCGAGGGCGAAGGCTTCCAGGACTGGCAAAGCCAGCACGTGAGCATGGCGAGCATTCAGAGACGGGTTCGCATCTACACCGTGGCCCATGCGTCCAGTCCCGAAGCGCGCGCCACCCGGGTTCGCCAGGCCAGGCGTGAGTTTGAAGTGCTCGAAGGCATCAGCCACCCCAACATCCTGAAGGTCAACGACTACAAAGAGACCGAAATGGGCCCGGCGCTGGTGTTTGACCACGACCCCAAGGCCCAGCGGTTAGATCACTTGTTGCGCGATCGCGGTACGCAACTCACCGTCACCCAGCGCCTGCAATTGGTGCGCGACATTGCCGAAACCTTGAAATTTGCCCACTCCAGGCGCCTGTACCACCGCGCCCTGGGGCCGCAAAGCATCATGGTTCACACGGCGGACGGCGGCGCGCTGACGCCCCGGCTGATGAACTGGCAAACCGCCTCGCGCGAGGCGGGCAATCCCGACACGGTCCACCGCACCACCGGCACGCGCCATGTGGAGGACTACGTCGAAGACCCCGGCCTGGTGTACCTGGCGCCTGAAACCACGCGCGCCGATGCCACCCATGGCCCCAGCCTGGACGTGTTTTCGCTCGGCGCCATTGCCTACCATGTGTTCTCCGGCCAGGCCCCGGCCGGGTCGGTCCTTGAACTGGCAGAAAAGCTGCGTCTGGGCCAGGGCCTGCGCCTGTCCGATGTCTCTGACGGCTGCGGCATGCGGCTGCAAGAGTTGATTCAGTACGCCACCTGCCCGGACGTGATGGCGCGTTACGACGTGGTGCAGGGTTTCCTGGACGACCTGGTCAAAGTGGAAGACGAGCTCACCGCGCCCGACCCGGAAGCAACCGTCGACCCCAGCATCGCCGGGCACGGCGACCGGCTCGAAGGCGGCTTCACGGTGGTCAAGCGGATGGGGCGTGGCTCCTCCAGCGATGTGCTGCTGGTGCGCGAAGACGATTCGCCAGAAGAGTTGATCCTCAAGGTCGCGTGTGATCTGGCGCATAACGATCGCCTGGTGGCCGAAGGCGATGTACTGGCCGGCCTGCACCACCAAAATATTGTCGAGTACCGCCGCACCCTGTCGGTTGCCGGCCGCACCGCCTTGCTGATGCGCAGCGCCGGCCCCAAGACGCTGGCGCAAAAGATCAAGGAAGACGGCCGCCTGTCGCTGGACCTGCTCCAGCGCTTTGGCGAGGAACTCATCGAGGTCGTCAACCACCTCGAAGACCACGGCGTGGCCCACCGCGACCTCAAGCCTGAAAACATCGGCATTGCCACCACCAGCTCCGGCAAGCTGCAACTGGTCCTCTTTGATTTCTCGCTGTGCCGCACCCCGACCGAGAACATATCCGCCGGAACCCATTCCTACCTGGACCCGTTTCTGAGCCTGCGCAAGCCGCCACGCTGGGATTTGTATGCCGAGCGGTTTGCGCTGGCCGTTACCTTGTACGAAATGGCCATTGGCAAGCTGCCTGTCTGGGGCGATGGCCAGACCTCCCCGGCCATGCTGGATGTGGAAGCTACGGTTGCCAGCGATGTGTTCGACCCTGTCACGCGCGAAGGCTTCACCGCGTTTTTCTCCAAAGCCATGCGCCGGGACTTCAAGGAGCGCTTTGATAACGCCGAAGACATGCTGCGCGCCTGGCGGGCCATCTTCGCCGCCCGGCAGACCGTACACCCACCCCAGGCTGAAGGTTTTTCGGCCATCGCGCTCACGGCCTTGTCCACCACCACCATGGCCGAGTTGGGCTACACGCTGGAGGCGCAGGACGTTCTGGAGCGCATGGGTGTCCACAACGCTCGCGAACTGCTCGCCGTCGATCGCATTCGTTTTCGCTACCTCAAGGGCGTGGGCGACAGGATTCGCAAGGAAATCAGGCTCACGGCCAAAGAGCTGGCGCACCTGCGGCCTGACCTCGCGCAAGGTCGCGCCACACTGCACGATTCCGATGACGATGGCACCCATGACGGCGCTGTCAGCGTCAACGAACTGGCCGCCCTGCTCATGCCCCGCAGGCCCGCCGGCGATGACCGTCCCGAAGAAGCAGCGCTGGCGCATTACCTTGGGCTCGACCTTGGCCTCGACGACGCGGCCCAGCCGGAAAGCGCATCCAGCCAGGCTGCATGGCCTACCCTGGGCGAATCGGCCCAGGCCACCGGCGTGGAGCGCAGCACGCTCACCGCCACCCTGGTCAAGGCCCGCGAGCGATGGCTAAAAAACCCGGCGTTCACCGAAGTGCGCCTGCAGCTCGACAAACTGGTGCTCACCCAGGGCCAGGTGATGACCGCCCATGAAGCGGCCCTGGCCTTGCTCGCCCTGCGCGGCTGCGCCATGCAGGAGGATGCGCAGCGCCTGCAACTCGCCAGCGCCGTCCTGCGCGCCGTCCTGGAGGCCGAAGCCCATCTGGAGAACCCCCGCATTCAGCTCTATGACCATCCGCCTTCGCCCCTGATCGCGACCAGTTCAGCCTGGGCCGATTACGCCCGCCAGCTCGGCAGCGTGGCCGACACCTGCGCGCTGGTCGATCCCTTGCTGCCCCCTTCGCGCGTGATCGAAGCGCTCGTTGCCGTCCAGCCGGTGGGCGTCCTCATGGGCAGCGGCCCGGCGCAAGAGGCCGGCGAAGCCCCCATGCCCGGCACCCGGCTGCTTCGCCTGGCCACATCGGCCTCGCGCACCGCCGCCCTGTCGAGCCGGCAGGAAATCTATCGCCGGGGCATGCCCGCCTTGCAGGCGCTGCGCCAGTCCCTGGGCGCACTTGTGGGTGTGCCCACATTGCGCATCCGCGAACTGCAGGACCGCGTGCGCGGCCGTTACCCGGAAGCCACCCTGCTCCCTGGTCGGCCTGCGCTGGACCGCTTGCTCGAAGAAGCCGGCGCCCCGCTGCAATGGAGCCCTGCTGCGGCCGATGGCGCAGGCGCCTACCTGTGCCCCGCGCTGAACAACCACCCCACGGTGGGCACGACGACCGTGTTTTCCCGTCAATCGACCTTTCCGGGCGCCCATGCAGCTGGAACGCCAGCCGGTGAAGCCAGCGAGGCAGCCCTGGCCGACGCCCAGGCGGCCGAGATTCGGCTGCAGCGCGCCCTCAAGTCCGGAGGCCTTTTGGTGCTGACGGTCGAACCGCGTCAGGCGCGCCATGCTGAAGCCGAACTGCTGCGCCGCTTCGGGCCAGACTCGCAAACACAACCGGCACTGCAACGCATGAGCTTTGACGCGCTGCTGCTCAAGGCCCTGCGCACCGAAGCAGACCGTGCCCGTGTGGACTGGTCCATGGTGCTGCGCGCCGACACCGCCGAGCCCGGCAGCCGCGACTGGGCCAACCTGCAGCGCCTGGTGCAGCGCACCCTGGCCAGCCTCAAACCCCTGCTGCTCGACAGTCCGGCGCCTGCCCTGCTAACCAACGTGGGCCTGCTGGCGCGCTACGACCTCATGGCACTCGTCACCGAGATGGAAGCCAGCGCCGGCCGCCCCGGCCACACCCCGGCGGTGTGGCTGCTGCTGCCTTCGCACAAGCAGGGCCTGCCCGTCATTGATGGCGTGCCCGTGCCGCTGGTCAACAGCACGCAGGCTTTTGCCCTGCCGCCCGCCTGGATTGAAAACAAGCACCGCGCATCGGCCCTAGCCTGAATTTACAGAAAAAACAGCCTGCTGTGCACGTCCAGCTTGCGCAAGCAGCTATTAAAAACAGAGCAATAACGCTTTTTTATCAAACCAAGGATGGATACATCAAGCCTTTCTATAAACGTCTATAGAAAACTATAATTCAGCATAAAGCAGGTATTCCCGCCTGCAAACCGAACTTCCGCGCGGCTCCACGATGAAAAACTTTTTCCACCGCCAGCGGCTCGCCGCCGACATGGCCGACAAGATTTTGCAGACCGCGCCCGGATCGGCTTCCAGCTCCGGGCTGTTTCTGGCCGCGCCCCGGCGCACCGGCAAATCCACCTTCCTGCGCGAAGACCTGCGCCCCCAGCTTGAAGCCCAGGGCGCGCTGGTGCTGTATGCCGACTTGTGGGAAAACCGCAAGGCCGACCCCGGCGCCGTGATCATTGCTGCCGTGCGCGCGGCGCTGGCGCAGCACGAAGGCGTGGTGGCCCGCCTAGCGCGCGCCTCGGGCATGGACAAGGTCAGCGTCGGCGGCCTGTCGTTTTCGCTCGACCGCATCGGCCTGGCCAGCGGCGTGTCCCTGTCCAGCGCGCTGGCCGCGCTGTCCGATGAAACCGGCCAGACGCTCGTGCTGGTAATTGACGAAGCCCAGCACGCCATCACCACCGAAAGCGGCGCAGACGCGCTGTTTGCCCTGAAGGCGGCGCGCGACGAACTCAACAGCAGCCGCCACCACGGACTGCGCGTGGTCGCCACCGGCTCCAACCAGGACAAGCTGGCCATGCTGCGCAACGGCAAGGAGCAGGCTTTTTTCGGCGCTCCGCTGGTGAAATTCCCGGCGCTCGGAAAAGACTACATCGCGTGGTTTTGCCAGCAGGTCCGACTGCCCGCCGCCCTGAGCGTCGAGGTGGTGCATGCGCTGTTTGTGCGCGCTTCGTTCCGCCCCGAAATGCTCGGAGCCGCCGCCGACGCGCTGCGTTTTGATTTTGAGCTGCAGCCCGAAGACGTGCCGGCCCGCTTTGCGCAGGCGGTCCAAGAGCAGATCGAGGCCAGCTATGCCGAGCAGCTGCGCGTCATCCACAGCCTGACGCCCTTGCAGTCGGCGGTGCTGCGGGTGCTGGCCAGCAAGGGCGCGCAGTACGCACCCTTTGAGACCGAAACCATCCTGGCCTACCAGCGGCTGCTCGACACCCTGGCGCCGCACAGCACCGTCAAGGCCGATGTGCCCAACGTCCAGCAAGCCCTGGCCGCCCTGCAGGAAAAGGCCCTGGTCTGGCGCGCCTCGCGCGGCGTCTATGCGCTGGAAGAAGCCAGCCTGCAGGAGCTGATGGCGCAGGAGGGCCTGCTGCCCGGCGCTGGCGGCGCTACAGGCCAAAATTAAGCATCAAAATAGCCGCCTGCGCATGACAGACGTGCGCAAGCAGCTATTAAAACAATAGTAAAAATCAAAGAAGCCCTGCAAAATGATCAACGCCCCCCAGCTTCTGACCGACCTCAAGCGCCGCCTCGCGCTGCTCGAAAGCGACCTGCGCGAGCGCATCCACACGCTGCCCGACCTCAAGGCCAGCCTGCAAGCCGAATGGCAAGTCGCCCGCGATGCCAACCGCACGGCCGAAACGCTGGAGAGCTGGAGCGACCAGGTCATCACCCAGGCCGGCGTGCATTGGCTGCTGAGCTGCGTGTTCCTGCGCTTCATTGAAGACAACACCCTGGTCGAGCGCCCCTGGATCGGCGGCACGCCGGGCAGCGGACGCCTGGTCCTGGCGCGTGACCGGCATGAAACCTACTTTCGCGCCAGCCCGCTGGAGAGCGACCGCGATTACCTGCTGGCCTGCTTCACGGAGGCCGGCACGCTGCCCGGCCTGCACACCTTTTTTGACGCCGCGCACAACCCGGTGTTTCGCCTCGGCATCAGCGGCGACGCGGCCATGAGCCTGCGCCAGTTCTGGCAGCAGCAAGACCCCAACACCGGCGCGCTGCTGCACGACTTCACCGACGCCAGCTGGAACACCCGCTTTCTGGGCGACCTGTACCAGGATTTGTCCGAAGCCACCCGCAAGCGCTACGCCCTGCTGCAAACGCCCGAGTTCGTCGAGGAATTCATCCTGGACCGCACCTTGACCCCGGCCATCCGCGAGTTTGGCTACCGCGAGGTGCGCATGATCGATCCGACCTGCGGCTCGGGCCACTTCTTGCTGGGCGGCTTTCAGCGCATGGTGGGTGAATGGTCCCGCGCCGCGCCCGCCCACAACCGGCGCGACGTGGCGCAAAAGGCGCTCGACGCCGTGGCCGGCGTGGATTTGAATCCGTTTGCGGTGGCGATTTCTCGCTTTCGGCTGCTGCTGGCCGCGCTGCAGGCCAGCGACGTGCATCGTTTGAGCGACGCGCCGGATTTCACGATCCATGTCGCCATTGGCGACAGCCTGCTGCACGGGCAGCGTTTTGGCCTGTCGGGGCAATCGGGCATCCAGTCCGACGACCTGTTCGACGTGGCCGAAAGCCACGCCGACAGCGGCCTGGCCCACGCCTACGCCAGCGAAGATTTAAAACTGGTGCAGCGCATCCTGGGCCGCCAGTACCACGCGGTGGTGGGCAACCCGCCTTACATCGTTGTCAGGGACGCGGCGCTGAACGCCGCTTACCGCAGCCAGTACGCCAGTTGCCATCGGCAATATTCGCTGGGCGTGCCGTTCACCGAACGTTTTTTTGAGCTGGCCGTGACCGGGCGTCCTGCCTTACTCCCTCTCCCTCAGGGAGAGGACCGGGGTGAGGGCGGCCCCGGTTCGGCCGGCTTTGTCGGCCTGATCACCGCCAACTCCTTCATGAAGCGTGAGTTCGGCAGCAAGCTGATAGAGCAGGTGCTGCCTCGGCTGGACCTGACGCATGTGGTGGACACCTCGGGCGCCTACATTCCCGGCCACGGCACGCCGACGGTGATCCTGTTTGGCCGCCATCAGACGCCGAAACCCGACAACCCGATTCGCACCGTCATGGGCATCAAGGGCGAACCCAGCGCGCCGAACGACCCGGCGCACGGGCTGGTGTGGTCGGCTATCTTGTCGCAGATTGACCGCGCCGGGTCAGAAAGCGAGTTTGTTAGCGTGGCCGATATGGAGCGCAAGGGCTTGGCCAAACATCCGTGGAGCATTGGCGGTGGCGGTGTGGCTGATGTAAAAGAGCAGATTGAAGCAAACACCGTCCCATTGTCATCAATCACGACTGATCTCGGATTTGTCTGCATCACGAAAGCTGACGATGTTTTTGTGCTTCCACTGGAGGCGGCAATTCGGAAAGGGTGCGAGCCTGCGGTACTGAAAGCTTTTGCAGTAGGTGAAGATGTTCGCGACTGGACAGTTAACAGCGAAAACATTTGTCTGTTTCCCTACAGCGATAAGGCTGAACTTCGACCTGCGAGCGATCTTGCGAATGCATTGCGCTTTATTTGGCGATGCCGAACATCCCTTCTCGACCGAAAGATTTTTGGTGGTGAAACCTATCGCGAAACGGGAAAGGCTTGGTATTCATACGGACAGATACCTGCAGAGCGTTTCAAGATCAGGACTGCGATTACTTTCGCCTTCGTCGCCACCTACAACCATTTCGTCCTTGACCGAGGCGGCAAGGTGTTCAACCGCACGGCGCCGGTCATCAAGCTGCCCGCCGGGGCAAGCGAGGACTCGCATTTGGGCTTGCTCGGGTTGCTCAATTCGTCAACCGCAGGTTTCTTCTTGAAGCAGGTGTGTTTCAACAAGGGTAATGGTGGGATTGGTGGAGGAATATCGGACGAGCATTGGGAGTTGCGTTACGAGTACAACGCGTCACAGCTTGTTGATTTTCCAGTCGTAGAAAATCGCCCCCTCGACCTCGCCACCCACCTCGACCATCTGGCCAACCAGCTTGCCGCCTCACAACCCGCCGCGCTGCTGGCCGCCGCCCACGCGGGCACCGAAGCGCTCCCCACCCGCGCCAGCCTGGACGCCGCCCGCGTCCATGCCACTGAACTGCGCCGCCAGATGATTGCCGGTCAGGAAGAACTGGACTGGCGCTGCTACCGCCTTTACGGCCTGCTGCCAGCCAGCAGCCAAGCCGCCGATGTCGAGCACGCCGCGCCGCCCGAAGTCGCGCTGGGCGAGCGCGCTTTTGAAATCGTGCTGGCCCGCCGCGTGGCTGCCGGCACGGAAACCACCACTTGGTTCGAGCGTCACGGCTCGACACCCGTCACCGACATTCCCGGCCACTGGCCTGAGGATTACCGCCAGGTGGTGCAGCGCCGCATCGACCTCATTGCCAGCGACCGCAACATCGCCCTGATCGAGCGCCCCGAGTACAAGCGCCGCTGGAACTCGCCCAAGTGGAACGATCTGGAGCAAGCCGCCCTGCGCGACTGGCTGCTGGCCCGGCTCGAACTGCCCCGTTACTGGCCCGCCAGCGCCGATCAGCCGCCCCAGCTCACCTCGACCAGCCGCCTGGCCGACGCTGCCCGGATGGACGCCGACTTCATGCAGATGGCCACGCTCTACGCAGGCCACGCCGATTTCGACATCGGCCAGCTCGTCGCCCAGCTGGTCGCCAGCGAAGCCGCGCCTTTCCTGCCCGTGCAGCGCTACACCGAAGCAGGCCTGCGCAAGCGCGCCCAGTGGGAAGCCACCTGGGCCTTGCAGCGGCGCGAGGATGCGGGGGAAGACTTGACGGCGAGCGTCGGCGCCATTCCGGTTCCGCCCAAGTTCAAAAGCACTGATTTTCTGAAAACCGATGTCTGGCGCCTGCGCGGCGGCCTGGACGTGCCCAAGGAGCGCTGGGTCAGCTACCCCGGCTGCGAACGCGGCGCCGACGGCAGCCTGATCATTGCCTGGGCCGGCTGGGACCACCTGCAGCAAGCCACCGCCCTGGCCGGTTTTTACCTAGACATGAAAGACAGCGAAGGCTGGCCCCCCGAGCGCCTGCAACCCCTGCTGGCCGGCCTGCTGGAGCTGGTGCCCTGGCTGGCGCAGTGGCACAACGAAGTCGATCCGGTCTATGGCGAGCGCATGGGCGACTATTACCAGGGTTTTGTGGCCGAAGAAGCCCGTGCCCAGGGCTTCACGCTCGATGACTTGCGGGCCTGGACGCCTGCCGCCACGGTCAAAGCGCGTGGACGGCGCAAAGCCACGGCCGCCAGCGAATGACAATAGCCAGCTATTTCCCAGGAGCGCCCAGATGACCGCCTTCAAGTCACTCGTTGTCGAAAATTTCGTCGCCTTCCAGCAAAAGCTGGTGTGGCAGCACGCCTCGCTGAACGTGATCATCGGAGAGAACGACACCGGCAAGACGCACTTGCTCAAGCTGCTCTACGCCATGGGCCGCGCCATCGAGGACTATTCCAAAAAGAAGGCGGGCCCGGAGCCCAAGGATTTGACCGAGTTGCTGGCGCAAAAGCTGCGCTGGACTTTTTTGCCGCCCAAGCTGGAGCTGGGGCGCCTGGTGTCGCGGGGCACCGGCAACCGCCTGAGCGTCGAGCTGGGCTGGAACACGGACGGCCATCTCAAATTCGGCTTTGGCAAGGACACGGTGAGCAAGATCGTTGAACTGCAAGCCAACGGCCTGCCCGAACTGGAGGGGCATAAGGCGACTTTTCTGCCGCCCAAAGAGATTTTGTCGATTTTCGACGCCATCGTCGCCACCCGCGAGACCGTGGAAATCGCCTCCTTTGACGACACCTACTACGACCTGGTGCAGGACTATCGCCAGCCCACCACGGCGGGCAAGCTGCAGGACAACATCAAAAAGGTGTTCAAGCACCTGGAGGAGGTCACTGGGGGCGGCGAAGTGGAGATGGAAAAAGACGGCAGCATCGTCTTTCGCCGCGGCAAGGAGGTGTTCAACATGCACCAGACGGCCGAGGGCATCAAGAAAATCGGGATTTTGTCGCGCCTGATGCGCAACCGGCGCCTGACCCCTGCGGGCGGCAGCATGCTGTTCGTCGATGAGCCCGAGGTGAACCTGCACCCCAAGGCGATTGTGCTGTTTGCCGAGATGCTGCACGAGTTCGCCCAGTCGGGCATTCAGGTGTACCTGACCACGCACAGCTACTTTTTGCTCAAGCGCCTGGAGCAGCTGGCCCGCCAGAAAAACACCGACTATTCGCTGCTGGACCTGCGCAAGCAAAGCGGCGCGGGCGTGGTGGGCACAGTTACGCATCTGGCCGATGGCCTGCCGCAAAACCCGATTGTCGAGGAGTCGCTGCGGCTTTTTGACCTCGATGTTCAGCTTGACCTGGCCGCTTGATCGATGGCGACTTACCTTGAATCCGGACTGCGCCTAGACCTGCCCGACGGACAGCACTTTCGTTTTGCCGACCTGCCAGCCTACCAGGCGCTCAGCAGCTATCGGCTCAAAGAAATGGACTTTGCCTGGCTGGATGGCGGCAAGCTGTTCCTGCTGGAAGTGCGCAGCTACGCCCAGGTGACCGAGACCCTGACGGGTGCCCATTTCGTCCCCGCCAAGGGCCAGCCGGCGCCATTTCGCTACGAGGCGCTGATTGACAAGGTGACCGACTCGTTGCTGATGCTGCTGGCGGCCTGGGCAGGCTCTGCCGGCGGTCAAGCCCTGCGCGAAGGTTTGCCCGAGGGCGCAAAAATCCGCTTGCCCCTGAAGCTGGTCATTGCGGTGGACCTGCCGGCCAAGCTGGCCATTCACCTGCAAGGCCTGCGGGACAGCCTCAATGCGCGCCTGCGCGGCCGCATGGCGCTGGCCGATGTGCGCAACGTGGTGTTGATCGATTACGCGCGCCTGGTGGCAGACCCCAGGTTCAGCGCCTTTATCCGGTTGCAGGTTTAGGCGTCAAGCCACGACATGTTAATTTTCACGACATTTTTTAACACGTCGCTCCAACATGTACAAACAACGAACATGTCGCGCCCGAAGCGATTGATGTGCGACGACCCTCAGAGATAAACCACCATGACCCTGCTGAAAGACCTGATCAACATTCCCGAGCGCGTGCACCAAGGCGACTTTGTGCTCAAGCTGTCCGAAGGCGTGACCCACGCGGACGCCACGCTTCGTGACTACGTGGTGACGCCGCAGCTGGTCGATGCCTTTGAAAACGCGCTGGGCTTCATCAAGCAGTCGGTCGAGTCCAGCGGCAGCAAGGCCGCTTACCTGCACGGCAGTTTCGGCTCGGGCAAGAGCCACTTCATGGCCGTGCTGAACCTGCTGCTGGCGGGCAACACGCAGGCGCGCTCCATCCCCGAACTGGCCGGCGTGGTGGCCAAGCACGGCTGGACAAACGGCAAGAAATTCCTCCTGGTGCCCTACCACATGATCGGCGCGCGCGACATGGAAAGCGCCATCCTGGGGCAATACGCGGAGTTTGTGCGCAAGCTGCACCCGAGCGCGCCGGTGCCGGGTTTTTACCTGGCCGAAGGGCTGTTTGGCGATGCCCAGCGCATGCGCGAGCAGATGGGGGATGCAGCCTTTTTTGCCAAACTCAATGAAGCCGGTGGCGGCGCTGGAGGCAACAGTGGCGGTGACAACGCGGGCTGGGGCGACATCGACAGCGGCTGGGATGCCACCCGCTTTGAGGCGGCCACACTCGAAGCGCCCAATGGAGAAGAGCGCTCGCGCCTGGTGGGCGACCTGATCACCCAGTTCTTTTCAGCGTACCGCAGCCTGGCCGGCGGGGGCGAGTCGTTTGTCTCGCTCGACGATGGCCTGAGCATCATGACCCGGCATGCCCAAGCCTTGGGCTACGACGCCGTGATCCTGTTTCTCGACGAGCTGGTGCTGTGGCTGGCCAGCCATGCCGCCGATGTCGGCTTTGTGAGCCGCGAAGGCACCAAGCTGGTCAAGCTGGTGGAGGCGACCAATGCCGACCGGCCGATTCCGCTGGTCAGCTTTGTGGCCCGTCAGCGCGACCTGCGCGACCTCGTGGGCGAGAACCTGGCCGGCGCGGTGCAGTCGCAGTTCAGCGATGTGCTCCGCCACTGGGAAGCGCGCTTTCACCGCATCACGCTCGAAGACCGCAACCTGCCGGCGATTGCCGAAAAGCGGGTGCTGCGCCCCCTCAACGAAGCGGCGCGCCAGATTCTAAAAGCCGAGTTCGAGAAGATCCTGGCGGTGCGCCGCGACGTGCTCGACACGCTGCTCACCACATCGGCTGACCGGGACATGTTCCAGAAGGTCTATCCCTTCACCCCGGCCTTGGTGCAAACGCTCATTGCCGTCTCGGCCGCTTTGCAGCGCGAACGCACGGCATTGAAACTGATGATGCAGCTGCTGGTCGATCGGCGCGAAGATTTGCAGCTGGGCCAGCTGATCCCGGTGGGCGACCTGTACGACGCCATCAGCGAAGGCGACGAGCCTTTTTCCGAAGGCATGCGACTGCATTTTGACAATGCCAAGCGGCTGTACAACCAGCGGCTGCTGCCGATGCTGGAGTCCCAGCACCAGGTAACGCTCGAAGCCATGAAGCTCGGCCAGGCGGACTCGACGGCGGCCAGAAATCTGCGCAACGATGCGCGGCTCCTGAAGACGCTGCTGCTGGCGGCCCTGGTGCCCGAGGTCGAGTCGCTCAAGGGCTTGACCGGCGCCCGGCTGGCGGCCCTGAACCACGGCACCTTCAAGTCGCCGATTCCCGGGCGTGAAGCGCAGGACGTGCTGCGCAAATGCCGGGACTGGTCGTCGCAGATTGGCGAGATCAAGGTCACCGACGACCAGAACCCGGTGGTGTCGATCCAGGTCACGGGGGTCGATATTGAGCCCATCCTGCGCGCCGCCGAAGCCATAGACAATGCCGGCAACCGGCGCAAGAAGATTCGCGAGTCGCTGTTTGCCGAGCTGCGAATTCCCGACGACGGAGCCTTGTTCACGACCTACGGTTTCACCTGGCGCGGCACGCACCGCGAGGTCGAGCTGCTTTACGAAAACGTGCGCGAGATGACCGACGACCGCCTGCGCGGCCGCTCGGGCGCGTGGACCGTGGTGCTCGATTTTCCATTTGACGAGCCCAACTTCACCTCCAACGACGACATTGCCCGCCTGGGGGACTACTGCGGCGGCGACACCAAGACGCTGGTGTGGCTGCCTTCGTTTTTCAGCCACAAGGCGCTGGCCGACCTGGGCCGCCTGGTGGTGCTGGACCACATTTTGTCCGGCGAGCGCTTCGAGAGTTACGCCACCCACCTGAGCTTTGTGGACCGGGTGCAGGCCAAGGCCCTGGCCAAGAACCAGCTGGACTCCTTGCGCAGCAAGCTGCGCAGCCAGCTGGAAGTGGCCTTTGGCATCAGCACCGAGCCGCGCGATGCGGTGACCCAGGTGCTCAGCGCGGATCAGCAGTTCTGCTCGCTCGACCCCACCTTGTCCCCGCGCCCGCCGGTGGGCGCCAGCTTCAAGGAAGCGTTCGAAGCCCTGCTCGGTCAGCTGTTTTCGCACCAGTACCCTGGCCATCCAGAATTTGACACCGAGATCAAGCCAGGCGTCATTCGAAAAATCTGGCCTGAGATGCAGCGCGCGATTGAAGCGCCTGACCGCCGCGGGCTGGTGCCCGATTCAGCCACTCGCCGTTTGGTGCGCTCGGTGGTGTTTCCGTGTCAGCTGGGACAAATGGGCGAGACGCATTTGCTGGTGCAAGACCACTGGCGCGCCCGCTTTGCGCAAAGCCATGCGCGCGATGGCGGCGGCGCGATGACGGTAGCGCAATTGCGGCGCTGGATCGACATGCCCACGCCGATGGGACTGCCGCTGGAGCTGCAAAACCTGATCATCCTGAGTTTTGCCGCGATGACGAACCGCCGCTTCATTTTGCGCGGCGGCCCGGTCGAGCCCACCCTTGACAGCCTGGCCGATGAGCTGGAGTTGCGCGAGCAAGCCCTGCCCGATCCGGCCCACTGGGCGACGGCCGTCAAACGCGCCGCCTCGCTGTTTGGCTTGATAGTGTCGCAAACGCTCAACGCCGGCAACGTAGGCCGCCTGGTGGACGAGGTGCGCCGCGAGGCCGGCACCAAACGCGAAGCGGTCGGCACCCTGGTGGCATCTGTGCGGGACCGCGCCACGCGCTACGGTGCCTCGATGGCAGGACGGGTGCGCACCAGCGAATCAGCCCAGGCGCTGCTGGCGACACTGCAGGCGGCCAGCGACGCCGAACTGGTGCAGGCCCTGGCCAGCGCGAGCGTCGAGACCTCGGAAGCGGCCGTCGGGCGCAGCATGGGGCAGGCCCCGCAGGTGGCGCAGGCCTTGAGCAATGCCAAGTGGAGCATTTTCGATTCGATGCGCAACCTGCAAGACCATCGTCAAGCCGCAGCAGCGTCGATCCTGAGCCGCCTGACGGAGGTGCTTGGCAGCGATGAGCATGTGATTGCGCTCAAGCCCCGGCTGGAAGAGATTGAACGCGATGCGGTGCATTTGCTGACCATGGCGGCGCCCACACCGCCGGTGCCGCCACTGCCACCGCAGCCGCCGATCATCTCGCCCGTGCCCTTGCCGGTCATTCCCGACCCGGCGCCGTTTACCCGCAATGGAACCCCGCCTTCAGCAGCCGAATTCGTGGATGGCGATGAAAAAATGGGCCTCGGTACCGACGAAGCCGCATCGCTCTTGAAAGACTTGCAGGAACGGCTTCAAGGCGACCCTGGACTCGAGCTGAGTCTGAGCTGGCGGCTTGAGCGCCGGAGCGCGCAGCCATGAGCGTCTCCGTGCCCCAGATCACCGCCCAGCTCGATGCGGTGTTGGCGCGCGAGCCCGGCGCCCTGGCCGTGGCGATTCGCGCCGCCTCCCGGCAGGTGTGGCCCGACTCGGTGAATCAGCGCGGCCGCCGCTTTACCTTGCGCTGGTGCGACTCGATGCTGGCGATACGCGAAGCGCTGTGCGAGGTCGAGCAAGCGGATGCCGCTGATGCGGGCCTGGTGGTGCTGACCCCCTTGGGTTCCCACGAGATCACCGAAGACATTGCGGCCCGCTTGGCGCTCCGCCAGGTCTTGCAGCCCAAAGGCTGGGAGATGGTTCGCCAGCTGTTTGGCGCCAAGGAGATCGATGCCCGCCTGGGGCGCTTTGGCTGGATGCCCCAGGCGCTGGTCGATGGTGCCGCGCAGGGGGCTTATGCCCCAGTGGCCAATGGTTTTCTGGACCTGGAAACGGCCTGGAAGGAGGTGCTGCAGCGCTTTCTTCAATTGAATGTGCCGCGTCCCGATGCTGCCGGCCTGCTGCAGTGGACGCAGCAGCCGCTGAGCGATGCTTCGCTCAAGCTGCTGCCGGCCAACGCCCGGGCAGACGCCCTGCGCTGGCTGGCCGAGTCGGCCGGCACGGCGGGCCGGATGGTGCTGGCCTGCATCGAAGCGGGGCGAACCGGCGACGCCATGGCGCTGGGCCTGGTGTGCGGGGCGCTGTACGCTGCGGCCGGCGAAGGCCAGGCGGCGCTGGGCCACGCGGCCATCCGGCTGGAGCGGTTTGTGGGCGACACCCATGTGGGTGTGCTCGAAGGCCGCGCCTGGGCGCAGGCGGCCCAACAACTGGTTTGTGAGCCCGGCGGCGCCGAGGTTTATCGCCCGGCCCTGGAGCGGGCCGATGCGTTGCTCGCCGAGCTGCGGGTGGCCGAATTCGCGCACCTGAGCGAGGTGCTGCCCTTGGGTTTGGAGCAGCGCCTGCGCGCATTTGCCATGCTGCTGAGCCAGCATGTGCAGGCCCCCACCGATGCGACCTTGATCGCGGTCGAGGACGCGGCCAATCGCGCGCTGGCCCACGAGCTGGCGACCACCCAACCCCATCGGGCCGACCGCGTGGAAATGGCCAGGCGCCTGGCGCGCTGGCTGGTGCGCCCCGCCACTGGCGCCGCCACGGTGGCAGACATGGTGTGCTGGCAGGCCGACGAAGGCGCTTTTGTCGATTGGGCGCGCTTTCGCTTGCTGGGCGGCGATGAGCTGGTGGAGGTGTCCCACGCTTTCGAAGCGCTGCGCGCGGCCGTCATGGCGCGCCGCAATGCCCTGGGGCAGCAGTTTGCGCTGGCTCTGCAGCGCTGGAATGCGCAAGCGCCCAGCGTTGAGGCGCGCATCGTTCCGCTCGAATCGGTGCTTGACCGGGTCGTGACGCCACTGGCCGCCTTGCATCCCGTGCTGCTGCTGGTGGTCGATGGCCTGAGCACCAGCATTTTCCAGGAGCTGTTTGCCCGGCCTGAGCGCCTGGGCTGGAGCGAATGGGTGCCCGCTGGCCTGGCACGGCCCCTGGCAGGCGTGGCCGCGTTCCCGACCGTGACCGAGGTCAGCCGCGCCACCTTGCTGTGCGGCAAGCTCACCACGGGCCAGTCGTCCCTCGAAAAGACGGGGTTTTCCAGCCACGCCGCGCTGTTGGCCCACTCGAATGCGAATCTGCCGCCCAAGCTTTTTCACAAGGGCGACCTCAGTGACGCGACCAACCTGTCGAGCAGCGTTCGCGCGGCCATTGCCGACCCGAAGCAAAAAGTCGTCGGCCTGGTCTACAACGCGGTGGACGATCACTTGAGCGGACCCGATCAGCTGCTGCAACGCTGGAGCCTGGAAGACTTGCGGCTGCTGCTGCCCATCCTGCGCGAAGCCCGGGCTGCCCGCCGCGTCGTGGTCATCACGGCCGACCATGGCCACATGCTCGAAGAAGGCAGCGCGCACATCAACGGCGGCGAAAGCGATCGATGGCGATATGGCACCGAGGCCGCTCACAGCGGCGAGATTGTTTTGTCCGGAGGACGCGTTCGCACCGCCAGCGGCGCCACGTCGGTGGCATGTTTGTGGAGTGAGAGCGTGCGCTACGCAGGCCGCAAGAATGGTTACCACGGCGGCGTTTCCCTGCAGGAAGTGACCGTGCCGTTGAGCGTGCTGCTGCCCACGGGACTGACGCTGTCCGGATGGCAGCCCGCCTTGCCCGCCCAGCCAGAATGGTGGGACCTGCCCAATCAGCCGGCCATGCTGCAAACGACAGTGCGCTCACCCAGTGCGCGCAAGCCAACGGCGCGCCAGCCGGCGGCACCCGCGTCAGCGCAGACCCCCTTGTTTGACGCCTCCGTGACGCCAGTGGCGGCGCCCTCGGCAGCACCCAGCTTGGGACTGGCACCGGCCTCCGACTGGATCGACACGCTGCTTCAAAGCCAGGTGTATGCATCGCAGCGATCCCTGGCCGCGCGGGTGGCGCCCCCCGATGAGCAGATGCGCAAGCTGCTGTCGGCACTGAGCGAGCGGGGCGGAAAACTCTCGCGCGCCGCGCTCGCCCAGCGGCTGTCGGTGCCCGAGGTTCGCCTCAGCGGGATGCTCAGCGCCGTGCGCCGGATCCTCAATGTCGATCAGGCCGTGGTGCTGGGGGTCGATGAGGTGGCGGGCACGGTGGAACTCAACCGCACGCTGCTGCTGCTGCAGTTTCGCATCACCTCGGTGGGAGACGGCCGATGATCAGCGCGGCACGTCGGGATGACATCATTGGCGCCTTGCGCCGCGGCACGGTGCCCAGCGCCGGGCTGGACGCGCTGGCCGTTGGCATCGAGTCGTTCGCGCCCACGCTGGAGGCCGAACTGGCCACGGTTGCCACAGGGCGCGGCGGCTTCAAGGCGGTGCGCGGCGAGTACGGCACGGGCAAGACTTTCTTCGGCCGCTGGCTGCAGGAACGCGCGCGCGCCAAAGGCTTTGCCACCAGCGAAGTGCAGATCAACGAAACCGAAACACCCCTGCATCGCCTGGAGACGATTTACCGCCGGCTGGTCGAGCGGCTGGGTACGGCCGACAGCAGCACGGGTGCCTTTCGCAGCGTGATCGACGGCTGGTTTTTTGCCCTGGAGCAGGATGTGCTGGCCGACGGCTCGGTCGATGCGGATGACGCCCAGGCCCTGCTGGCGCGGACCGACACGCTCATGGAAGCGCAGCTGGCGGGTATCAGCAAAACCGCGCCGGCTTTTTCCGCCGTGCTGAGGACCTACCGCCGGGCCCTGGCAGGCGGCGACCACCAGCTGGCCGAAGGCTTGATCAGCTGGCTGGCCGGCCAGCCCAACGTCGCTGCCAGCGTCAAGCGCGCAGCAGGCATCAAGGGCGAACTGGACCATTTCGGTGCGGCCAACTTCCTGATCGGACTGCTGACCATCCTGCGCGACAGTGGTTTTGCCGGCCTGCTCCTGGTGCTCGACGAAGTCGAGACGCTCCAGCGCATGCGCGCCGACACGCGAGAGCGCGGCCTGAACGCCTTGCGCCAGTTGATCGACGAGATCGACGCGGGACGCTTTCCCGGGCTGTACCTGGTCATCACCGGCACACCGGCGTTCTTCGATGGCGCCCAGGGTGTGCAGCGCCTGGCGCCTTTGGCGCAGCGCCTGCATGTGGACTTTGGCACCGAGCGCACCTTTGACAATCCGCGCGCGGTGCAGATTCGCCTGGCGCCGTTTGATCAAGGCTCGCTCGTGGCGGTGGGCCAGCGGGTGCGCGATATTTATGCGCAACTGCAGGCTAACGAACCTCGTTTGCGCAGCGTGGTCGATGACGCGTATATCGAAGTGCTGGCCCGCGCCGTGGCGGGCGGGCTGGGCGGCAAGGTCGGCGTGGCGCCCAGGCTGTTCCTGAAAAAACTGGTGGCCGATGTGCTGGACCGGGTGGATTTGCATGCGAGCTTTGAGCCGCGCCTGCATTACAAGCTGACGCTGGCCGACAACGAAATGACGGTCAACGAACGCGCTGCAGCGGGCGCGGCCAGCGTGGACGACATCGAGTTGTGAGCGAGTTCGACAAGCTGCACCCGGCGCTGCAGTACCACGTCGTCAATTCGCTGGGCTGGAGCAGCCTGCGGCCCACCCAGTTGCAGGCGATCGAGCCGATTCTCTCGGGCGTGCATTGCCTGCTGCTGGCGCCCACGGCCGGCGGCAAGACCGAAGCGGCCATCATTCCGGTGCTCTCGCGCATGCTGACCCATGCCTGGCCCGGCGTGAGCGTGATCTATGTCTGCCCGATCAAGGCACTGCTCAACAACCTGGAGCAGCGGCTCTCGCATTACGCCAGGCTGGTGGGCCGGCGCGTGGCGGTTTGGCACGGCGACGTTTCGCAGTCGAAAAAAGGGCATGCGTTAAAGGATGCCCCCGACATCCTCCTGACCACGCCCGAGTCGCTCGAAGGCATGCTGGTCTCCACGCGCATTGACCGCAAAGTCTGGTTTGGAAACTTGCGCGTGGTGATTGCCGATGAGCTGCATGCGTTTGCCGCCGATGACCGCGGCTGGCACATGCGGGCCGTGCTGCACCGCCTGCAGCAGTACGTGCCCCAGGAGATGCAGCGGCTGGGCCTGTCGGCGACCGTGAGCAACCCGGCCGAACTGCTCGATTGGTTTGCGCCCACTGGCATCAAGCAGGTCGTCGGAAGCGCCAGCGTGAGCACCGATGCCGATGTCACCGTGGATTTTGTCGGCTCTCTGGCCAATGCCGCCACCGTCATTGCTCGTCTGCATCGGGGCAGCAAGCGCCTGGTTTTTAGCGACTCGCGCAGCAGTGCCGAGCAGCTCACCAGCATGCTACGCGCGCAGGAGGTGCGCACCTTTTTAAGCCATGCGTCCCTGAGCCACTCGGAGCGAAAGCTGGCGGAAACCGCTTTTGCCGAGGAAAAGGATTGCGTGATCGTGGCGACTTCCACGCTGGAGCTGGGCATCGACGTCGGGGACCTTGATCACGTGATCCAGATCGATGCGCCAGCGACGGTGTCGTCTTTTTTGCAGCGCATGGGCCGCACCGGACGGCGGGAGGGCGCCAGGCGCAGCTGCCTGTTCCTGTGCACCAATGACGATTCGCTCATGCTGGCCATTGGTATCTGCCGGCTGTGGGGTGAGGCCTGGGTGGAAGCCGCTTACCCGCCCCCGGAACCCTGGGCGCTGGTGGCCCAGCAGGCCATGGTGGCTACCTTGGAGCGCGCGCAATGGCCACGGCGAGAATTGATCGCGCTGCTGTGCGGAGCGTTTCCGGAGTCAAGCAGGCCAGGCATCACGGACGTGATCGACCATATGGTGGCCTCAAGCTACCTGATGGACACGCACGGCGTGCTGCAAATTGGCCCCGCGACTGAAAAGCAGTTCGGGCGGGCGCATTACAAGGACCTTCTGGCCTCGTTTTCCGGGACGCAGTTGCTGCTGGGGCGTTGCGGCAGCGCCGAAGTGGGCTACATCGACCCCACGATGCTGGCCGGCGACAAACCGGTTCGCTTGATCCTGCTGGCCGGAAAAAGCTGGCGCATCACGGAGATCGACTGGAAGCGGCAAACGGTGTGGCTCGAGCCCGCCAAGGAAGGCGGCACGGCGCGCTGGAACGGCAGCGGACGGACCCTGAGCCGTGAGATCGCCCAGGGCATCCTGCGCGCATTGCGCCAGGGTGCAGGCGAACACACCGTGATTTCCAAACGCGCCCGGCTTGAAATCGAGCAGGTCACTCAAGACCTGCCCGAAACTGGCAATGACGGCGCCCTGTCAGTCACCAGGAATGAAGCGGGTGCGGCCCGTCTGTGGACTTTTGCTGGCACGCGCGCGAACCGCACCCTCGCCAGGCAGATTCAATCGCTGGCCGAAAGCAGGCGCATTGATGCGATGGGCATTGACCTGAAAACGCCCGTTGACCTAAGCGATCTGAGCGCCGAACTGTTGTCCACGGCGCTTGCGTTTTCGCCCGAGGAAGTGAAGGAGCTTGCCAAGCCGATCAAGTTCTCGGAGTGCCTGCCTGCCACATTGCTGCTTCAGATTATTCGAAAAAGACAGTTTGGACTTTAGACGTTAGAAAACTGGGCGTTGCATAAATCCTCCCTGAGGATGAGGCTTTCCCCCTTATCCTGCAGGTTAGGTGACGCGCACGGATTTCGGGCGCGCAGCATCAAAACACAGTTGATGATACCCACCCGAACAGCCCCAACGGCCCCGAGCAATGCACCTATTTCGATGCAAAAGGTTGACGATGCCGAAAAAAATAACAGCGCCGAAATCTCTACCGCCGCCGTTGCATCTTCGATGGCGTTGAGATTTCAAGGGGGGTTTACCAATTCTGAGTTGCAGTGAAACGGAAACCGAATTCAACTTTTTCCGCATCGCAACAGTCGGTTCCTGATCGCCACACCCACCATAACTTTTATTCATGGTCGCGGGTTTAATGCATGCCCTCCAATCAGTTGCTGCAGTGTTTTAATCGAGCAGTCTGCAACGTTGACCTGAAGGCTTCTGATCCCTGTAAGAAGTCTTTCAAGGAACGCGCAACGGAATGCAATTTCCAATAAAAACAACAGGGGCTCAGGATGAAACTTACTCGGCTGCGGATCAGCAACTTTCAATCTTTCGGGCCCGTGCCAACCCCCATCGATTTCGAGGCGATGACCTTCCTGCTCGGACCGAACGGTGCCGGCAAGACCGTTGTGCTCCAGGCGCTGGCGAGGCTCTTCGGATTCGACCCGTCGCTGCGACGGGTGCGCCGTTCTGATTTTCACATCTCCCCAGCAACCTTGGCTGCAGGCAACGCCGGCACCCTGAACTTGTGGATAGAGGCGCAGTTTGAGTTCCCCGAACTGCTGGATGCGAACGGCCAGCATGCCACCATCCCGGGCCACTTCTCGCACATGCAGCTTGACTCCGCCGATGGCGTACCCAGAGTGCGTTTTCGCTTGACAGCGATCTTGGACGAGGACGGTGACATCGAGGAGAAGATGCATTACGTGATCCATGTCGATGCCAATGACGAGCCCGTCAATCCCATGGTGGTGCCAAAGCACGATCGCAACTCGATCCAGGTCCACTACCTACCCGCGCGTCGCGATCCGACCGACCACATCTCTTACACGGCAAGCTCGCTGCTCGGACGCACTTTGCGCGCAGCCAACTGGCATGCGGAACGCGCCACAGTTGCAGGCCTCACACAGGGCATCAGCGCCGCGCTCGCTTCCAATGCGGGTGTCCAAGGCATCGGCGAGCAGATGGCTGGGCACTGGCTGAAGCTACACAAGGGCAGCTACTACGCGAGTCCTTCTGTTTCGTTCGAACACAATGAGATCGACAACTTGCTCAGGCATTTGACGATTGGCTTCACACCTGGGCACGAGGCATCAATGGTGGATTTTTCCCGCCTAAGCGATGGTCAGCAGTCGCTGCTGTATGTCTCGCTCGTGCTGTCCATTCAGGGCATCGGGCGGCGCGTGCTCGCCGGTCAACTTGATGCCTTCGACATCGACAGGTTGCGGCCAGCCGTCTTCACGCTGATGGCGATGGAAGAACCGGAAAACAGCCTCTCGCCGCATTACCTCGGCCGCGTCATCAAGGCCCTCACTGACTTCGCAGGCCACCATGACGCGCAAGCGGTGGTCGCCACGCATGCGCCATCCCTGCTGCGAAGGGTGCCGCCCGAAAGCATCCGCTACCTGCGGCTCGATGCTGCGCGATGCACGACGGTCAAGACAATTGTCATGCCTGCAAAGACCGACGAAGCCCACAAGTTCGTCAGGGAGGCGGTGCAGGCATTTCCGGAACTCTACTTCTCGCGACTGGTGATTCTTGGCGAAGGCGACAGCGAGGAGATCGTGCTACCGCGCCTGTTCCGAGCCATGGGGCTTGCCGACGACGACACATCAATCGTAATCGCACCGTTGGGCGGGCGTCACGTCAACCACTTTTGGCGCTTATTAAGCGGCCTTCAGATTCCTTACGTGACCCTGCTGGACCTGGATGTTGGACGCCATCAGGCTGGGTGGGGCCGGATTCGCTACGCAGCCAAGCAGATTTTGGCGCTCTGGCAGTCGACTCCTAACCTGACACTGGAAGCCATCGAGGCGCTGCCTGCATGGAACGGGCCCGACCAGATTCTGTCCTCGTCGCAAGGTGCGAAATTGCTGAGTTGGCTTGAGAAGCAAGGGGTGTTTTTCTCGTCGCCGCTCGATCTCGACTTCTCAATGATTCAGGCCTTTCCTGGGGCCTATGGCGTATCACAGGCGGAACTGGTGGCGGCAGACGACCCGACTGTCAAGTCCGTACTCGGCAAAAGCGGCCTCGGTCCCGATCAGTACAGCACTGACCAGCAAAGCTACTTTTCTGCCTACCACGCGCGGTTCAAGCTCGGAAGCAAGCCTGCGGCGCATCTCGAGGCGCTTGCCAAACTCGATGATGCGGCCTTGACTGCAGGCATGCCGCCGCCGATCGCAAGACTGATCGCCTTGGTCGAGAAAAAACTTGCGGACCTACCTGAGTGATCAAACCGCAAGCCTGGCTTCCGTCCGACGGACTGACACTCGAGCCCAATGCGCTGCTGGCAGCCCAGGAGGTCCTGCGCAGCTTGGCCTTGACCGCCGGCCCGGGAGCCGGCAAAACCGAGATGCTTGCGCAGCGCGCCGACTTTCTGCTGCGAACCGGAACCAGTCGGTATCCACAACGCATCTTGGCCATTTCCTTCAAGGTGGACGCCAGCCGCAATCTCAAGGACCGGGTGCGCAAGCGCTGTGGTGCCGAGCTGGCGGCCCGTCTGGACAGCCATACCTTCCATGCCTTTGCCAAGCGCATCATCGACCGCTTCAGGCCTATTCTGACCGGCAGGGATGCACTCAACCCCGATTACACGATCGGGGTCGGGCGCGTGCAGGGTCAACAGTTGGACTTTGGGAACCTGGTGCCGCTGGCCGTGCAAATCCTTAAGGCTTGCCCGATCGCCTGCAATGCCGTGCGTCAAACCTACAGCCATGTGTTCCTCGACGAGTTCCAGGACTGTACCGATGAGCAATACCAACTCATCAAGGTGGCATTCCTCGGCTCGTCAGCACGCCTGACAGCGGTCGGGGACACAAAGCAGCGAATCATGGGCTGGGCTGGCGCACTGGAAGGCGTGTTTTTGACCTTCGCCACCGACTTCCAGGCGGTACCGCTCAACCTGTACCAGAATTTTCGATCGAAACCGCGCTTGCGCCGTATGCAAAACGCCATGGTTCGGGTCATGGACCCTGCGGCTGCGGTGCCGGACGACATGCTGATGGGTCCTGGCGGCTCAGTGGACGTGCTGCACTTTAGCGACAGCGCCGAAGAAGCGCGCGAAATCGCCGACCTGGTGCAGCACTGGATCGGCATTGAAAGCATTCCACCATCGGAGATCGCCGTACTCCTCTCCAGGCAACCGGATCTTTATGCCGAATTGTTGATGAACGAATTTAAACGGCGCGGTATCGCGTTTCGTAACGAACAGCTCCTGCAGGACTTGTCGGTGGAACCTGCTGCACGGCTGATTGTCGACTTCCTGACAGTCGTTGCCGGCGAGCGTCAGTCGGCTGCGTTCGGTCGGCTGATGGATGTTCTGATTGCAACAGGAATTGACGAAGAAACGGCTTATGAACAGAGGTCTCGATGGCTGCGCTTCCTTGAGCAGTCACGTCGGGCCATGCGCGGCGGCCAAGCCCAGCCGCTGAATGCGATTTCCTTGCGGGCGAATGCGATGACGTTCTTAAAAATGCTCGGCCGGGAAGCGGTTGTGGCGCTCTCATCTGACTACGAGCGCGGAGACCGGCTGACCGAGGTTGTAGCGCAAACTTTTGACCGACTCACGGAACTTCTCGGAGGCGAAGCCGATCCTGTCCGTGCCTTGTCGCACTTCTCCGAGGACAGTGCCGTACGCATCATGACGATCCACAAGTGCAAAGGTCTGGAGTTCGATACGGTTGTGATACTGGGAGTGGAACAGCAGACGTTTTGGGGTGACAGGGATGAACAACGATCCGCGTTTTTCGTGGGCATCTCGCGCGCCAAGAGTCGGCTTTACCTGACCGTAGCCGACCAGAGACAACGGCCTACAGAAGCACAGAATCGATGGGATATTGTGAGGAGGCCCCATGACGAATACATCGGGTATGCCACCTCGTCTGTCGGCTGATGAGGCCGACCAATGTTCTTGCTCCAGCGACGAAAGCGACTGCCTTCAATCGGAGAACTGCGGCACTTTTGCCAAAAATAAATGCGTGTTGCCATTTTTGGCATCACTCACCAAATTAGCGAGAGAGCTGAAATCCATCCTTGAGTGCAAGGTCGGCGCATTGAACAGGAGCACCGAGGTGGATGGCAGGAATGCACCGGGCATTTATCCAGTTCCGGTCTGTCAGTTGAAGTGGCTGAGCATGTTGGTGCCGATGCCAAATTGACCCAGGGGGGGTGCGGCGGAAATCTTGGACTACTTGGGAAGATAGTTCATGTATTCTTACGAAGACCGCATTCGAGCCGTCAAGCTCTATATCAAACTCGGCAAACGCACTGGAGCGACCATTCGCAAGCTGGGGTACCCGACCAAGAACGCGCTCAAGAGCTGGCATCGAGAATACGAACAAGGCCGCGATTTGCCGGTGGGCTATGCGCGTTCGAGGCCAAAGTATTCAGATGAGCAGAAAAAAGTGGCCGCCCAGCACTACCTGGACCATGATCGCTGCCTGGCTGGAACCCTGAAGGCACTGGGATACCCGTGCCGCGATACGCTCGCAGCCTGGGTCGATGAGTTGCATCCCAAAACGAGGAAACGCGTTGTCGGCAAAGCGCGCAGCGTGCCGCGCCCTCAAGCGCTAAAGCAGGCAGCCGTCATCGAGTTGTGCATCCGGCAGACAAGTGCGCAAGCCATTGCACAAAAGCTGGCCGTGAGCAGGCCGACGCTGTACCAATGGAAAAATCAATTACTGGGTCCTGAGGCTCCCGCATCCATGAAACCCAACAACGATTCACCCTCAGATCCTGAGCGGGCGGAGCTGGAGCGGCAAGTCGAATCGCTTCGACGCGACGTCCGGCAACTGCAGCTTGAACACGACAATCTTGAAGAAGGCCAATGAACTGCTAAAAAAAGGCCTGGGCGTCGACCTGCCTCTCCTGAGCAATCAGGAGAAGACGCGGCTGGTTGATGCCCTGAGACAGCTCTATTCGCTATCAGAACTCTTTGCCGCGCTGGGCCTTCCCCGCAGCTCCTACTTTTATCATCGGGCACGGCTACGATGCGCTGACAAGTATGTTGTAGTGCGCGGCACCATCGCTGACATCTTCGAGCTCAATCACCGTTGCTACGGCTATCGCCGGATACGGGCGTCACTGGGCAGGCAGCACGTGTTCATCTCGGAGAAGGTCGTACGACGTTTGATGAGGCAGGAATGCCTGGTCGTTGCCGCTAAGAAGCGGCGTAAGTACGGCTCCTACCTGGGAGAAATCAGCCCTGCGCCAGACAATCTCATCAACCGCGACTTCCAGGCTGCAACCCCGAATGAGAAGTGGCTCACCGACATCACGGAGTTCCAGATCCCGGCTGGCAAGGTGTACCTGTCGCCCATGATCGACTGCTTCGATGGGCTGGTGATCAGCTGGACAATCGGCACGCGTCCAGACGCCGATCTTGTGAACACCATGTTGGACGC
The DNA here is from genome assembly GCF_000015505.1 of Polaromonas naphthalenivorans CJ2. Lineage (GTDB taxonomy): Bacteria > Pseudomonadota > Gammaproteobacteria > Burkholderiales > Burkholderiaceae_C > Polaromonas > Polaromonas naphthalenivorans. The sequence continues at coordinate 165,168 of NC_008757.1, read as the reverse complement.
TGCCATCGAGAGGGTAGCCAACAGCAATGACCGGCCCGTCGTCCACTCCGATCGCGGTGCGCACTATCGCTGGCCTGGCTGGCTCACCCGGATGGGCGATGCGAAGCTCATTCGCTCGATGTCGCGCAAGGGGTGCTCGCCCGATAATGCGGCCTGTGAAGGCTTCTTCGGGCGGCTGAAAACGGAGCTGTTTTACCCTCGAAACTGGCAGACCACAACCATTGAACAATTCATTCAGGTCGTTGACTCCTACATCCACTGGTATAACGAAAAGCGAATCAAGATCTCCCTTGGCTCACTCAGTCCCCTCGAGTACCGAGAGAGCCTCGGACTTACAGCATAACCAGTCCAAGTTTTTGTCCGCACCCCCAGGCGGCCGGAAATCGTTGACCCATCCACACACCCGAAAAACCCAGGCGAAGAGCGGCATCTGGCTGGTTTCGCATGGGTCAGTTGAAATCGGCAGCCTGGATCAAAACCGCGTTGGCGCCAACATAGGGTGAGGAATTACTCCCTCAACCGCCACCACAAGCCACAAAAAACGGTGGCAAATGGAGGTGTTTTTCAAAAATCATTAAAGTCCAACGCTAGCCTGGCCAGGTCACCGACGCAAACCCTCAGAATCCAAAGCAACCACGTCTTCACGGCCATTTACGCCGTGTTCAAGCTCCAGTGCCTGAGCCATCAAGACCAGAATCAACCCGTTTGCCCTGAGGCTCACACTTCTTATCAACGCATCGCGCATCGCCTATGCTGAACTTCTACAGTGGCGGGCGGCTGCGTAAGTTAATAAGCCTAATCAGCTCAGAAAACAGGAACTCAGGCCGCCACGAGAACCTTTTTCAAGTGAAGTTCGCATTAAGTGCTCCAGGACATGGGTGTTCCAGTGATGCATATAGGACGCACTGCTATACACCTTGCTGTCGTTGGAAGCTCCGACAATAAATTTGCCATCCGAAGACCAAATTTTTATCTGAGATATGGGAAGTCGCACAGTCTCGGCGAAACCCAGAAACTTGTGTCGTTCGATCTTCACAGCGACGTCTTCGACTTCAATATCTCCAAAGCTGAACGTCCGTCCGTCCTTAAGACCTTTAGCCATTTCAAATAGAAGCCTAACTCCTACCCCACGCCAGAGGCAATTGACAAATTGTGAATAAGTGGCCTCTTTTGAAATACTGACTTCAGAGGAGCCACGTTCATCACCAAATGCAATTGTGTAGTCCGTCCCAGTCGGAATGCCATTGACGGATTTCTTAATCGCCCCCCAACGAATACCGTTGATGGCCTCAAGATCGTAATGTTTGTCCTTCCACCTGATACCATCAGGAGAAATGCTCAGTTCGTCCTTAAAAACAAGGCCTACTTGTGCTTTGAACGTAATTAATCGGCGACGCTCAGCATCTTCAAGTTCAGATTTGGCAGCTTCATTCTTGAACCGGGCCAAAGTGTTAGCATCAGTTTGAACCTGCTCTTTGAACTCTGGCATATCGCCAAAAAATTTCAAAAGCAGTGCAGTCGTTCGCTGAGATTGCGGCAACAAGTTATGAGTGTTGTAGAGTTCAAGGCCTAAGTTACGAATTGTGTAACCAATTTTCAAGCTGTTTTTGTGCTCAAGTCCGCGGGATTTCATGCTTACTTGAATGGGTTTAATCACCTGCGACCAACTGTGAACAACCAGTTCCACTTTCTCTAGGAACGGGTCGACTGATCGCGCGCCGGATGGTGCTGCAGTTAAAGCACCCTCGACGAGCTTATCAATTTTCTCTTCTTCTTTGGTTAGAAATCCTTGGGTTTCGACTTCATAGCTATCGACCAGATCATCAATTAGTGGCGGGGCCGCCTGTTCACCGTTTCCTGTCGTTTCATTGACGAGCAGAAACATGGTCTCCACCAACAGGGCTGATGGCATGTTGTTTAGAGCATTTTTGAGAGCGGATTTATATTTTTTCTTTTGCTGTTCTAGTTCGTCTTCAAGAACTCCAAGATCCCGCACTTCAGGGAATCCTGCAACAGAGCGATCCTCGTTGATGTCTCGCAATACAGCATCCGTGTCGATGTCATCGGCGACTTCACCTAACTCGCGCATGAAGCGAGCCATCGTTTTGGACGTTAACGAATCGGAGTGTGCCAACTCCAGGGCTGAGGACATCAGGTTCGCTCTGGCAAGTTCGGGTAGACCCGTCTGTGAGGCGATTTCAAGGGGATTCGATGCCAGATCAGAGACTAATTTCCCAGCCATGCGCGGTGACACACCAGGAAGCCAAGAAACTTCAGCCGCAATCCGTGCTCTTGGATTGGTTAGATCCGACTTGGCCTTTTGGCATTTATCTGGATCTTCGTGTAAGGAACGCTCCTCGGACTTCTCAATGATGCTCAAGCGTGCATCGCGTGTAGTGGCGCCCAACAGCCAGAATGCATTGTTGTAAATTGAGCAAGTAGGTTGATCGTTCATCAGGTGTGAGTTGTTCGGTCCGAAAATGCCTTGAGTCTTATCTTTTGAAAGTTCGTGATCAAACGAATCCGATGCTGCGATGCGTGCCGCTTCCTGTCCTTTCCGGTGTGGAATCCAGTGCTTCGACCAGGAATCGTTGGGCGATCTTGTTGGAGCCGGAGCGGGCACACAGGCGAGCACCTTCGCGGATCACAAATGTCACATCGGACAGAGGACGTCCCGAGAGGCGCCTGGACAAAGGACCAGTTTCAATGTCCTTGTCGCAAGGTAGTTTCGCAAGCAATTTATCGAGCAGAGCTTTAACTTCAACCTCGGTGGCAGGATCCACTTGGATCACGTGATCAAAACGCCCTCTGCGCATGATGGCCGAATCGATCATCTCCACCCGATTGGTCATACCTACAACGAGAACTTCGTTCTTGGTAGCCTCAGGAATTCGGCGCAAGAACTCAGCTACTTCTTCGACGCGGTGCATGCTCGATCCACTGCCTGACTCGCGGTCGGCCAAAAAAGCTTCCATTTCGTCTATAACCAAGATAGAAGGAGCGTTTACCATGGCTTTATCAAAGACCTCGGCGACCTTCTTACTAGTCTCGTGAATGAAGGGGCTAGCGACACTGGAAGCATCCACTTGAAAGCTGGGCCACCCCAAGTATTCAATGAGCTGCTCCACCGCGAAGGTTTTTCCGCAACCGGGTGGACCATGCAGGACGATTGCGGAGGGAAACCCAATACCCAAAGCTGCGTAGCGTTCCTTGTTTCGAACAATGTCGATGACGTGCTCGTTGAAAAAGTCTTCCAGCAAAGGGCGGCCTGCAAGAACGAATGGCACCCCGCTCTCAAGGCTGGAGACTTCATCGTCGCAGGAACATTCTATTTTGGAGGAGTCGATCTTTTCCAGTTCAGCTTCATCTTGGAAATGGTCGTCTCTGGGCGCATCTTTGGTGAGTTGTGTCATCCCAGCAGCGGACACCACATCTTTGAGGCCGGAGGGTGTGATCCAGCTCATCATCTGATTCAGTCGCCTGAACGATTTGGCTGAAACCTGCGCACCTCCAGTAAGCCAATAGCCAAGGATCACGTCATCATCTGCTCTCGGAGAAACCGAGAAGATCGGGAGGAGTCGACCCAAGCCTTCGGCATAAATTGCATCTTGCAAAGGCGATTCTGGGTCAATTTCACGCGTGGCCTTCAAAGCCATCGCGAACGCAATCGCTTCGTTTCTGGAGTCAGGCGAGTTGGATTGATCAACTGGTGCAATAATTTCACTAGGTCCACAAGAAATTTCATGAAAGGTGTCTGGCCCAAATTTAAAGGTGTTGAATACACCTACTTCGATCAAGCCCAGCGCCTTCCACCGATCCATCAATTCACTACGGACAATGAGGACGGTGCCGGCACCATCAGTCTTGATAATTTGCCACTGGGCCTCACCAAAGACTGCACGTCTGCAAGTAGCACCATCAGGCATGGAGTAGCCGACGGGAAACCAGCTTTCAATGGCCATGTATTACCCCATTAAAATGTTGGAACCCGAAAGCATTTGTTCTTCACCACCCATGCGGATACGCACGTTTTCCAAATGGTCGACGACTTGGCGCAGCTTGTCTATGTCATCGGCAGCAAGAGATTGCTTACCCTGTTTCACCAGTTCATTGAACTCATTGGTATCCAAAAAAAGATGGGGGGTATTCATAATACGATTGAATCGGTCGATGACAAACCAATCTTGTTTGAATATGATTTCCCAGTTCTTGCCGCGCAGGCCTTGCAGGTGGCTCTCGAAGTCGTCTTTGTTGTTGTCGATTGCACTTTGTGCAGTTATAGCCAGCTTGTCGAATGCAGTGGCTTCAATGGGGCGTGCATGCTTGCGGACCACTTCATTGAATGCATCGACACAACTATCTAGGTCCATTTGACGAATGACTTTGAGGTTGTCCTTACGCGATTGAGCCAATAGTTTTTTTGCTTCTTGAATATCCGACATGGCTTGGCTGGCGGCTACATTGTCAGATTCAATTTTTCGTGAATCGGTTGTTCTGCTCAGACGCTCGCGGGCCTGATCAAGTTTAGGGTCATCCACTCTGGAGGCGACAGCGTCAATCCGTGACGAGAGCATCTCAGACTCTTCCTCAATCCGCCTGGCGGCATTACTGTAGTCAATCTGACCGATTTGGCGCGAGTAAAAATTGCGACCACTGTTGAATTTTCCACCAATTGAGGGGATCGTAATTTCAAGATCGATGTTTCCCGAATCCAACACTTTGTAGTCAACCAGAAGTTCAGCACCTTTGGCAATCACACCATCAGAGAAGTCCGCTCCACTAATTTCGAAAACACCGATGAATCGATTGTCAGTCACGATGTCTTCGATGGATCCTTCCCACAGCTTGAATTTGATGGAATTTGTGGACCCCGCCCTGAGCAACTCTTCGGTACGATATGATTTTTTCCCGGTTTTTGGTAGTTGGTCTCCCTCTTTTACCAAGTAGTCCAAGATATATGGACCATCAAGTTTTAGACGTGCCTGCACAGCAATGGAGTGAGAGGCCGGAATCGCATCAATTTGCGCAGCAGTTCGGGTGATGATGATCTTGTTTTCGGCGATGGTGATAGGGCCACCGGCCGCATCAAACACAAAAATCTTGAAAAGATTCTCTCCTGGCTTGGTCAGCGCTACCTCCATTGAAGCGCCATCATTTAGGGTCACTTTTCCGGAAGACCACCCGGTATCAATGCTATCGATCTGAAAACTTAATCCAGCAACGGGTTTGCCGTCAATCTTGGCTACCACCTTGGCTTTGATGTCGGGGGTGCGTGCCACATAGTTAAAACCAACATTTAGGCTTCCACTGGCTGCCAAAGTACCACGTCCACTCTTGCGTCCACGACTTTCCATGGACCAATCAATGGATTCGGCGAACACAGCGGCTCCCTCAGACACTGCGGTCATGGGGTTTACGTCGGTCGATGCTGCAATCCCTAATTCGAAGGCGACTTTATCCCGAAGGGGTTTGTATTGGGTAGGTCCTCCCACGAACACCACGCGCCCAATGTCATGCGGGCTTAGGCCGACCTTCTCCATGGTCTCCCGTGCTGAGACGATAGATTCGAGGACCTTCTCAGCAATCAGGTCGTCATACTGCTTGCGTGTAATCGGAATATCGAGATAAACGTCGGCACCCGAGCGGTCTTTTACACGGAGTTCGGTGTCATCGAGGCTGATCACTGAATCTTCTTTGGCAGAGAGCTCGATCTTTGCTCGTTCCGTCGCCCACCCGGCCATCTGGCGCAAGGTGGTGTAGTCCTTGCCGATGGAAAAATCTTCCGGCAGATCGAAGTGCTCCAGCAACCAAGGCTTGATCACGTTGTCCATCAAGATGCGGTCAAAGTCACGCCCGCCGCACATGGCGATGCCACCGTGAGCCAAAAGACTCACCCGTCCATTGGTGCTCTCAGCAATGGCAACGTCCAGCGTGCCGCCACCAAGGTCATAGATGAGGAACATGCCATCAGTTTTACGTTGACGCATCACGCTCATCACTGCAGCCACGGGCTCTTGCATAAGGGCTACTTTCCCGAGGCCTGCACTCTCAGCAGCAGCCATCGTGGCATCCTTCTGCATTTGATTGAACGCAGCAGGGACCGTGATGACAGTTCCGGTTTCAGGATCGTTGCGGATAGATTCTGGCAGATAGCTGTAGAGGACCCGAAGTATTTCAGCAGAGCACTCTTCGGGTGTCATGACGATGTTTACGGCAGGAAGTTTGATTGGTGTACTTGTGCCCATGAACCGTTTGAAGCCAGTCGCAGCGTTTAGTGGGCTTTGAGCCGCACTGTTGTAGGCCCTCTGACCCACATATTTGTTGCCACGCTTGTCAATGAAAATCGCTGAGGGCGTCACGTCATTTTGTTCGGGACTTTTGTAGAGACGAATATCCGCACCATCAAAGGTTGAGATCGCACTGTTGGTAGTCCCCAGGTCAATGCCTACGTAGTTCTTCATGATCAGTCTGCTCGCTTAAGTAAGATTGTTCCGGACTTGACGATGCCATCTGGACCCATGAGGATGGGCTCCATCATCTGTTCGACGATCAAGTTGTCTTCTGGCCCAAAATCGCCGATATTCAAGGGAGTTGCAGCCATACCGGGGTCAAACGCTTGACCCTCAAGGCTTACTAAGCGGAGGTTGGCTGCTTCAAGGCTGTCGTCCAGTTTCTTTTGAAAGTAGCGCAGTTGATTTGCGTATCTGGTGGCCTCTGTGTTTTCGATCTTGCCAAGCACGCGGCTGAAAAGCTTTGAAAAACGCCAACTTTCGATGACGAGATCGATGAACGGCTGACGCAAATTGTTTGCAGTCATGATGGCGTTTTCTTCCATATTTCCCCTGATAGACGTCAATGGCCACCCACTCCTTAGAGCGAGCTAAATACCTACATTTAGTTGCTTTTTTTACGGCTTAGTCTATCAGGCGGAATAGGGTCGTTGCGTTCAGGACGAGATGCCAAAAACACAAAATTTTATTTTTTTTGGGAGGTGACTGGTTTCACCAACGGGCAACCGGTTGGAGGCTGAACGTCGTGATCGTTTGAGGGAAAATATAAGCCTTAACAACCTTTGCGAGTATTTACATGGCTAAAGCAGCGTAATGACGGCTCCAGAAAAAAACAAAACAGGGTTTGCCGGCCTTTCTTCCTTGGAGTCCAATGTTGATGTAACAGAAAAGAATCCACCCTCCCCGTCCGCGCTTTCAGCTTCTCCGACTCAGCCGGATCGCACCAATACTTCGACGAAAGCCGCATCGGGGGCATCAGCGCCATCCTCCCCGAGCACGTTGGCTTCTATTCCTGCAACTCAATCAGTGCGCCCACAAGCTCAGAAGACTAGTTCCAGCCCTCCACCTGTAACCTATGTAGGGTCATCGAAAGTGTTCATAGTGGGTGCATTGACTGTCTGCGTCATCATCGTTTCGATAATTGCAAGCAAATCCAACGATGCCACAAGGCCTGCTGAAAATGATGCGAACTCTGCCAGCACTTATGTTGAAGTCTCCGTCCCCCCAAAAGCGACGGTTCCAAAGATCACTTTCGCTGTCGCGTCCCTTTCCGCAAACGTCCGTGAAAAACCTACCGCACGATCACGTCAGCTAAGAGTTTTAAAGCAGGGGGAAATCCTTGAATTTATCGAAGTGACTGGATCGTTTACAAGGGTCAAGCTCCTCGATTCAACTCTGGGCTTCATCGCATCAGAGCTCCTCATTCCTGAGGACGATTTTCAGCGATTGAAAAACCTATCTGCTCGCCAGTATGTTGATCAAAGATCAGATGAAAAGCGTTTAGACAGTGTTCAAGCTCAAATCAAGCCGATGGACGACGCTGTTTCTGAAGCTATTTCCGCAATTTCGTCGAGATCTCCGTCTATCAAGGCATCGTTGCAAACGATAGATGAGGGAAGGCATGTTGGCATTGCTTCGGATGAAGCAGCGGGGATTTGGTATTCGCTGGCGGCAAGAGCGGCAGCAAATTCGGCTCAATTCGAAGATGCCGTCCTAAATGCGCGAGCAGCCGTAGAAGCCGCCCCACTCAACCCTGACTATTATGTTGCCATGGGGCTTTCCAGCTACAAAATTGGCTACCTCAATGGACTCAACATGGGCGCGACAATGCTGCCGATATTGGCGCCAAAGAGCACTAACGCATGGATGATCTTTGGCCTATCTGTTGCCACTTTAGACAATGAAATAAAGTATGACACCTTTGCCATCGGAGCATTTGTTTTGGCGATCAAGTTATCAAAAAATCCCGACGTAACTAGAAAATATTTTTTGGAAATGAGCAACAAATCCGACAACATCCATCTTAAGAAACTGCTGAACGAAGCGTTAGATGAAGAGTCTAAAAATCCGTCCGTTTTCGGATTTTGATTTGTGCACGAGCGCTACGCCAGCATATTTCTCACGTCATACCTTCAACAACAACCAGATGCATGCAGATGTTCAGCAGCCTCGTCGAGCGTTGTGGACTTCACCCGCTTCAATAGACACCTGTTAAGGTCGAATGGAAGTTGAAATATGTCTACGGAAGCGGGTGAAGTCCATTGAGGCAAGCGTTTCGATTTCTGAATTCACTCGACTACCGTGAGTTCCTTGATTGCTTCCGTCTCAGTCTGACAAGTGAGAGACTTGGGAGCGGACAGTCGCAAGTGACTGCATATGGCCCACGGCCGCCTTAACGCTTGGGAGCAGGAACGTCAGCAATCGGCAACCTGACTTACAACGGCATGGCGTGAATAGCAGCTTTGTGGCCTAAACCAGGCGCACATTTGGGTTTCTTGATTGGTGTTTTTCGTTAAAAATGTTAGTCCCGACTCAGCAAGTGAAATTGCGGACTTATTTCCTACTAACTGTTAGGGTCATTCAGAAACAACGGCTGCGCGATCGCCCGCAGCAACGAAGCCCGGGCGCTCGGGATCGCCATGGGCGCGCCCTGGTTCGAGATCGAGCACCTGGCCGAGTCAAGCGGGCTGGTGGCGCTGTCGGCCAACTTCGCGCTGTACGGCGACATGAGCGACCGCATGATGAGCCTGGCCGCCGGCCTCGGGCCGGCGCAGGAAATCTACTCGATCGACGAATCGTTCATCGACCTGGCTGGCGTGCTCGGTGACCTGGTGCAGCGCGGCCTCAAGGTGCGCGAGCGCATCCTGCAGTGGACGGGCATCCCCTGCGGCATCGGCATCGGCGCGACAAAAACCCTGGCCAAGCTGGCCAACCACATCGCGAAAACTGCCGAGCGCAAGCCGGGAAGCTATCCCGCGACCATGGCGCAGGTGTGCGACCTGTCGGCCCTGGCGCCGGAAGCGCTGCAAGAAGTGCTGGCCGCCACGGCCGTGAATGAGGTCTGGGGCGTCGGGCGGCGCCTGACGGCCCAGCTCAGCGAATGCGGCATCCACACTGCGCAAGATTTGGCTGGGCTCGACCCCGCGATGGTGCGCCGGCGCTGGTCGGTGGTGCTCGAGCGCACGGTGCGCGAGCTGCAGGGGATGGCGTGCATTGCATTGGAATTGGCCCCGGCGCGTAAGCACGAAATTGCCTGCACCCGCTCGTTCGGGCAGCCGGTCACTCGTCTAGCGGACCTCAATGAAGCGGTCACAGAGTTCGCCAGCCGGGCGGCGCACAAACTGCGCCAGCAAGGCAGCCTGGCCGGCCAGGTGCTGGTGTTTATCCGCACCAGCCCGTTTCGGCCAGAAGCGCAGTTCAGCCGCTCGATCAGCATGCCGCTGCGCCGTCCCAGCGCCGATACCGGTGTGATCGTTTCGGCAGCGCTCAGGGGCCTGCACGCCATTTACCGGCCTGGCTACCAGCTGGCCAAGGCCGGGGTCATGCTGTTCGACCTCCAGCCCACCACGGTGCTGCAGGCCGAGCTGGATTTGCAACGCGACGAAGCACCAGACAGACGCAGGCTGATGACAACGCTGGATGACATCAACCAGCGCTACGGCCCGAGCACCGTGCAGATGGCCAGCGCCGGGCTGGCGGGCGACAGGAGGGCCTGGACGATGAAACAGGAGCGGCGCACGCCGGGCTACATCACGTGCTGGGCGGATATGCCGGTGGCGCGGGCTTGAAGCGTGAGGCAAGCATGCAGGGACAAGCCGGTCGCCAGGACCAGCACAGTGCCGTTCACGATGAGTTTGTTTCGGGCGCGCGGGCGCCGGGGGGTTGCGCTTTGTCATTGGTACCACAAGACGCCAACCCGGCCTGATCGGTTGCCGCTGGCTCAGCGCTGTTTTTGCACTACCAACTGACACGGCATTCTCGGGCACAACCCCATGCGATTACGCATGATGGCGATTTGCGAGGGACATCATGCTGAGCCAGTCTTGGACCGGCGCAACGACACCATCAAAACCGGGCAAAGCAAAGTGGTTGAGACGGGTTCAACAGGTAACACCGCGGTGGAGCAAACCGAGAGGGGGTTAACCACCTAACTTTTCACTGGGTCACACACTCGCTTATTTGGTAAAAATCACTGCATTTGATTACAAACGTGATAACGTATTTACGTTTGGTATACGCGATCTAACTTTCACCCTGCACCATGCCACGGCCCAAGACAAAAACATCCACCACCACCCTGAAGATGACCCCCGAAGTGCGCGATCTCTGGCAAAGATCTGCCGCCCAGGAGTGCCGCAGTCTGACCAACATGTTCGAGGTCATGGTCAGGCAATACGCCAGGCAAATCAACGTCCGCCTTGATTCAGCCTCGGCACCCGGCCCGGACGTCCAGCAAGGCTGAAGCAGTAGCCCGTCAGGCATTACCAGGCTGCGCCCGTTGGTCTCGGTCACCGTAATCACAGCACGCCCTCCACAACATCAAGATATCCCACAGGCTCTCACCTCATGCCCTCCATTGCGCCGCACCTTTTGATTTCAGGCGCATTAGTGCTCCTGCTGGCACTGTCCTTCGTCATCTACTTTCTCGTTCCCGCCTTCAAGCATGGGAGAAGACTGTCTGAGTTACTGCGGACCTTGCGAAGCCCTGCCCTCAAGGACGAGCGCAATCCCGACCAGCTGTCGCAGGTGTTCGAGAAAGACGCTCACTTGGCGCACCTCTGGAATGAATACCGCAAGACGCTGTACGACGCCATGCCCACATCGGGCGGCGTGGTGGCGCCGCAGTGGCGCTCCACGGTGGCGGCCGAGAATTTCTGGAACGGGCAACTGGTGGTGGAATCCCGGGTGCACGCCGAGTTTTTCAAGCACGTGCCGGGCATCTTTACGGGCCTGGGGATCATCGGGACATTTCTTGGCCTGATCGAGGGCCTGCGCAACTTCAAGGTGAGTGCCTTGACGCAAGGCGGAGATGCCGCCACCCAGGACTCGGTCGCGCAAACAGCGCAAAAAAGCCTTGAATCGCTCATGCACTCTGTGGGCGATGCATTTCTCATCTCGGCAGCGGCCATCAGCTTGGCCATGCTGGCGACCTTTCTTGAAAAGCTGCTGCTCAACTCCCTTTACGCCAAGGTCGACTACATTGCCCAGTTGCTTGACGATAAGTTTGCAGCCGCTTCCGCGGAAAAATTCCTGGAGCAGACCGCGTCCTACACCGAGGAATCGGCCACCCAACTCAAGCAGCTCAAGGGCGAATTAATCAAGGACCTCACGCCCATCCTTCACGAGTTGAGCGACAAACAGTCCAAGATGCTCGAGCGGCTGGCGGGCTCCTTTCAGGAGCGGATGAGCGAAGCATCGCACAACCAGATTGAAGCCTCGCGGGACAACACCACGGCCATGGCCGACACGATCTCAGGCGCCATCACCAATGGACTGTCCGGGCCCCTTGAAGAAATCAAGGCGGCCGTCAAGCAGGCATCGGGCGATCAGTCGGCGACTGCCATCAAGATGCTCCAGGACGTGATGGTGAGCTTCAGCCAGAAGCTCAACGACCTCTTCGGCGGTCAGATCAATGGCATCAACGAACTCAACCATAAAACGGCCGAGACCATGCAAAATGCCGTCACCAAGCTCAACGAGCTGGTCGCCAACCTGCAGGAAGCCGGCCGCAGTTCGAGCGCTTCGATGGGCGAACAAATGGCCAGGGCCTTGAGCGACATGGAAGCCAGGCAAGCGGCCATCACGCAGTCGACCCAGCAACTGGTGGCTGAACTCAAGCTGGCCATCGAGCAAAGCCATACGGCGACATCTGCCGGCGTGCAGAACTCCAGCGACGAGATGGCCCGTCGAATGGCCGAATCAATCGAAAAAATGGAGCAGCGCCAAGACAGCATCAACGAGCGCACGCGCGAATTCGTCGAGCAAATCAAGGCAGTGGTTTCAAGTTCCCAAAACGAGACCGGTACCAAGGTGCAAAGCACGCTCCAGGCCATCGGAGACCAGGTGGGCGACATGCTCAACCAGTTCCAGGCGGCGCAGCAGGCCGCTCTGGCCACCGGCCAGCAACGCGAGGCAGACAATGCCAGCAAGACCGAGTCGGCCGTGGCCGCGCTTGCTGCGCGCAGCCAGACATTCGTTGACGAGGTGGGCCAGCTGCTCTCCAGGAGCCAGGCCGCTACCGACGCCGGCGTTCGATCCACCATGCAGGCCCTTGGCGGGCAGGTAGGAAGCATGCTGCAGGAGTTTCAGGGCGCCCAACAATCTGCATTGGAGTCCGGACGCCAGCGAGAAGAGCAAAACGCCCAAAAAACCCAGGAACTCGTCAGCGCCATGGTGGGCTCGGTGGAAAGTCTCGTCCAGCAGATCGCCCAGGCTTCCGCCCGGATGCAGGAGAGCGTGGCCGCACTGACCACGACGACGACTTCGGCCATTTCCCGACTCAGCGATGGCGCCGACCAGGTCAACTCGGCCGCGCGAAACTTTGCCGCGGCCAGTGACAAGGCCGCCGGCACCATCCACCAGGTGTCCAGCGTTACCGGACAGCTGTCGGACCTGACAACACATCTGACGGCCTCCTCCACGGCGCTGCAACAAGGCATCCAGGACTACCGATCGCACCGCGAAGCGGTCGCCGCGATGGTGGCAGAACTCAATGGTTTGGTGAACAACGCCAAGTCAGACGTCAGCATCACGTCGAACGTTCTGCAGCGCATTGAGCAGGCCAGCGACAAGCTTGCCTCGGCTCATTTTGAGACTGAAAAATTCATGATGGGCGTCGCGACCGTGCTGGCCAAGGCCCATGAGGAGTTTCGCGTTTCCGTCACCACCAGCCTGGGCAAAGCTAACCATGAGTTCCAGCAGAAGCTCTCGGCCGCTGTCGGCATGCTCGGCAGCTCCATCAAGGAGCTCGATGACGTGCTGGTGACCGCAACGCCCAAGAAGAAAGCCATCGCATGATCGGCTCACGCGCTCGCACCCGGCGAGGCTCGCAGGGCGAAGCCGAAAAACCCTTCTGGATTTCCTTTGCCGACCTGATGACGGCACTGATGGTGTTGTTCCTGGTGGTGATGGCCGTGGCGCTGCTGGCGGTGACCCGTACCGTTTCTGCGCGGGAAGCGCTCGAGGCTCAGCACAAGAAAGACGTGGACAATTGCATGGCGCAGGCTGTCACCGCGGCCGAGCGGCACAAGGGGGTGAAGGTTGATCTCGACCGCCGCGTAATCGACTTCGGCGACCGGGCGCGCTTCGCTTTTGGCAGCTCGGTGCTGGCGCCGGAGCAGGAGGCGGTCTTGCGCCGCTTCGTTCCCGAACTGCTTTCGATGGCGCAGACACCGAGCTGCAAACGCGTACTCAAGCGCGTTGTCGTCGAAGGCTACACGGACCGTGCCGGCACCTACCTGGGCAATCTCAACCTCAGCCTGATGCGCAGCCAGCGTGTCCTGTGCGCCATGTTCACCACCAGCGGCGCTGATGCGTTGACTGAGGCTCAGAAAGATGCCGTGCGCGATGTGTTCCTGGTGGGCGGCTTTGCCTTCAATTCCTCCAAGGACACGGCAGAGGAAAGCCGGCGCGTCGAAATGCGTCTGGAATTCCTTGGCGTCGAGGAAAAACCGATTGCGTCTCCTGCCACCTCAGGCAACTTCGGGGCATGCGCCATCTGATGGACCTGCTCAACCTCTTTTCCTCGATGCTGAACCAAGCGGCGCTCAACTCGCCGGTGGATGTGCGTGCCAGCGACGACATTGACAAGGTGCTCCTGGCATTGGAAAAGCAGGTCAAGTCCGGAGGACGAAACGACGAACCCAAGGACCTGCAGATCGAGGCGGTTCGCCGCTTCTGGAAGACAGGACACGTCGAAACCTTGCGCGAGGCCCGCCTGGTGGCCTTTGGCCTGGCGGTGACACCCTGGGATGACCGGCGCAGCCTGATGGAAGACAAGCGCCTGTTCGGATCCGCGCTTGATGCCGTCGATGCCTGGCAGGGTGCGCCGAGACAGTACCGAAAATGTTTTCAAGGACTGGTGCGCAGCTACTTCGACTACGACGGCATGGGCCGGAGCACGCCCGACGTTGGAAAGGTGAACTGGCGCCAGCTGCGTGATTATTTGAACAGCAACGCAGCCAGCATTCGCGATGCCAGCCTGAATCCGGACTGGGTGAGCTGTACCTTGTCGAACACGGGCCTCTTCACCGAGGAGCCCTGCGCTGCTTATGGCCCAGACTTGCTGGCAGGCAACAGCGACCTTGTCGGTGACATCCGCAAGCTGCTGGGCATCAGCGACGGCTCGTGGTTCACGCGCGAGCTCATCATCGCGCAGATCCGTCAAGCAACGCAACTGGGCGATCAGGCATTCCATGCTGCCGTGAGCGGATTGTTGCGCCTGCTCGGCGGCAATGAGGTTTTGCGCGACCGTGGCCTGCAAATCCTTCTTGACCGTTATGCCCTGATTCCACAGCCCCCCCAACACCCGTCCCTAAGGGACTATGCGGTCACCTGTTGGGGCAACCCCTGGTTGCCTTCCAACCAGGACCGCTGGGGCGGCGTGCAAACGGCTGCGCGCCAGATGGTGTCGAACTGGCTCAAGCTGGAGTTCATTGAACTGTTTTTCACCAAGCTCGCCCAGGATGGGCTGAGCGATACCCGACGCGTGAAATTCTGGGCCAAATACGTGCCTGCCATTGAGGAAATCCACTTCGCACTGGGTCCTCACGCGATGTACTCACGGGAGCGCGACTTTGTCGAGCTCAGGGACAAGCTCAAGGGACTGATCGTCCCCTTACAAGACAACATCGCCGCCAACAACGCGTTCATCATGACGATGGGCGATTTGGTCGCAGTGGAGTTCAGCGGGGCGTCGAATGCCTTTTACGGCTACAACGTGAAAAACCGCATGCCGTTTGATCTGACGCAGCCGGTACGCACGCCTGTCAATGGTCAAAATTCCTTAAAAAACAGCTCCAGAGCACTTTATCTGCGTCATCAGGACAATGTTTTAGGCTTCAATGGCTGGGAAGGTCGCTTCCAGGACGAGTTGAGGACGAAGTTCAACATCCGCCCCGGGGTGACATCGCCGCAGCGGGTCGTGGTTGAACGTCAATGGAATGATGCGCCAGCGCCGCCGCATCCCAAATCACCGCAGACACCGCTCTTCGCCGCACGCACCTTGGCTCCTGCTGCCTCAACGCGGCCCATGCCACGCACCTTCACAACACCAGCTCCAGTTCCAAAATCGACGGCTCCGGCCTTCGCCACTGATCAGTCTGCCCCTTTTGCCCCCGATCTGCCTTTCACCATGGACAACCTGCGTGAAGTCTGCATGCGAATCGGGGCCTCGGTGCAGGACCGCTCCGACAGAGGTGGCGCCCTCTGGGTGATGGCGCCGGCCCACATACCGCATATCCGGGAGCTGCTGACGAACTGGGGTTTCAAATTCACCATCGGCAAGGGCTGGTGGAAAAAAATCGAATGAATATCCTGTCACTCTTCAAGAAGGCGCCTGCCCCACAGGCAGCTCAAGCGCCCGGTTGGCTGCGCAGCCTGGATGCCTCGGGCATTCATGTCCATCGGGACAAGCGTGCTGGCGATCATTCCTTGTCTTTCCCCACGCTGACTGGCTTGATGACCCAGCTTTCGGATGACGGACTGACCCAGGAGGATGAGCACGGCCGCTATTTCCTGGCCTGGGACTCGCTTTACGAGGCGATGGACCTGCCCGGCTATGCGGAGTTGTCGCAAGCCCTCGATTTACCGGCGACCACCGGCCTGCGTCCGACCCTGAGCAGCCGCCATGCGTTGACCGACAGCGATTTTTCGATCTCGCTGGGTGCCTGGCGGGATGCCAGTGGCAAGGCGGTGTCGCCCCATCATGTCGGCCCCGTGCTGCAACTCAATGGCAAGGCAGAGCTGATGAGTGCGCCGCAGTGGGATCTGTTCAAGCGCGTGGTGGCGTTCGCCGAGCGCTTTCCTGAAGACCACACCGATCATCGGCAGCGTCAGGCCTGGGGCCAAATCCGCAGATCAGCGCTGGCTGCGAGCGCTCACATGAGCGACTTCCTGGTCAAGACCGTCGTGCTGACGCCAGAGCGGCTGAAAATGGCCTTTCGCAAGTCCGACGCCACGGGCAAAGACACCGTGGTCGAAGTGATCCCCGGATTCGAAGGGGCTCCGCCCAACTGGCTGGAGCAGTTCGACCGGTTTGACACCACCCTGGACCGCTACGACCTGCCCATGGACGACGGCGGCCTGGTGCAGATCGTTCTCTCCCCGCAGGTCAAGACGGTCCTGCAGCAGATCAAACGGTTTCCGGCGCGCCGCGTGGCCGGCTCCCGTGCACAGGCCTTTTTGCTCAATCCGTTCGCAACCCTTGGTGAAGCGGCCAGCGAGGTCATCGACGAAGCGCAATTCGAGCAGGCCCGCGAAGATGCGGGGCTCGAATTCGAGCGCTTCACCCCTGTCATCGAGCGTGATGGTGCAGGCTTTGCGCAGAAGGTCGGCATCCTCATCGAGTCGGCGTCCTCCAGTGGTCCCACCGGCTCGAACACGCAGTATCTGGACGACGCAGAACTGAGGGCCTTCATCGCCAGCGTGGAGCAGGCGATCAGCCGCGGCCTTCAGCTGGCATTCTGGCAAGGCAGCGAACTCGAAATCCTGGGCGACACGCCCGACCACCTCCATGCGCTCAAGCAGGCCCTGGCGCAACGCACCGAGCCCCGCCTGCTGGTGACCCATGCACAGGTGCATGACCTGTCCCATTATTCCTCTCGTGTCGAAGGCATTGGCGTCGAGCCACCCTACTACTCGCCCTACATTGCCAAGAAAAAGGAAGAGGACAGCTGGTTCCCAGAGAACGTCTTTCCGGTCATCGCCTTCACCCCTGAAGGCGAGCATGAAGCAGTGACGGTTCCCGTGAACAACCATGCCCTGGAAGAACTGCGAGACCAGACGCAAAAAGCCCAAGCCGCAGGCAAGAGCGCGGTGGAGCTGCCCTGGCTTCCCAAACCAATGCCACTGGCAGAAGCCCAGAGAATCACCCAAACCTTCGATGAAGTTCTGGAAGACGTCAAAAAAGGAAAATTCGACCCGGACCGCAAAGGGGCGACCAAGCCGTCCGCACGCAAGACCTTGATGCTGCGCGCCAACATCGAGACGGTCGATTACGAGGAAAAACGGCGGCAGGCCATGATCGTCGCGCTGGGCGAACCCACGATTTCGAACTCCCTGAGCAAGGACCACCGTCTGCTCGGGCACCAGGAAGAAGGCGTGGCCAAGCTGCAGCACCTCTACAGCTTGCGGCACACATTTCAGGTTCGAGGCATGGTGCTGGCCGATGACATGGGACTGGGAAAGACGCTGCAGCTTTTATCGCTGATGGTGTCCATCGTAGAAAGCGATTCCAATGCAGCGCCCATGCTGGTGATCGCACCGGTTTCCTTGCTGGAGAACTGGCTCGAAGAAGCCCACAAGTTCTTTCCTGGAGCCCTGCGCATCCTGACCGCCTATGGCGATGCGCTCTCACCCCTTCGCGTACCGCGGGAAAGCATTGAGGAGCGGCTCAGGAACGAAGACGGCCTGGTCCGCTTCCTCAAGCCCGACTGGGTGGGCAATGCCCAACTGGTACTGACCACCTACGAAACCTTGCGCGACCTGGAATTCTCGTTCGCTACGCAGCACTGGTCGCTGATGGTTTGCGACGAGGCCCAGCGCATCAAGAACCCGGCCGCCATGGTCACGCGCGCTGCCAAGAAGCAAAATGCCCAGTTCAAGATTGCATGCACCGGCACGCCGGTCGAGAACACGCTGGCTGATTTGTGGTGTCTCTTTGATTTTGTACAACCTGGCCTGCTCGGTGCGCTCAACGACTTTGGTCGCAAGTACCGGCGTCCCATCGAGATCGATGCACGTGACAAGGAAGGCCAGACACGCATCGAGGAGTTGCGCAGCCTGATCGAGCCGCAGATCCTGCGGCGCACCAAGCTGGAGGTGGCCAAGAACCTGCCCAGGAAAATCGTGGTCGACACTTGCAGGCGCTTGCCGCTTTCATCCACGCAGAGGAACTTGTACGCCAAGGCGATTGGCGACTTCAAGAAACGGGCCGATCCCTCGTTTCGCACACCCTTTAAGAATCACCTTGGGCTGCTGCACTACCTGCGGCTGGTCTGCACTGACCCGAGGCGTCATGGCTTGAGTATCTTCAAGCCCGAGCCCATCTCGCAATACCGTGCCTCAGCGCCCAAGCTCGACTGGCTGCTCAATCAGCTCGGACTGATTCAGTCTCAGGGCGAAAAAGCCATCATCTTTTGCGAGTTTCGCAACATCCAGCGCTTGCTGCAGCACTATATCGAAGAGGTGTTCGCCTTGCAGGCCGACATCATCAACGGCGATACCTCGGCGTCTGCCAGCCACTCGGCAAGTCGTCAAAAGCGCATCAAGGCCTTTCAGGCAAAGCCGGGCTTCGGCGTCATCATCTTGTCACCGGTTGCGGTCGGCTTTGGCGTGAACATCCAGGCCGCCAACCATGTGGTCCATTACACACGCACCTGGAACCCGGCCAAAGAAGACCAGGCATCCGACCGGGCCTGGCGCATCGGCCAGACCAGGGACGTCTACGTCTACTGCCCGGTGGTCGCGGCTCAGGACTTCACCACCTTTGACGTCAAGCTCGACCAGTTGCTCGAGAGAAAGCGCTCGCTCGCCGGCGACATGCTCAACGGCTCGCCGGACATCTCGCTGGCGGAGTTCAAGATCGAGGACGTTATTCCGGATGCGGACGTCGGCTCGATCGATGAGCGCGTGACCCTGGACCTGGCCTTGCGCATGGACTGGCGCCATTTCGAGGGCCTGGCTGCCGCTTTGCTGTGTAAACGCGGCTTCGAAACCGTCTATTGCACGCCTGGATCGAGCGACAACGGCGTGGATGTGGTGGGCATCCGCGGGAACCTGGGCGAACTGGTTCAGACCAAGACCTCAGCTGCGGACGATCGAAGTTTGAACTGGGACACGGTCAAGGAAGTGGTGGCCGGCGAAGCTTTTTACCGCCGCCGCCATCCAGGCGTCACCTTCAAGAAAGTCGGCTTGACGAACCAGCATTTCAACGTCCAGGCGCATGAAAGCGCCGTACTCAACGGGGTCGATCTGATGGAAAGGCGCCATCTGGGTGAAATGCTGGAAAAGTACCCGGTGACGATGCTTGATGTCGAGCGTTTGCTCTATACCGAATGGTCCGATGCCGACCTTCATGCGTTTTAACTCAGCGCCAAAACCCTTCCATCAAACCCTTGGTGCGGCTACCCAGGAATTGACCCAGGTGCCGTACTCGTTGACCCATGCATGGCTAGGCAAACCGTTGCCTGCATTGGGATTGCAAGGTGATGTCCGAAGACAGTGCAATGCCGGCACCTGGATCAAAAGCGCATCGGAGCCAACATGCGTGACGACCTTCCACATGAATTCCTCCGTACACGGGCCAACCACTTGCCCGGAATGCGTTAAGACTTCGACCTCATTTGCCGAAGATTCCGGTGCGCGAAAGCTTCGACGCCACGTATACTTTTACACGGTGATACAAACCGACTCCCCACATAGACCATGAACACGTGAACGCCCGCAGCCTGCCTCCTGAATGGACCGATTCGACCGTGAAGAATGGCGTTGACCCGCTGGGCATGCAGAACGCCAGCGTATCGAAGTACCAGGATCTGGTCCCGGGCATCAGTAATGTGACGCTGCGAATGCGTTACTACGGCCTGTACGCCTGGCTGTCGGACCGCTACGCCCGCCAGGTGGGCGTCGGAAACATCGAGACATGGAAGTGGCATGTTAGGCGGGCCGAGTTGCTGTACGCACTCGTGGCTCAAAAAAAGACTGGGGAAAGGGGCGTGGCTGGCACCAACTGGGCCCATGTCGCACTGAATCAACCGACAGGTACCGTCGACTTTGCCGCCGGTGCAGATCCCATGGCTCCCAATCCGTACCTGAGGCAGGAATGGGGCGCGTATGGGGGTGCCTATTACAGCCAGCTGGTCGCCACCGGGGTGCTCACCAAGGCCGATGGACACCCGGTGCCGGTGCCGAGCGAGGCCTCAGGCGATCGACTGGCACGGCTCTTCGGTGACGCACGAGCCGAGCTGGGAGAAACCTTCTTCGACGTTCTGACGCGCGGCAGCGTCACACACGAGGAGCTGACACGACTGGCCCCGCTGGCCCCGTCAGCGATCCCGCCGGACAGCCAGGAACGCGCCGCTTACGAGGATCTGTTGTTTTGCCGCATGGCAAACACGCCGGCCGGTGACCAGAACCGGAAGATGACGCTGATCCTGCTGCTGCAGCTGGCCAACCAGATGGGCTCCTGTCCGACTTCGACCGATGTGCGATGGAGCCTCTACACTGGCCAGCTCGCCGATGGGCAGCCATTGCAACTGCACGACCCTGCCTTGCGCGCCCATCGAGACCGCTGGTGGCTGTACCAGCTCGACGACCTGTGCCACATGTGCCTGGAGTCGCTGCTCAAATACACGCTTGACATCCTCGAGGGGTATCCCATCGGCCTGTCAATGCGCGAGTTGATCGCGGAGGCGACGCAACGCATTGCCGATGAACGGCAAGCACCTGTAGACAGCTGGGCCCAGTTCACCACAGGCACGGCGTCAGCCGTCGGATGGGGAAGTTCCAGCGAACCAGCCACCGAATACCACCGCCTCGAGCGGCTGCTCCGTTCAGCACGCCCGAATGCAAGCGTCCAGGCAGGTGATGCATTGAACAGCCTGGAACTGCTGGTTGTCCTGAGCCAACGGGCGAAAGCCGACAGCGCTGGGTTCGTAACTCAAACCGCGAAGTCCGACAACGATGGCGCACGCTCCATCCATACCGAGATGGCCTTCCTCGACAGCGTTGCACAGCGCCCTTTCAAAGAAGTCGTTGCCAGTCTGATTCGCGACCGAGTGCTGCACCGGCACCTGTGGGTCGCGCTGCGCAAGCTGCGGTACCAAGGCGAATACACCTTCCTTGTCGAGACCGATGAGGGCCGTGTTCGCCTGCGCCGCAAGGACGGCCCGGTGCAGACCACGCCGCGCCTGGACACCTCGATCGACTTCCTGAAAGACATTCACCTGCTGGACTCAAAAAGCATCACGGACCTTGGGCGTCGACTCATCCAATGAAGCTGTATGAGGCATTTGCGGCTCGGGGTTATCACACCAGCGTCGTCACCACATTCGGTATCGACTTCGATACGTACGAAAACGTGGCCCTTGCGCGCCTGCGTGGGAATGGGTGCACGAACAACCTCCTGCTGGCCGACCACAGGATGCTCGCGCTGGCCCTTGAGAACCCTGTGGCACTGCCTCGCTTGGCTGGTCGCTTCTACAGCCTGACGGGAGTTCGTCCCGAGGGATCGGGGGTCTACCACCCGAAAATCCTGCTGCAAATCGGCCGGACGCAGGGCCGACTTGTCATCGGTTCCGCCAACATGACCGCCGCGGGTCTTTCCGGCAACCTAGAGGTGACGAGCGAAATCATTTGTGACGAGAGCGAATCGCCAGAGCAAGCGGCCCTCGTGGCTGCCTGGCGCTTCGTGCTGCGGCATGCCGACCGGGCACAGTCGGGCATCGAACGCCAGATAAGCTGGACCCTTGATCGCGCGCACTGGTTGAAGACTGCGCTCAACCGCCCCCATGCCGACGGTCCTGCAACGCCCCGGTTCTTCTCCACAGGCTCTGGAGCGGGAATTGCCACCCGCTTCGCCGAGGCCATCGGGCCAGCCCGTGTAAAGCAGCTCATCGTTGTCAGTCCCTATTGGGACTCCACGCTTCAGGCGCTCGACCATCTCGTCGGTATTCTGCAGCCCGAATCGGTCATCACGCTCATCCAGAAAGACATGCAATTGTTCCCTGGGCCCCAAGCCGGACGCATCCCGGGCTTGCGTGTCATCGACCTTGCAAGCGCCGGGGTGAAACCCGCCAAGGACCGGTTTGTCCATGCCAAGATCATCATCGCGCAGACGGCCGACGCGGACCACGTGCTCGCTGGCAGCGCCAACTGCACCGTGGCCGCCATGGGCAACTCAACGTTTGCGGGGACCAACGAGGAGGCCAGCCTGTACCAGCTCCTTCCGGCCGGCTCCATGATCGAGTCCCTCGGTCTGCAAGCTGCGATGTCGGCGCAAGCAATGTCCTCTGACGAACTGGCCAACTGCCAGTGCGTTATGACAAATGAGATCGCGCTCGACGAAGGTGAGCGCCTCAATCCTGGGCGCTTCGAACTGGACCAGATGACGCTCTTCTGGTGGCCCACCAAGGATCAGGATGCTGACGTCGAGCCTTCCCTGCTGCAGCTCTTCGACATCGATGGTCAGCCGCTTGCCATTGCACTTTTGGCCCTTCCAGGCAGCACTGGCACCGTGCCCAAGCGCTTTCGGCTCGGCGCTTTCTCTCACCCGCCGCGGTTCGCCGCAGTGCATCGACTGGACGGAACGATATCCGGCTTGGCTGTCATAAATTGGGCCGACCAGTTGCAGCAAGCCGCGCGTGAGGTTCGGCGGGGACCAACCGAGCGAGCGTTGCAAGACCTGGACGGGGAAGAGGACGAAGGACTCTGGTTATTGGACGTCATCGATACGCTGGAAGCGGCAGAGCGCGCCGAGCGCAACGACGCTCGTCCAGTTGAAGAGAGCCTGGATACCGCCACGGCACGAAGCATGGCTCGACACAAGCCCAAGGAAGAAGACCTTCCTGCCTCCACCGCAGCGGTTGCGTACGACCTGTTCATCGCTGGCCGCCGGGCTCACGCCGACGAGTTCAAGGTGACCCGGAGTTCGCTTGGTGGCAGCGAGCTAAGTGCCGCCCGAATCTTCCTGAACCGCCTGCTGAAGTCACACCAAGAGGTGTTCTTCGACAAAACGGAAGACAACCAGGCGCTGGAGACGTCCTTGACAGACAAGAGCCAGACCGACCGCGAAGGCGATGAGGACCAACTGGCTTCGTTGCCTGCATCCACCACCCCCATGATCGGATCCAAGAGCATCCCCGAACCCGACGCTGAACGCGAACCGGAGAAAAAGCAAATCCGAAAGACAGACACGCCGCAGGATTACGCAAGGTCGGTCATGAAGTTCACCGAACTTTGCAAAAAGCTGGCGGATTCCCAAGGCTTGGGGTCCGCCCAGGCGCTGAAACTGCGCATCCTGTTGTCAGTCATCGCCGGTGCGGGCACGTCTCGCAGCGAGCGCACACTGGCCAAGGACCGCAAAGGCCTGCACAAGCACCAGATACTTCCTGCCGATGGCGATGAGGGATGGATGCGGCTGATCGGCATCCTGCTTTTCACCTTTTTCGGACAATCCCGGCCGTTGGCCCGAGCGTTCCAGCTCGACGCAAGCCTGGAGCAAGTTCCGGATGACTTTCTCGAAGTATGGGCCACGTGCTTTTGGGTTGCGATCGCGCGCAGCCTGGCCACCGTAGACGGCAAAACAGGCGGATTGGATGAGCAGGCCAGGAAATTCGCCGACCTGGTCTACCGACTCACGGCGTTGCGCCCGGACGAATTGCGCGGAGAGATTGTCCTGTCGATGCTGACGCGGCTCAATGAACGCTATGCTGCTCGGCTTGGCGTCGATGGAAACGAACTCCTTCGTCTGCACGGCCTTTTCATTCAGGCCTGACGGCCTCTACGAAACCCACTGCTTTTTCTGTGTGGACTGTGGAGGAAGTTGCGCAAAAGAAGCCGGCCCAATCAAAAGTTCTCGACTCCCGATCTCAGAAAACGGACGCTGTTGAGCGCCAAGCCGGTACGCTGCCTGCAGGGTACCATCGCCTGATCGCTGAAACGTCCAGGTGTGACCACAGCCACAACTGGCCTTGAATCCATGTGCAGATTTTTTAAAGTCACTGGGTGCTACGGATTGACCACAAAGCCGGCATTTGGCCAGCAGTTTGGCCTGATCCAGCGCATTAGTGATTGCATGAGTGGTTTCCTGGCTGGTCTTGCCGGCACGCATGAACTCTTCCAGTTTCGCTCTGACTTGCGCGTCTGGTGCGCCGATGATGCTGAGTGATCGCCCGTCAACCTTGATGAAATTAGGCGCAGCATTTTTGCAATCGTTGGCTAAGGCTGCTGGCACATTCTTGACGTGGAACGGATACCGAATCAGCAGTTGAGCCAGCAGCCATCGCTCGATCGCCTGCCGCACACGCTCAACACCATAGAACTGCAACGGATTGAGCACACTGTCGCTGCCTGTTGCGCTGTCATCTGCCTCCGTCTCGTCTGGATGGCAAAACAACACACAGCGATCAAGCTTTTGACCCTCCCAGTCACGGCAACCACGCCAAGCAGGTACCACGGTCAGCTGCTCAACTGACCCCGTACCGGTGCGCAGTTGCAAGATCCAGTCCCCGCGCTCGCTGCGCAGTGTCAGTGTCGATGGGCCGAAGCGCCAGGATGCCCCTTCACCCTGCGGATCAACCATCTTGCTGGCATGCAAGGCATGGCGAACCAGCAACCCGGTATAAGCGCTGTAGCGTTGAGCCCGTTGCCGCTGATCGTTGAGCCAGTCTTGCGGGCTGCGTGCTTGCTGAAGCAAGGTGGAATGGGCGAGCAACCACAAAGGCCGCAGATGGCGGTAATGGGGGTCATGCTGCAAAATATTGGTGCTGCGCAAAGACAGCGGCACCTGCTGCATCGGGGGAATTGCCTGAACTACCGTGCTTCGCTGAAGCTGCGTCACCTTGCCCAAAAGTGCGCTGATTTGGTCGCGCGTGACATGCACCGATTTGCCGGCTCCAGGTTGATCGGCAAAAGACCGACCCCAGAGTTCACACAAGTCATGCCTTAGACGGTGGTCAAAGTGCTGGGCATTCTCCAGCTTTCCAGCTTCAGCCTGCTTGGACAATAAGGCATCGAGATCGCGCAGACGCTTGCGCAGCGTTTTACGAAGACGATCAAGCAGTCGAGCGAAGACAATGTTCTCATAAATTACCAGTTCGTCCTGGCTGATCTCCGCCTTGAGCCGTCCTGGCACGACGCCCGTGATCTCGCGGCGGATCCAGTCCTCGGAATGCGAGGCCAGACGCGTCACCGCATCCACCGCCATCCGCTGGACGCGGGACACGGGCAGCATTTCGGTGTCGTAACGCATGTCCATGCGCGGGCGCTTGGCGATGGTTTGCAGATGTCCTGCCGACAGGGTTGTTTCCAGCAGTCGCTCCAAGGGGTACATCTGCGCCAACTCTCCCAGCTTCGTTGGCATCACTGGCGATGGCAGACTGTCCCCCGGGTTCATCGATTCCACTTGCTCGGCCACAGCCAGCACGGCCGCGTCAATGACAGAACCAGGCGTCTGCCCGTCCTGCTCAGCGGGAGAAGTCCTGAAACTGCGGACCTGCTCATCGGACAGACTTTCCGTCAGCAGGCAGCGGCTGCCGCCGTCGCTCCACAACACTTCACCCGCCTGCAATAGGAGGGTCCCGTTAAGACACACCGGTGCAAGCAAGCGGTAGCGCCCGGGATCCACTTCGGCAGGCAACTCCACATCGGCGCCGACATAGCGGTCAAAGACCTTCATCTGCCCGAGTCCAGGCGCTCGATGTCGCTTTCGAGTGCGGCCAGGCAACGGGTGGGTTCGCCCGTGAGCTCGCAGTCCTCCCACATCACTCTCAGTGCATCTTCCACCTGATGCAGTTTGTTTGCATCCACGTCATGCCGGCCGATCACCTTGCCATCGCGAAACATGCGGCTGGCCAGCAGATGGTCCACGGCCAGCGCTTCAGAGCCGCCCGCTTCCAACACCACCGGCACGAAGCGCTGCATCTGCGACTCCAGCCGATTGCCCCAGCCCAGTCTGAATGTTTCGCTGAGCAAAGTAGTCAGGCTGCTTTGGTTGATGAGCGTCTGTAGCTCGGCAATCTGATCCTTGTATTTATCGCGAGCCTTGTTGAACTGCCGGTTCAGGCTCTCAAAGCTCCAGCTCGCACGCGACTGCGGCTTGGCGATCTTTTCTTTCACGGTGTCCTGCTTGGGCAATTCCAGCACAAAGGCCCGGTCATGCGTCTTATCGGCAAATGCATTAGTGGTTTCATCGTGGTTGGCCGTGCCAATGAACCAGAGATTGGGCGGAAGCAAGATGTCGCGTCCATTTCTCAGCTTGGTCGGTGCACCATGTGCAGGTCGTGCCTCCATCAGGTTGATCCAGCGATCCCGCTCGCTCAGTTCCATCGCCGAGAGGAACTCGGCAAAATATTGCTCGGGTCGCGACAGGTTCATCTCGTCCAGCAGCACGATGTGAAGGCGATCCTGATCAGCTTCGGTCTGTGCGCGGTAGAGGGCTTGCAGCGTGTTGCGCTCGTAGTAGCGCTTCTCGAAAGAGTTGAAGTGGCCCAGCAGGTCGGCGCGCTCACGCCAGCCCGCCTGCACCGGCACAATCGTGCATTCCCCGCCCACCGCCTTGGCAAAGGCCGTCGCCAAGCTGGTCTTTCCAGTGCCGCTGATACCCTGAAAAATGTGCAGCTGGCTCATGGCCAGGCCGCCCACGAAGAGCTGCAACTCCTCCTTGCGAAAGTGCAACTCTTTGCCCGGCTCGGCATACAGAATGCGCGCTTGCAAATCGCCCACGAGGTGCTTCAGCTCTGGCACTGGATCGGTGTGAACCGGCTTGATGAGTTCCAGGTCCATGCGGGTCAGTTCAGGAAATACAGTATTTTCCTTTTGCTTGCTGAGCATTCCATCCACATCGCTCTGCAAGCGATCAACGACATCGTGCAGCAGTTCCCGATTTTTTTCTAAGACCTTGCGTGCCTTTTGCCAGTCTTGCTGTTCTGTGACACTGCTGCGCCACACCGACTCGCGATGACGTAAATCGAACAGTTCATTTTCATCTTTCGTCAGCCGCTCTTGAAGCCGGTCACGCTGGCTGCGCAGTTCATTGGCGTCATCTTCCGAGCGATTGGCGCGCAGTGCCTGCACTTCCCGATCCAGAGCGCGCTTGTCCTGCCGCAAGGCATCAAGTTCATCCAGCATGCGCTGCGGATCGTCTCCCACCTGATCACGCAGACTCTCCAAGCCATCGAGTTCTGACTGCTGCTGGTCTATCCTGTTGTGCAGCTTGTCCAGATCCTTGAGCCTGCGCTGGAGTTGTTCCTCTTTGTCATCCAATTGGCGTTGAAAGCCTTCCTCAATCTCCTTGGTGAGCGACGCGCACCTTACCTGGAGCAACTCCTCGTTCATCTGCTGGCGCTCATTGCGCTTGTCCAGCTCCAGCTCCAGCGTATTGAGCCTGATTTCCCGTCCGTGCAGCGTGGCGGCATGTTGCTCGGCACTGGCCATCAAGGCTTGTGCATCCAGCCGGGCTTGGGCCAGCAATGTCTGGCGCTCCTTGTCCATGTCGGCAGGAAGGCGGTTTCTCAGCGTTTCCAGATCGGACACCTGCTTGCGCAGCTCTGCGAGCGACTGCTCACGCTCGGCCACCAGGCCACCACGCAGTTCGGCCTCCCGAACGGTAAGGTGTTCTTCCTGGCGGGTGATGGCCAGACGGTGTTGCTGCAGTCCGGCTCGCTCGTTCTCCAACGCTGCCTGGGTGGTGCGCAAGTGTTCACGCTCTGCACTCAACGCAGCATGGCCATCGCTGATCGCTTGGTGTTCGGCGCCAAGTCGGGAAATTTCCTGCGCCAGTTTGGCGTCCCCAGCCTGCTGCTGCGCGTTGAAATCCGATTCCGCAGCGACGAAGCGCTCATGCGCTTCCTTCATCTGAGTTCCAAGTTGTGTGAACTGATCAGTAAAGACCTGGAACCGAAGCTGCTCTGGTGTGGGCAGTTTTCCCCATAAATCCTTGACCTGATCTTCATCCCAATGTGGCGCATCCATTTTCAGCACAGGGGCGGCCTGTTTAACCGTCGCAAACATTCGCCCGAACAACCCACTCGGCGCAGATGAAGATGCAGGTGCGGGTGTCGTACCCGCAGCGTAAGCTTTTTGGTTCGGATAATTCGGTTTATTCTTTTTTGCCATGAGGTGTGATATTTAGCTTTTTTATTAGAAATAAGGTTTGAATTGCTCGTGCCATGCCAGGGTGAAGTCCGCCCATTCAAGCATTTCGTGGCGCTCCATGCTCTGGCCGCTGGCGTGGCTGCCCTTGTTGCGCTTGTCCACCAATTCAAGCACCCGATCCCATTGGAGGCTGTTTGCCGGAAGGTGGCGCAAGGGGTGGTCGGCATGCTCATGCGTACACAGCAAGGCGCCGAACAGCAGAGCCTTGAAAGGGCGGTCTTTGAGCATCACCGCCAGCCGGACCACTTTGGCTTCTTGACCACACAAGATGGCGATCACTTGGCGGCTCAAATCAGCCCGCAAAGGCAACTGGCTCAACAACTCGCTCCCGTGTTGGCGGCTCCAATGCGTACGGGGCCAGTCACTGGCATCCACCGGCCAGCGCTCCAGCAACCATTTCACAATGGCCTCCAGCAACGATGCGCATTCCTGCGCCAGGCTGTTCAGTTCTTCCTGGTGAGTCCTCTCCTGCTGCTCCAGCCGGCCACGTTGACGCATCACACGGCCCAAATGCTCACGCAGAAGTGCATGCTCGGGCTTGGTCAGGTGGGGCATCGCGGCCAGCTTTAGCTCAACCTGAAGTTCGGTCTCCTTATCGCTGGCGCCGACTTCAGGCAAAAGCTTTCCAATGCGCTCGGCCAGCTGTGCAAACCTGGGCAATTCCTTTTGCAAAGGCTCGCGCAACCATTTTGCAGCCCCAGTTAAATGCCATGGGTCGCTGACCAGCCAGGGCTGCGGGTCATCCGGATTGATATACAGGTCGCACCAGACCCTAGCCTGCATCGGCTGGTCACCGACGAAATCGATGTCCTCGCTGCTGAAATCCGCCACGAAGCCGGTATCGTCCTGGCTGGATTGCGCCTGTGCCCGCTGGCATTGCCGCCAGGCTTGCAGCACCAGTTTCTTCTCAGGTGGGCCCGCCCAATCTCTGCGAGGCAGCAGGAATGGCCGATCCACCCAGCCGCTGTCACGGTTGAACATAAACTCCGGGCGCTCGGCCCTGCCGCCCTCGCGCGGCATCACCTCTGGCAAGTTTGTACTCAGGCGGGGAAGCCATTGGCCAAACACGGCGTCTTGAAATGCATACTGCAAGGTCAAACGCGGTTCGCGGCCAGTCTCGCCCTTGAGCAACTTCACGCCTTCCGGGGTAACGTGCTGCCGCGAATCCACAAAACGCATTGGCTGCAGTTCCTTGGCGATGATGTAGGCCACCAATTCCGGCGCCAACTCCAGCAGGCTTGCCAGCCGATTCAGGTCGCGTTCGCCTGCATGCAGCAAACCCAGGATGGCTTCCTGAAAGACATTCAGACGCAACGATGCCTGCGGTGCCAGCACCGTCCAGACCAGCACCGGCCAGAGCAGGGGCAGCTTCTTTCCACGTGGGGAACGCCCGTTCCAGCGCAAATAACGCTCAGGCGCTGACATGCTGAGCCTCCTGTTGGCAAAGTTCCAGAAAGGCGTTCATTTCGGGGACGGCCTGGCAGGCCGCCTTGCCGCTGAACATGGCCTGATCACCCACAGCCACCAGCAGCCGACGCTGGCGGCTCATGGCCACGTTCAGGCGATTCGAGGTGCGCAGGTGGCCGTACTTGCGGCTGGCTGGCTTTTCATAAGCCTCTTCGCTGTCCGCCTCTTCACGCAAGCCCAGAGGCAGTGGATTGCTGCGTACCACTGACAGCACCACCACATCGAACTCCTTGCCCTGGAAGGCATCCACCGTGCCGATGCGCAGCCGCTCGGCGCACTGCACATTGGCCGCATGCTCGGGACGCACCCGCCAGCCACCCTCCCCTTTTTCGGAGATGCCAAGCCCAGCGAGTTCCTCGAAAATGCAGTCGCGCTGGGCTGCATAAAAGGTGATAACCCCCACGCTCATGTCCTGCTGCAATACCGTCAGTAGGCGCTGGACCTCCCGGGCGACCTGCTTCGCCTCTGGCCGGCGGCGCCGGCTGGTGCCATGAGACTCCTCGCGGCCTGCCTCTGCAGACACATCCCTCCAGGCACACACGGCCCCGCCAAAGCCAGGTACTTCTGCGATGAAGTCTTCGGCTTTGCGCCCAGAGTGCACTTTGCCCAAGCCGGCGTTCTCGTAGAACTGCTGACTGACGAAATCTCCCAGCCTGGGATGCATGCGAAACTGGGTGTCGAGCATCACCACACGCGAAAAACCATCGGCCGCTTCGCGCTGCTTGAACTGGCGCCACAGGCGCTCAAACAAGCTGTCCTTGTAGGTGTTGCTGTGCACCTGATCGCCCCGCTCGGCACGGATGTCTTCCTCGATGTCCGTATCGAGCAGGTGCGGGAGCTGGCGGTGGTCCCCCACCAGCACGATGCGTCGCTTGGCCAAAGCCATCGGAATAAACAGATCCAGTGGATTGGCCCTGGCCGCCTCGTCGATCACCACGCTGGTGAACTGCATGCCGGCCATGGAGTCGCCAGCCGTATTTTTCAGCTCGCTCATCTGGCGGCTGGCTGACTGCTGGCAGGTGGCCCCCACGATGCTGCTGTAGTTTTCGATCGCCTTGCGCACCCAGCCTGGGTGGGAACGAAAGGCATCTCGGTAGCGTTCCAGTACCCCGTACTGATGGTGGCGCGTGGCCGCCACCTTGTCAGCCAGTTCTGTGTGCAAGCGTTGCAGCAGCGCGAGAGTTGATGCGTCGAACTGCGAACGAACAGTCGCAGAACGCGAGTCAGGGCGCAGCCGATCGAGCAACTGGTCACGCAGGACGGCAAGTTCTGCCAGCAGTGTTGGCTCCACGGCGTTCAGGCTGGAGGCACGTTGCAGCAGCGCCTTGTCTTGCTGGGTCAGCAGGCCAGGCACTTCCTGGAGCAGCCCCAGTGCAATGCGGGCGCGCTGCGGCCCATCGTCTTCGAACGAGCTCGCCAGGGTGCGCAATCCGCGCACCAGGCGCGTCAACTGCCTGCGCCGCCCCGGCATCAGGTCGTGACCGCTGGTCGGCTGGTCGGCTGCATGCTCGCGGTATGCCTCCCAGTCCGTCTGCCAGCGCGATGATGGCCGGATGCGGGCCTCGGTCGCGAGTCGGGCCAGCAAGCCTTCCAAGGCCAGAAAGGATTCCTCGCGCCGAGATGAAGGCGTGCCCAGGATCAGCAGACTGTTGAGCAGTTTGCCCAATTGCTGCAAAAGGGCCTGCGTGGGCTCCTGGCTACTAAGTTCATCGAGGCGTTTATCGAGAATCACCTCGTGTTTGTGACACCACGCCTGTACTGGGTCGACTCCTTCTTGTCGGCTCGATCGCCCTACTTTCACCGCTGGCAGACCGTAGACATCGGTGCGGTCCAACGCGTTTTCGACGGCATCATGCTGAAAGCTGGAAATTAGCACTTCTTGCGCAATCACCTGACCCTCATTGAGTTCAGCGAGTCTTCGCTCCAGTGCCGCGATCACCTGGGTCTTGCCCGTGCCTGGCGGGCCGATGATCAGCGCGACGTCCGGTGTGTTCAGCGCCACGCGGATCGCTTCTTCCTGCTTGTCCGTGGCACGGCCGCTCTTAAAACTCTGGCGTGCGTAGACAGTGAGTCCCGGAAGACGAGATGGGCGCTGGGTTGGCGTGGGCAAGTCCTGCAGAAGATTGCGCAGGGCCGGTACGCCCAGCCCGGCCTCGATGGCGCGCCGTGCATGCTGGCGCCGTTCCTGCTGCGTGCGGTTTCCCGCCAGCGACAGGTACACGTACCCAGCCTGTGGCGGTCGTGTTCCGGATTCTCCCTCCAGAATCAGGTGCTCGGCACGCCACTGCGGTTTGCCGCGAAACAGGCGCCGCTTGTCGCGCACACTCAGATCGGTGTAATGCTCGCTGCTCCAGTCCGGCGCGTCTTCATCGATTTCAAGCTGGTCATCATCACCAGCCAGAGTGCGCCAACGCTGGGAAAACTCTTTCAATTCATCACGCTGCACGCTCAGCCGCCATCCGCCGCCTTCCTCGCTGGCAGGCTGGCAGGCGCTGTAGCGCAACGCCTTGAGCTCGGATGCTCGCTGCACATCCTTGTCCCATTCTTTCTGGCCGTAGAGATGCCATAGTTCCAAATAAGTGCCGAAACTGTTGACTGCTGCATCGAGTATTGCCCGCTGCGCACCGGTTTGCGCCTGCATGCCCTGGCTGGCATCGACGAATCGGTTATGGCCGTTGAGCAGGGCAAAAGGTTCGTCACTTTCACGTCGACGCTTAGCAATGCGCTCCACCCAGAGCGCCTGCTCGGCATCGCGCTTCAAGTCCACCACGTAACGGCGCCCGACCAATTGCATCTGCCGCTGATCCTGCCGAGCATGGATGGCCATGAACACGCGGCTGGACGAGCCATCTTCTGTCGTGCAGACAAATTCCTCCATCAGCCAGCGCATTGCTTCGGCGATGTCGGGCTGCCCGATGAGCTGCTGCTGATGCAGGCTGTCTGCCGTGCGTTGATCCGCACCGAAGTCCAAGCCAGGCTCGCACTGGCAGGTCTGCATCGGCACCAGGCATTGAAGCCAGACCATGCCGGGCTTGACACGCACCAGCAGCCACAAGGCATCGAGGTTCTGGGCATGAAAGTCCATCGATCCAGACTCCGATGTCAGTGCCAGGGCCGTCACCTGATCGTTTTGCCGTAGCAGCAATTCGTCCTGTCGCAGCCGCAGCACCACTTCCTGGCCGACTTGCCACTGGGTCGGGTCGAAATCCCTGGCCGTCACGCGGGCGCCGAGCAGGTCCTTGAGCATGAAAGGAGTTTCCTGAAGTTTCATGCGTATCTCACCACTTGAAACGCCAGGCGTCATGAATGTGTGCTGACCCGCCGAAATGCAAGGCATGCGGAACCGAATTGCGTGGCAGTGAGAAACGTCTGGGCACAGGCACGAGCTTGGAACTGCCAGACGCCTGAAACAGCACATTGGCACCGCTGGCAGGCCGCATCACCAATTCATCACCATCGATCCAGACTGTTGCGACAAGTTCGCTCTCTGAATAATTTGCGGTTCCCGGAGGAGCCGCCCTCAGCTCGACTGGCTGCAGTGCAATGACCTGATGGAAATAAGTTGGTATCCAGCGATCTGGCGGCTTGGCATCCTCACCCAGCTCGCTGAGCGGCGCCACCACAAAGTGGCTCAGGCGCAGAGCCGTGCCGGCTGCATGCCGGGTGTCGCAGAACGGGCAAACCAGCGCTGCGTTCCACAGGAAAGTGCTGCCACAGCCCTCACTGGCCGTACTGCAAAGCACCTGCTGCGCAGCGGCAGCTTCGAGCACCTCGGCCCATTCGGACATCACGGGACGCTCTTCAGCGTTGATCAGACCGACACGAAAACAGCGGTCAAACAACTGCTGAAGCGCCGGGGTGCAAACCAGATCGCGAGAAACGCCCATGGAGGCCCGGTTGCGTTCATCGTCCGGATGATCCACCCAGGGCAGTTCACCTCGCAATGCCGGCGTCTCCAGCTCGCTGTCCTGATCCACCATTTCGCCACCCTTGAGGGGGTGAAGCGCCGCCAGCAATTGAAAGGCCATCACTGCAAAGCTCCAGACATCGGTGTAGGTGCTGATGCCCGCTTCTCCCCGCAGGAGTTCAGGCGCACCGTAGTCGGGGGTGTAGAGCTGCAAGCTGCTGTTGCGCACCGCGTAGCTCAGGTTGTCGCAGTCAATCAGCCACACCTGGGCATGCTCATGGGAACTGGAGACAAATACGTTTTTTGGGGAAAGATCCCCATGGGCAATGGCCAGTCCATGCACTTTGGCCATCACTCTGGCAAGGCGTGCCAGCAGTCTCAGCCTGCGGTCCAGCCCGCCCGATGCCACGAAGCCCTGCAAGCCGTTGCCTTGGTTAAAAGCCTCCTGCGCCTGGATCAAAAGATCTTCCAAAGGCACCAAGCCTTCCATCAACTCCATCACATAACCCGCTCGCGGCTTGACGATGAGTGCCATGGGCATGGCAATGGGCAGTTCATTTTCAACAATGGGCATGCGATGCACCACTTGGATCTGGCGCTGCCAGGCCTGGGTGCGTGGATCGCTGTCAGGCCATTTGCTGACTTTGACGAGCAGGCGGCTGTCGTGTCGGGTACGCAAAACGACACCTTGCCCGCCTTCTGCCAGCTTTTCACTCAATTCGTACACCGTGCCCCGGTCGTCCTGCACGCGTTGTTTCTTGACCGCGCTGCCCTGATTTTTGTTATTGCTTGTGTTCATGAGAATTTATTTATCCTTGAATACCACGGCCACCGTTTTGTCATCGGCGTGCTGCGGCGTGGCCCAATGTGTCAGCTCGTGCGTCAGCCACCGGCGAGCCTGGCGCCGGCTGCGCTGCGCCAGCTCGCGATGCACCACGGCGGTAAAACCGTCCAGCGTTGGCGCTGGCAAATCATCAGCCACGCCATCGGTCATCAGCATCACCAGGTCATCCGGTTTTTCCAGCCTGAAGCTGGCTGTGTTCCAGTCCGACCAGGCACGCTGGACCCCCAGCGCCCGGGTCTGGTTGCCAAACCCCGTGCGCTCCGGTGTGATCACCTGCACTTCCCCCCGGAGGCGGCACAGCACCAGGCCATCGCCGATCTGCCAGATGCGCGCGTATCCTTGCGCATCACAGGCCAGCAGTAGCAGCGTCGTGGCCGCGCTTGATTTTTCCGTCCAGGGCACAGTGGCCAGCCAGCGACGATAGATGCGAGTAGCCACTTCCCGAGCTGGTACGTCGCGCCAGGCGCCTGCCTGTAATGGCAACTGCCGAGCGACCTGCTGGGCAGCCTGCACGGCCAGCCGGGCACCTGTCCTGCTGTTGGTGCGTGACCCCAAACCATCGGCCACCGCCGCGATCCAGCCGCCACGCCATCCCCGCAGCGCAAGGGCGTCCTGCCCGTCTTGCCCGTCGCTCAGGTGGGCCGGCCCGGTGACACACGCCCCTGCAGCACGCAACACTTACAGCGTGTCCAGATCGAGATCGTCCGTCAAGCCATCCTCCATATCCAGCGTCACCGGCTGATCCGGCGCGGCACTGGTGGAGCGAGACACCACACTCATCGTGACGGCGCGAAAAAAGCGCCCGATGTCTCGTGCTTCGTGGGTTTTAAACACGGGGGCTTCTCTGTCATTGGGGAACTGGGCCAGCATGTCCAGATCGGCATCGGCGCCAATGGCCATGGCAAAGCGCGTGGCTTTCTGGCCCCGCTCGCTGGCCTTCAGGTCTGCCAGGGGTGCCTCCCAGGCATCGGTCGGTGCACCATCTGAGACGAGGATCAAGACCGGCCGGTAGGCGCGTGACGGAATCTGCTCCTTGTCTTCGAGCAGCTTGCGCGCAAGCGCAAAAGCCGAGCCCATCGGCGTACCCCCATTGGCCTTGAACGCTTCCACACCGCCGATAACTTTCGCTGCTACCAGCGGCAGGTGCTCGTGTGCTTCACGCCCGCCAAAGGTAATCAAGCCGACCTGAATCTCGGCGCGAAGACCAGACTCCTTGCCAAAACTGAGAATCATCTCCTTCAGGGCCACATTCAGGGCATCGATCTTGCCGTTTTCACTCATGCTGCCGCTCACATCGGCCAGCACGATAACGGGCAGCGGACGTGCCTGCGGTGCGGCAAAGGCTTTAAGCCGGGTTGCGGCTGGCGTGGTTTTCGCTGAATCTGACGGTGCGGATTTCATGGCTTCGTGTTCCTTGTTGCGAATAATGGTTGCTTGGTGAAAACGACTCTCGTTGTCTTCTTGGTAACTGGCCCAGCCCATGGAGGACTCCTTTTGTTGGATGAAATTTAGTGATGCTGTTTGGAAGGGCGACCGCGTGCCTGCACCTTGATGGCATGCAGATCGCGGCTGCGGTATGTGGTGACTACCGCCCCGTCAGCCGCGACCAGCACCTGCAGCCCCTCGAAATTGGCCAGGTTCACACCACGATCGGCATAAAGAGCCACTTCCTTGCGCCCCACCACATAGAAGGTCAGCCCTTTGGCATGTATGCGGCGCCCAAAGTCCAGGACCGCCTGCAATGCTGCCCTGCTGATACCGCGCTGCTGCATGCGAATGGCCGCGTGGTTCGTGAGGCTCAAGGGGAACAAAGGCGGAGGAAGTGACGTGATGCTGTTGAACATGAATGACTCCTGATGGGATACAAGAGTCATCGCGAGAACCGTGCCGACACAAGGCGGAAGTGATCTTCATTAAAAATCAACGACTTAAGCGCGCGTCAGTACACATATTGGTAAAAATAATTACCTTTATGCAAGTTATCTTGCGAACATTCATTTTTTCATCCCACAAAGGATGTTTTGTGAACGACGAACCGTTCGAGACCCTTTGCGGTCAATCATCGGATTCCCCCTTCCCGACGCCAAGCCGCTTTTCCCAGTTGAGCAGTGTCTGGTGATTTGAAAAACCCAGCAGCTTGGCTGCAGCCGCTTTCCGATGACCCGTGTGCTCGAGCGCACGCTCCATGTAGTGACGAGCCACCCGATCAAGAAGCTGCTGGAGCTCGATGCCCTGCGAAATTGGCTGATTCAGGACGGCATCGCTGATTCGGCGCACCTGAAAGATGGCCGATTCGACATCGCGCGTATCGATGGACTCGCCAGGCGACCAAATGGCAGCTCGCAACAAGGTGTGCTGCAATTCCCGTACATTGCCCGGCCACTCATGCGTGTGCAAAAGTTTTCTGGCTGACTCGGAAAGCACTTTATGCTGCGCCTCGGGGCGATCACGGGCATCGTCATTGAAGGCGCTCAAAAAGAGGTCGATCAGTACATCCAGATCGCCGCGACGCTCGCGAAGCGGGGGCAGCCGAAGAATGCCCACGGCCAGTCGGTGAAAAAGGTCTTCCCGAAAACGCCCTACGGCAACATCGGCCGCCAGGTCACGATGTGTCGCAGCAACAATGCGAACATCGACCTTGCGGGCCGTACCTGATCCCACTGGCGTGACTTCCTTGTTCTGCAGCACGCGGAGCAGGCGCACCTGGGCATCCAGCGGTAGATCGCCAATTTCATCGAGAAACAGCGTTCCGCCATCGGCCTGGGTGAAATAACCATCATGCGATTTGACCGCGCCCGTGAACGCGCCCTTGGCGTGGCCGAACAGCTCGGAGTTCGCCAGCTCAGTCGGAATGGCCCCGCAGTTGACCGGAACAAAGAGGGCATTCTTGCGTTTCGGATTGGCGGCATGAAGGGCTTGGGCAAACAGCTCCTTGCCCGTGCCTGACTCACCCAGAATCAACACGGGCACGTCATACACCGCCACGCGGCGAGCCAATTCGATCTGCTCGCGCATGACCGTGCTCTGGTGAACGATGGCGACAAACTCTTGCGCAACCGCGCCCACGGGACTGGCGGACAGGCGCTCGATCCGCGCGCTGCCACGTTCGAGAAACTCGGGCAAAAAGTCACTTGCCAGATCGAATTCGAAATCAACTGGCTCGATACCGCGCTCGCGTGAAGTCTGGATCAGGCGAGCAGGAAAACGTGTCTTCGACAGGATGATCCAGATCGCCGCCATGGCCGGTGTGCCAGGGCTGAGATGGAACGTGAGTTGCACCTCGTCGCGGGGAAGACGCGCCGCCAGGAGGTTGCTGCAGACCGCTGAATAGATCGCAGCGTAGTCGATGGGACTGGGCAAATCGATGTCGTAAAGCTCGACCTGATCAGGTAAATAGCCTGTGGTGGCCTCCAGCCATGTGCAAAAAACCACGCTGCGCGCATGCGGGTAATTCGTCAGCAGGTAAACCTTGTCGAACCTCTGGGCACCCAGCAACGCACCAGCAATCGGCCCTTGGTTGGCACTGGAGAGACCTTCTGCGGCCTCATGGTCGGTTTTGCCGATCCAGGCAACCAGCCACGTTGTTTTTTTCACCTACGAATGATAAGTGCTTTACCAAGCATGTAACCAGTTACATGCTTGGTAAAAGTGGAGCTAGCAATGGATTTTTCGCGTTGACTTCAATAAACGCTTTAGACCACTACGGGTACCGACACGGGCGACCAGCTCATGCCGAAGTCACAGTACCTTGAGCTGGGTGTAGGCTCGCTGGACGACAGCCTGCGTTCTGCGCTGGCCGAGTGGGTCAAAGCTGGAGGCAACTATATCGCCCAGTCCGAAAATGAGGTCATTGCAGCCCAGTACAGCTGGCTGCGGCCGGTCCTCAACCTGCTGCTGTACCTGTGCGCTGATGTCGAGTACACCCGGCGCGGCAAGCCCGGACATCCGGCCAATCCCGAACTCACGCGCACACGGCGCGACGGCTGGCGCTTGTTCCCGGCTGCTGGCCCTACAAAGTGGGACGTTGGCGTTCGCCTGGGCGCCAAGCTGCGGGCGGCATATCAGGCGGAGCAAACCAGCGGCGCAGGAGGCGAACACAGCAGCCCGCGCGGGCACTTCCGGCGCGCGCACTGGCATGGCTTTCGATTGGGACCACGCAAGCGTGAGGACGGTACTGAAATCTCTCTTGACGCGCGCAAACTTTATTTTCGCTGGCTGCCGCCAACCCTTATCAACGTGGGCGATATTGATGGCCTGCCGGCTGTCGTCAGGCCGGTCGTCCATTCACATAAAACTGTTCTCATCGCAGCAAGCACTGGCCGTTGATTTCCTTGCATTTTCAAAAATCCAGTACCAAAATTGTGTGAAGTCCTTTCACACAAAAATGTTCCCCGCATGGAATTTCACCTGAAACCGTTCCCGGGCTGAACGAAATCAGTCGGGGATGAGCGCCGCCGAGCGGGGTAGCGGACGCTTCAGGCACGCAGGTACAGTTTTATGTGAAAACCAGGTACGGTTTTATGTGAATGAACGGCGCTTGGCACTTTTTTTTTGGCGATAGGCATCAGATTAGCCGCATTATCTGACTGCAATTTTTTGCTTTCATATTTGAATGGTGCAAAATGGAAACCTGCCCTATTCGGAAATCTCCAATGAAATCAACGCCCTTTTTTGCGCCCACCAAGTACGTGATGAAAATCGGTCTTCATCACTTCGCTCATTTGCGTGCGATTGCCGAAGGCGTCGATGCGCGGGAGGCCGGCAAGCTGTACCTCGGGGTCGAGCACGGACACGAAGCGATTACCGCAAGCCGACAGACCATTGAAGCAGTCAGGTCCATAGCAAGGCGTCATGGCGAGAAATCGGCCTGGCGGCTCATCGGGCTGACCGTCAAGCCGAAGACGGTGGCGTTTTTGAAGTCCGTCGAAGATGGCTTCGTCAATATCGACAAGGCGCGAATGCCTTCTCTTGAGCAATACATTGAAGAGCACGATCTGGACGATTGGGGCGCGGCAGAAGTGCTGGAGATGTACAGGGATGCCTACCCAGCGTCGGAAAAAGGCGTCGCATCCAGTACCAGGCGGAACCGCTTGCGCCAGCGCCAGCTCGCTCTGCTGTCCAAGCTTGAAGCATTGAGCGCTGAAGTTCCCACCGAAAGTGATCCCGTGGCCGGCTGGTTCGATGACGTGACTGCCTCCAAGCTGGTCACAGCGGGCTTGATCAACCTGGGCATGCTGCGCCAGGCCATCGACTCGGCAGGCCGCTGGTACAGATTCATGCCCGGTGTCGGCAAACTCAAGGCGGAGCGGATCGCGCAGTTCCTCGGCTCGATCATGCCCGCCACAGCAGCGAGCACCCGGCCGGCCTTCGCCCTCGCAATGATGCCCTCGCAATACACGCCCTACCGCGAAATCCAAACCATTGAAAGTCCTGCATGCGGGTCAACGCCTATTTTGTCCGGCAGTTCGGTTCTCAAGGCCGATAACGATATGGACGCAGTTAATGCCTGGATAGCAGCGCGCTCTGGCTCCAAACTCACCGCGACTGTTTACTTGCGTGAAGCTGTGCGCTTAATGCTGTGGCTGCAGCAGGAGCGTCACGCAATTGGATTCAAGGACATGACGGTCGAGGACTGTTTGGCGTATATGGCCTTCTTGCAGAACATACCCCCGAGCTGGATTTCTCGGCGCAAAGCCAAGCCCTTTGAAGCGGGGTGGGCTCCATTTCGTGGCCAGCTCAGCCACGACAGCCACCGCCAGTCGGTCATTGTGGTTTCAGCATTATTCCTCTGGCTTCACTCAGCCTCTTACATTAACCAGAATCCCTGGGTTTTGGTTAATAGAAAAACAGGCGATGATAAAAACCGAATAGTCAAGGAAAGCAAATCCATCAGCGAATTCGGCTATTCCGAAATAATCCGTTATATAGATGCACAACCACCAACTGCGGCCAGTGAACGGATTCGGTTTATTTTCAAGTTCCTCGAAGCAGTCGGACTGCGTTCCATGGAATTTCTACATGCACGGCTCAAGGATTTTGACAAACAGCCCGAGGGCTGGGTTTTGTATGTGCATGGCAAGGGCGCAAAAAACCGCTATGTTTTTATCCCGAATCAGGCATTTGAAGCTCTGCAACGCTATTTGCAATTCCGGGGGCTTGGCGGCATAGAAACTGCCGACCCGAAAGCACCCTTAATATCCAGTACGCTTGATTCGATGGAGCCAGTAGGCTACCGGCCGTTTTACCAGCATGTCAAATCGTGGACGCTGCGCGCAATTCAATACTCGACACTTCCCGCCAAAGAACGAACCCAGCTCGAACGGGCCTCACCCCACTGGCTCAGACATACGTTCGGCGCCCGATCAGTCGCAAGGGACGTAGCCATGGATGCGATCCAGGCGCAGATGGGCCATGCCAGCATTGAAACAACCATGTCGATCTATGGGCGTGCGCCGCTTAAACGGCGTGCTGAAGAGCTAAGCAAAGCTTTTACATAAATCATCAAAACTCCCGAGAAATCCGCCACCGCAGGCTCGGGAGTTAGATGGCGAACGCACAGCGCTTGTGGCTTGTTTTTTTCATGCCCTGATAGTTGGCTCGAGCCAATATTTTCACTTTTCGGCACTTTTTGAGGCTAGGCCGTGTTCGGAAAGTTTGAGGTTCAGATATTGATGCGGTCTAATCACCCGATTAGGCCAGAATGACCCATGCACGCCACACCTTCACCGATGCGCAATGGCAGCGTATCGAGCCGTTCATGCCACCGTGCAAAGGTCGCCCTGGCGGGGCGCACAGGACGTTTTTCTTTGCCCTGCTGTGGATGGCCCGCACGGGCGCGCCCTGGCGCGACCTGCCTGAGCGGCTGGGCAAATGGAGCATGGTGTACCAGCGCTACGCCTAATGGTGCGGCAAAGGGCACTTCGAGCGCCTTTTCCAGGGCGTGCAGCAGCCCGACATGGAAGAGGTGATGGTCGATTCGACCTGCTGCCGGGCGCATCAAGCTCCGGCAGGCGCCCGCAAGACCAGCGGCCCGCAGGCCATCGGCATCACGCGCGGGGCCCTCAATACCAAGATTCACGCCGTCTGCGACGCACTGGGCAACCCGCTGCGCTTTGTGCTGACCCCAGGGCAGCGCCACGTCTCCAAACCCGTGCCCGAGTTGCTCGATGGGCTGCAGGCCAAAGCCCTTCTGGCGGACAAAGCCTATGACCGCGACAAGATTGTCCAGGCGGCAGAAAAGCGTGGCATGCAGGTCATCATCCCTTGCCGGGTCAACCGCAAAAAAACCAGCGCGTCCTGGACCGACACCGCTACAAGGCGCGGCACCTGATTGAAAACCTCTTCCAGCGCATGAAGGTCTTTCGCCGTGTCGCCACTCGCTTTGACAAGCTCGACGTCACGTTTCTGGGCTTTGTACACATCGCCGGCATGATGAAATGGCTCCACTGACTTTCCGAACACGGCCTAGAAGGATTTATTTAAGAACTCTTGGCGCGAGCCAACTTTGGAAGTTGGCAATCGTTTTGCGAACCAACAAATCCTTCGTAGCTTTTCATCCGTCTATCGTCTTGAACAAAGGGTTCGAAATTTATTCGACTTGGCTCGATCCAATATGCAGCAGGAGTACGTTCAAACTTCCAATGCTAAACACTTAAGCAACTATTTATGAATTCTTTTTGGTTTTTGTCGATGAGAATGAGCAAACTACGTGTCAAGTTACAGCAAGTTCTTTACATTCTTTAAATTAAATTGAATAATGAGCAATTTAATTAAAGGGTTGTATGGTTATAACAATTGGGGCAGAAAAAGGCGGAGTAGGTAAGTCGAGGCTTGCAACGAACATTGCAGCTTTGGCCGCATGCAATGGTGTTGACGTAGTTCTCTTGGACACTGATAAACAAGGTTCAGCAACAAGTTGGTCAAGAATTCGGAACGAGGAGGGGATCGTCCCATCAATTCCAGTATTAGCACTTCCCCCCAACCCAGCCAGAGAATTGGCAAATTTGTCGGGAAAATACACACTCGTTGTTGTTGATATCGGCGCACAAAATTACAGAACAATGCTTGAATGTTCCCTTTTGAGCGATCTTGTTCTTGTGCCGTGCGGCCCTGACCAGCAAGAAATCGAATCAACTTTAAATGTCTTTTCTCATCTCAAAGAGATGGATTCTCGACATGAACTTGGTCATATTCCTGCTCATATTGTTCTGACGCGAGTCTCAACAACAGAAACAGCAAAAGCAACAACTGAACTTCGCGAGTACTTTAAAGAAGAGGGTCTTTCGGTGTTCGATACGCAAATTGCGCAAAGAGCCTCTTGGTTGGCATCTGGCAAAACTGGCCGTGCTTTGCATGAACTTAACAGTCGTGATCGCTCAGTGAAGGCGACTGAGGAAATTCAGGCTCTCTATACAGAGATATTGAAGCGAATTAACGCAGGAAACAAATAATGTCCGGTTTCAAAAAACGCATCGTTTCAAGCGATCGAGTGGCCCAGGTCGAGGCAGCTGCGGCGGGCTCGACCTTAATTGGTGATCCAAGGCTCTCACCTTCAATACCAGAATCAGACAAGGTCAATCCCAATCTTGGCGCGAGCCAAGATGTCGAGATTCTGAAATCTACTTACGAGGTAGGTCGGGTATATGACGTTCCATTGGGGGAAATTAAATCCAATCCATTCAACCCACGTTACCTTTACACAAATACTGCCATTGATGAAATGGCAACATCACTGACCAGTGGAGGTCAGATGATGTCTGCCACCGGATTCATTGACGAGTTCGGTGCTGTCGTGCTGATAGAAGGTGAAACTCGTTTGCGTGGATGCCGCGCTGGTGGCCTACTAACACTCAGAATAGAAATCAAAACGCGTCCGAATAGTGATGCTGCACTCTACGAAGAAGCGCGAACTGCGAACGTCGAAAGGCGAGATCAAACGCCACTGGATGATGCCATTAAATGGAAAGAGCTTTTAGCAAAGAAGATATATCCATCGCAATCTGGTTTAGCAAAGGCATTGAAATTAGGTGAAGATCATGTGAGCAGGGTCATGTCATTGAATGAATTACCTTCTAAAGTGATACATGCAGCTGCAGAAAATCCAGGATTGTTGTCTTTGAAAATGCTCAACGCAATCAGGGAATATTTTGCAGTTAAGGGCGAAGAAAGTACCCTGGAACTAATTTTCGAGGCCGGAAAACTTTCGCTTGGCTACCGAGATGTCGTGGCAAGACGGAAGGCCGCAGAGAAAGGGCCAGTTAAACGCACTCGTTCGACAAAAGAGGCGCTTGATTTTAAAGGCGTGAACGTAGAACTCAGGACTTTTGAAGAAGATGGTCGCTTAGAGCTCTCATTGAAAGGCCTATCGCCGGAGGATACGGAGGAGATACGAACCAAGATCCGAGCAGTGTTCAAAAAGATGTGACTTCCTCCCTTTTCAAAAGGAAGGGGATTCCTACGGCGTTACGCATGAGTTACCTCACGAATAGTCACTTCGGTGGGTTCCTGCTTCACCGAGGCTGGTTTCGTCTTGCGCTTACGCACAAGGCCAGAGCCGTCCTCTCCACAGGCTGCCGCGCGTTGTCCCCGCACAAATATGTTCATCGCGCCGACGACATCGGCGTTGTTCTCGTAGCCGCAATCGACGCACTCGAATTTGGCTTGCGTTTTCCGGTTTTCCCTGGCGACATGCCCGCAGCATGGGCAGGTCTGGCTGGTGTAGTGCGCTGGAACGGCAATGAGAATGCCGCCGTTCCAATCGAGCTTGTACTCCAGCTGCCGCCGGAATTCGAACCAACTTTGGTCGAGGATGGACTTGTTCTGCGCATGCGGTTGTACTGCTTCGCATTGGGATACCGACCAATCTGCGCGGCCATGCGCGGGGCCTGCCTGTTGTAGT
This sequence comes from Polaromonas naphthalenivorans CJ2, assembly GCF_000015505.1. GTDB lineage: Bacteria > Pseudomonadota > Gammaproteobacteria > Burkholderiales > Burkholderiaceae_C > Polaromonas > Polaromonas naphthalenivorans. The sequence goes on along the minus strand of NC_008757.1, from coordinate 120,670 downwards.
TGTGGCGTAACGCCAGATGATGTTCATCAGAGAGCTTGACCAGGTGCTGGCGACTTTTCTCCAGCAGCCGGCTGTCGGTGGGATGCGCTATCGCTTTGGGCATCACGGTGGTATCGACGATGATTTTGTCCAAGCTGCTTTTCTTGATCAGGCCCGCTGCACGAGCCGCTTCGATGGTGACGGCCAGCAAGACCTCGACACCTTCTTGGACAACACGTTTCCTCCAGCGGCTCAGGCTGGAGGGGTCAATGGGCAGCACGTAGGTTTGGCCGCAAAAGTATTGCCAGTAGGGATTTTCCAGCCAGGTCGCCACCACCGCTTCGTCTGAAGCGTCATTGGCGTGCTGCAGATACAGCAAACCGGCGATCAGGCGAGGACTCAGTGCAGGGCGTCCCAGGCTTGAGGCGAAGTGAGCGCCAAAACTGCGTTCGATTTCATCCCAGTTCATCAAGTTGGTCAGGCGAACCAGCGGATGGCTCATCTTGAGCTGCTCGTCCAGGCGGGGGCGAGACAACTCATCAGTCTGCGGTGCATGCGGTCGGGGTCCTATGAAAACCTCGTCGAAACTTGCAGGAAATCAAATGGATGGCATTTGTTTTCCTGCAAATCCAGCCCTCACCAATCCGTAGATTTTCCAGACAGATCAAGAGCTTGCGTGTTTTGCAGCGCGGACAAATTATTTGAGTCCGCGGCAACACTTGGCTAAGCTGATTTTGATACCCAGCTTTAAACCCCGCCGCTCGGTCAATGTCAAATAGGGTTGCGCCTGGAGCCACATCTGCAGTCACTTGAGCGCTACCGCATCAGATCAAGCTGTGTCGGCGTCGCAATAGGTACCAAGTTATGGGACGTGGAGCGAAAAGTGAAGCATTTGGATGGTTATTTCAGGTCAAAAGAAAGGGGAAATCATGTTAGGTACCAGCTTATGGGAGAAAACACTCAAATTTGAACCCATAGAAAGCTCAAACTTAGTTGCAGCACCAATTGATGGCCAAACAGGGTTGAAATCCACCCATAGATTGGTACCTTCAGACATGCAATTACTAAGAGTGGATACCTTTGAAAGGGTTAAGCCTTTTGGCTAGAGATTGGCTCTTGATCATTAGCGGACGTGAATCCACTGCCCAGTGAAGGTCAAACAAATCCTTTGGTTGGTCAGACTTTGATTCCTTCCCATAGATTGGTACCTATCAAAAATCCCATGGTCAGGTACCAGAGAAATTAACTACGGTCGCTGCCTAAACCAAAATCAAAGTTCTGACAGTAGAGGAGGGCGTTCAATTTTGGGCGATCCGGATTAGCTTGTGGAATTTGTGATGCTAGTCAGCCACTACCTGGACACGCAACAAATTCCTGCGAATGAATGGCTGGAGCTGTGCGAGATGGCCGCGCAGGGCGTTGCCCGCAATGCTGAGTTGGCCGCGGCCAGCAGACGCTGTGACAATGGACGAGGCTCGATTCCAGAGCCTCGCCCGCCGGGCGAAGGTTTTGACAGGCGACTACGGCGCGGGCTACCAGACGCGTCGGCGCCGCCACCACCACGGCAAGGAGTTCTGCGACCAGCGAGAGCATGAGCTGCCCGAGGTGCGCCAGGACGAGTATTGTCGCGGCTACCGCGACGGGCTGACAGGCCAAGAGCCGACGCCGCTGGTCGGGCGCCCGTTATTGCCAGCCGGTGCATCTTGCAGGGATAAACGCCCGCGCACGGTGCGCCTCGATGATGAACACTGGGAGAAACTGCGGCGCCTCGGGACGGACTGGCTGGAGCGTGCAATGGACCGCGCACGCGAGCCGGACGATTCCACACGCAAATCCGGATAGCAAAATTTTGCTAATTCGATATGTGGCAACCTGACACCCAAGCACTTTGCGGATCAGGTCATTTAAAAGTTGCGCCAAGCAGTAAGGTCAAAAAATATCCCATAAACGGATACCTTCACAAAATCCCAAGAAGAGGTACTTGACTGAGCCATGCCCTAAGAAAATGCTGTCACAGTCGTATATTGCAAACATCCCATAAAAGGGTACTTAAAGTCCCATATCCACATACCTTCACTCCCATGGAAGGATACCTATCTCCCATAGATTGGTACTTACACACCCATAGATGGGCACCTAACTTACCATAAACAGGTACCACAGAGGCTGGGAACCCGCATGGATACAGGGTTCCAGCATGCCTAAAGGTATTAAAGGTATTAAAGTGTTTAACAAAGAATACACAACAGCAAAAAAGAGTGTCGAGTTCAAAACTTAAAACGAAGAAGGATCGGAACTTGTTCTACATCTGGTACTGAGGTACTATCGCCAATCACAAGAAGATACCTTCAAACAAAACAAGTGCACATGGCGTCAAAAAGCATAGATGATCAAATTGGACTCTTTTCTACCAAAGATGTACCCAATGCATTTCGCAAAGCCGTTCAGGTTGTGCATTCGAAACCAATGGCGCCACTCTCGCTTGTGCAAAGAAAGTTGCTCAATTCCTGGCTTAAAAATGCCGCTAACACCCCACACGATTCTGAAGGGTGGTGGGCGATCCGAATTGACGCGGTGTGCAATGAGATTGGATTTAATTCCAACAACCGGTCTTATCTAAAGGAAAGTTCCGAAGCGCTGATGAGAATCATCTTCACCTGGGACGTACTTGCCCCTGAAGAAAAGCGAGCCCGATGGAAAGCCTCAGTTCTATTTCCTGAAGTTGAAATCACTCGGTATCTCATCAAGTACCAGATCAGCAGCCAACTTCAAGCTCACATCCTCAAACCCGAGATGTACGCATTAATTGATCAAGCTGTTTTACGTAAATATCGACGAGCAGCATCTGCGGGAATTTATGAGCACTGCATTCGTTTTGAAAAAATCAACCAGACACCGGCCATTCCATGGCAAGAGTTTCGCGACATTATTTTGGGTGTTTCAGCCGATAAGAAATCTTATAAGGAATACAAGAGTTTCAAGCAAAAAGTATTAAACCCATGCATAGCAGAAATTAACGCTGAAGGCGCTATCCAAATTGAATTGCGAGAAACAAAAGTTGGCAAAACTGTAGAAGGCGTTTTTTTTAAAGTCCAAAAACCCAAACTTGCCGCCACTTCAACTGAGGATGTTTCCGCAGATGAAGCAAAACTCATTGGTAACATGGTCCTATTGGGAATCATGCACTCGGAAGCAAAACGCATGCTTCAACAAAATCCCGCCAGCACTATTGAGCAAGCATTGGCATACACCAATGAGCGACGAGCAAGTACGAAAGCTGAGAAACTGGAAAATCCCGCCGCATATTTCCGCAAAGCACTGTCCCAACGATGGCAAGCATCAGTTGATATAGAAGATGCTGTGGACAAGGTTGCACCAGCAGTAAGACCGCAAAAGCAAGACATACCCGCAATGTACAAGGCCAGCAAGATCGATGAAGCTGATGAATACTTTCAAGAGCTGGATGGTGGTGACCAAAGCGAGTTGATCTCGATGTACAACAATCAGCAAAGCATGAAAACTCTTTTGCTCAAGTCCAAACCCACGAAACCTTCCCAGGCAGCTTTTAATCAATGGTTAATGCGGCACCTCTGGGGTGATCCAACACCAGAGCAATATATCGAGTTCGCGCAAAATTTACTAAATACTCGTTCGCAAACTTAAGTCACAGTAACAAGGCAGAAGATTTAATACACCTGAGTTGTCTGTGAGTTCGTCAAGGACAGGTAGTGCGCTTTAAAAGAAACTGGGTGCAGCCCTTGCTAATATTCCACGATTTGGGTTATGTTAAGTTGCAAAGCGATTTCAATAATAATCTGACCTTTTTCTTGCGTTTTCGCTTGAATTGACCATTTTTTGCGCAAAACGGTCATACGTCAAAGCGACCTAATTAGGTCGCTTTGACGTTGATGCCACTCCCCACCGAGTTAGTTGTCCACTCTTACAGCAGCTTGAGCCTGCCGCATAACCTTATCGAGTGAAGCGCGGATACGGCCTTGGTAAGCGACGTTGTACTGGTCAGTGATGGAATGGTAGGCGCCAACAGCCGTCCAGGTGTTGCCAAATCGGTTCATCTTGAGACGCAACAGGTATGCACCTGTCATGACGTTGGTGCAGGGGTCCAGGAGCATTGAGCCCGTCATGCCCGCCCGGTACAGACGCTCGCCCGGGCTGATATGCACGGTATTGATGCCCATGAGTCCAATGTCCACGGAACCGTTGCTATTGACGAGCTGCAACGACGGATTCATCCGCGACTCATGTAGCGCGATGGCCCTCAGGATGTACTCGTTGACTGTATAGCGTGCGCTGGCCTCGGCAAAGCAAAAGGCATTTGCCGATGGCTGCCAGACAAGGAACAGGCCCAGCAGAGCAAAAAAACGGGTATGCGGGGACCGAACCACACGGTGCAGGAGATGTGTTCCCTCGCTCTGTTTCGGCTCTTTTTTCAGTAATTTGAACATTGACCAGGATGTTCGCAAAATCAGGGAGGTATTCGAGCGCGAATGGCGGCCTAATTAGGCCGCCAATTGGGCTGACCTTTTGAAGTGAACTCGAATTGCAGCCTCCAATTCAACATTTTTGAGCGTTTTAGCTGGCTTTTCAGCACTATCGTTGCTTGATGCCCATCATCTCCCCCCACCGTCAAACTTGTCTCCCTCGGCTCAGATCCAGTTGAGACTGCAATACTCAGTTTTAAAAAGCCAATTCCGTTTCTGATCGGAACATTTCACATGAATGTGCCGATTCATGGAACACCCAAAGCTTGCGAAGTGTTTGAAATGTGCCATCCTTTAGATGGGGACAAAATATACTTCGATGGTATGCGCAATGCAAACATTATTCGGCATGGCCATCGCTGGCCGATGTGGCTTATGCCCATTGCAATGAATTATCAGATGATGAGCTATCCTGAGCCAGCAAGGGCAGGCTTGGCACGAATCAAGCCGATTCAAAGCTCTTGGTCAGGAGGTTATCTTGCGCTCGATGATATTTTGCAATCTCAAGAATCTATGAGATTTCCACCAGGCCCGACAACGCTTTTGAGCGAAGACGAAGTTCGGTTATGGATGGAAAACTGCGATCTAATGAGAACGTGCGATTTTGGCTCGAACGAATGGCGTGCGATCCGCCCCATCAAGAAGTTACGACAAATTTACAAATAGTAAACGGATAAAAATTAAAACATGCTCATTACTGCCCAGCAAACTGCAATCTCAACCGCTAATCTCTTTGGCGTCACCAAAGTGGTTGCTTATGCTGGGACAGGTAAAACGACAACGCTGGAAAGCCTTGCAAAAGTCCAAGCCGGTCAGGGCCTCTCAGGGCTGTCTCTCGTGTTTAACAAAAGCGCAGAGCAGGATGCAAAGAAGCGCTTCCCGAAGGAGTGGGTTACGGTCAAGACCATAAATGGCTTGGCCCACGGGGTTGTATCGCCCAGGTATAAAGGGAAATTTCGTGGTTATTCCCTCAAGTCCATCGAGGTCATCAAGTTTATGGGACTGGCCTGGAACTGGATTTTCGCCAAGCAAGTTCTCGATACGCTGAATTTTTGGTGCGCCTCGGATTCGCACGAATTTCCCAAGACAGCCATGTCATTCAATGGCCCGCCTGTCGGTCCGCCTGACATGCTGGACTATGCGGCTGTAGTGGCCAAGCAATTATGGGAACGCATGATCGACCTGCACGACGAAGTTCCAATCTCCCACGACGGTATCTTGAAGCTCTACCAACTCAGCCAGCCGCGCCTGTCCTATCCGTATTTGATGCTCGATGAGGCCCAGGATACGAACCCGGTGACTTGGGACATCATGCGCCGGCAGAGCAGTCCGCTGGTGATCGTCGGTGACCCCTACCAATCGATTTATCAATTCCGTGGCGCCTGCAACGCCATGACGGATGCCCAGGCGGTGCAGACATTCCCGTTGACGCAAAGCTTCAGGTTTGGGCAATATGTGGCCGAGATTGCCAATGCGCTTCTTTGGGGTTTCTATGCTGAGACCACCCCCCTTGAAGGGCTCGGACCCAACACCAGGGTCGGTCCAATCAATTTTTTGTCTCCGCACGCGGTCATCTCACGGACCAACGCGGCCATCTTCTCGCAAGCTGTTATTGCCATGCAGGCCGGCCAGAAGATTGGCTTCATAGGCGGTGTGCAAGGCTATAACTTCAACAAGATTGTGGACACTTGGTACCTTATGGATGGACAAACGGGCGAAATCCGTGATCCGTTTCTCAAGGACTTTCACAATTTTGAGCAACTGGCCGAGTACGCTGAAAACGCTAATGATCTGGAGGTCAAGCGCACCATTGAAGCGGTCCAGACCTATGGCGCCAGCGTCCTGCAGATCGTGCCGGCGATCCACGAAGCCTGTGTTCAGGACTTGAGCAAGGCCCACCTGACCCTGTCCACGGCCCACAAGTGCAAGGGCTCGACACTGAGGTCGGTTCGGCTGGCCGATGATTTCCCTGACTTGCTCAACGGCCAGGGGGAAATGTTGGCCACAGAGGAACTGAGCAGGCAGGAAGTCAACTTGTACTATGTCGTCTTGACCCGAGCAACGCATGAGTTGCAGCTTAATGACACCATGCTGGCGTTCCTGTCCAGCATGGAGATGGACACAGACCGATTCAGGCAAAACGCCGGTGCTGCGCAGTACGCCGTGGTGCCCGACCGGCCGGCAGCTCCCGAGGCGGCTGCAGTGCCCTTGCGAAGGATTCCAAAGGCTTGGCTGCCTGAAGGCGGGCAAATGCCAGGCGCCTTCTTTGATGAGTCCACATGCCAGCCAACGCCGGTGGTGGCCAAGCCATCTGACATGCCCTCGCGAGGGAATCAGATCGACTTGTTTTCCTGAAATTTGATTATTTGCCTCAACAAGGCGGCAGCCCCGGCAATGATGGAACTCGCGCTGGCCGGGCTGCTATTGAATTGGAATGCTTAATGGCTCGATCCTGCTATCGATCTCAATGTAGAAGGACGGCGGAGCATCTGCAATCGTGAAGTACGACCCCTCTGAGGCCATCATCATAGTTTGACCGGAAAGCGTTCTGGCAGACCCCAGGAAAACATTTTTAGCTGGCACGAGCCACACTTTGCCACCTTGGCGCCAAGCGTATGACAAGCCTTGAGGCAGCGCTTCGGCGTAGCGCATGCTGGCTTCATCGACTCTAAAACTCTGGAAAGCGCAACCACCGAGCAAGGCAGATGCAGCCATAAGCACTACCGCTGAAGCAATTTTGATTTTTGCCATGTTCACTTGCGGCCCCTGTACGGTTCGAGCTCGATGTCCTTGGACAGCATCAAGGTGAAAGGCTCACCCACTTCGATACTTCCCGTGGGCCTGATGCTGGCATTGCGTGCTGAAATCTGCTTGATCGTGTCGTAAAGCGTTGTTCCCAAAATCGAGCCACCCGTTCTGCTGCCACCAGATACCGTGTCAGAAATGGACACGTTTTGCTGACTTTTCGGAAGTAGCAACGATGCTGCGCCGACCATGAACGAGGTTTTGAACATCTCATAAAAGTGATTGTCCACATCAGCCGGAATGCCGCTGGCGCCTTGCATGTCTGCTGCCGGCGTGCCAGACAGCGACATGCTTTTACCGTTCGGGAAGATCAACCGTTCACCTGCCACGAGGATGCGCGAGTCGCCGACCAGCATACTGTTCAGGTAGGGAAGGATGACGAGCGAGCCACGCGGGATCAGCAAAATGCTCTGGGTCACGGAGTCATAAACGTCACTGCGCACCCTACCCCTGGCCGTGCCTGGGTTGTCTGTGTTGATGGCGCGGTCCAGAATGACTTGCACAATCGTGCCCTGGTACAAAGCCGCTGCAGCTCTTGCGGGTGCGAGTTTTGTTGCTTCCTCTAGCGAGGCGTTGCGCGTGCGCAGTAAAAACTCGTCCTGATTGCTGCCCTTGGCGAGCGGTTGAGGTTTTTCAACGGGTTGGGCCAGCGATTTTTCAAGGATGCCATTTTGTTGCGCCAGTGCCCTTGCCAATGCAGAGTCCGGACCGTCTGCTTCAGAGTCAGCCTTTTTTCTCGGTTGATCCCGCAGCGTAATGTTGATGTCGCTCGGCTCCATTGCGCTAGCCATGATGGTTTCGCGTCGATTGGCCTCGATTTGCCGGGGCGTCAAGACGCTGGCTCCGTCCGGGTTATTTGACATTCCGGCCGGAGGGGTGGGATGAACTTGTGGAGGCGGGACAGAAACCTCTACAGTTGGAGGCGGAGGCTTGGGCTGACTCTTGAGCTGTTCGATGATGGAGCCAGGTGTTTCCTGATGGGCATCTGACTTTTCAACCACGACAGTTTTTTTTTCCTTAGATGGTGGAAACAAGGAGGGGTAAAGCATATAGCCAGCTACTGCAGCGCCTACAAGCACGATGCCTAATTTTTTAAGGTTTCGCGTTGGCTTGCCGCGCTCCATCGCCTCTTGTTGTCTGCTGATTTCATCCTGTTGTTCTCTGGAAATCGGATCGATCAATTCCTCCGGGGCTGACATGTTCAGCGGATCGGTCATCAGCGGTGGAGGCTGCACATTCGAGGCCATGGCTTGCTATTCTTTCGTGAGCTTGACTTCGACAGATTTCTTGATCTTCAACAGCCATTTGGGATTGGTACGCTCCACCTTGAGAACGTCGCGGTCATCGTGTCCCTTGCGGTCGAGCACCGTGTAATTGATCGGCACGAGTTTGTTATCGGTGTCCACCAAAAACAACGCGGGCAGATCCTGAATGCCCGGCGGCATGCGTATAAACGTCATCCGCCCATCGTCATAGGCGTGCATGCGTTCGTACTCCTTGTTGCCTTCGACGCGAAAGAACACCAGATTATTTGGGCTGATGGGCTGCGGGGAAAGCTCTTGATCACGCTTGCGCTCTTCTTCTGCGGCCGCCGCGTCCGCTCGCTTGCTGGTTTTGGCTTGCTGGTTGAGCAGGATGCCCTCCTCATCGTCCGGATAGACGAAATAGGCTTTTTGAATCCGCTCCGTTGCACGGGTTGTCGCGACGAGCTCGAACTGGTAAACGCGCTTGTCCGTGACCAGTGTGAGGGAGGTGCTGACATCTGCCTTCAGCGCCTTGATATAAATGTTGTTCTGGTTCCCGGATACCCGCCATTGAATCGTCTCGCCCATCTTGGGCTTTTCGATCAATTCTTCATCCGGCCCGAGAGGGATATGGGTGTGCATGCCGACCGTCACCGGCAGCGTGTAAACCACATCGGGAGAATATGCAAAAACCCGGATTCGCGAGTCCAGACCGCCTGGCACGGCAACCGATAGGCCATTGACTGCGCTGTTGGGCGGGCTGGACACGGCCGCATTGCCTTGACAGCACATGGCCAGTAACCCACCCGTGACAAGTGCAGTGGTGGCTGAGTGAAAGCGAAAGCGAATCATTTTGGTAGTTCCTCGGAAATATTGAAGCTTTGGACTGCAAGTCCTGTCGGGTTTCTAAGCACGTCTTCGCGCGAGTACTGCTTGACCGTGGCAAGCGTGACCGTCATCGCATAGGACTTCACTACCTTCGGAGCCCCTGGTGCCGAGCGTGACGTTAAGGAATAGCGGATGAGCGCTACATTGGTATCGATCATGTTGACTGTCTGGCGGCTGAATTCACGGATGTAGCTCGGTTTGTCGGCGAGCAGCTGGGCCGGCTGGTTTTCTGTGCGGCTCAGATAGTCTCTGATCTGATCCACTGCAACACCAAGTGATCTGGACGAAGCTCGCTCGACGCTTCTTTGCCAGGTTGCCGAATTGATCTCAGTCAGATCTGTCGCCCAATCGATGACCCATGCCTGCTTGACGCCGTCGTCTGCTGTAAACCGCTGGGCATCTGCGTTGGCAACCGCTACCCTGCCCTGGCCGTCCCGGTTGATCTGGATGGTTTCTACCGTTTTGAGCGGTATCAAGAGTGCCAGGGCCGCCGATTGCAAGACGGTGACAACAATCATGGAAATTGAAATAAGCCTCCAGCGATGCGTCTGGATAGCCTCAAGCGATCCACGCTCGAAATAGACCTGCATTGCTGCTTGGGCCATCGGACCGGGCACCGTGCCGAGAACAGATTTCTTTTCGCTCTCAGTCGCTTTTTTTATAGAAGGGATAGTTGCCATATGTCCAACATTGTTGAATTTGTTGGGACCATCTTGCGGGTGAATGTGAGGCATAAAACCGCGCTTTTTATTTGGTTTTCAGTTGCCACCAGATTCCGCACAAAAAAAAAGCCGCCTCTGGCAAGTGGCGGCGATAGGTCTGCATGACGGAATCAGTCAAGACGACATAAAGCTCTTGAGCGCGTCGATCATTGCTTTTGAAGTTGAAAGATGAGCACCTACCCATATACCCACAATACCGAAGGCTGCCCCAAGCAACAACATTGCAATTATTTTGGCTTGCTTTTGAACTGAAGTGAGCGTTGGACCCTCGACACGTTCGCCGGCTTTTTGCAAACCGATGGCTAAACCCTGCCCATCCTGGACGTCGACAAGAAAGAAGAACGATTCACGGTCCATGATGCCCGTGTTCAAGGCATTCGTGATCGCGGTGCTGTTGTCCAGCGATGAAAGATCAAGATTTTGCATGTTCTCGATCATTTTCGTGATGTGCCAGCGCCTCCAAGGAGTCGTGTGGTTGGCCATCTGCTGCAATGCAACCATTAAATTGTCACTGACATTTCCACGCTTTTTAACCATGGTACTCAACACGGCCAGAAACAGAGCACCCTGCAAATCACGGTACAAACCCCAGATAAAGTATTGATCAAGTTTTTTGCGGTACTTGCCCACGTAATTGGGAAGCGACCAGATCACCCCATAGAGAAGCATCGCGACGCCACCAACAATATAAAGGAGGTAGCTTTCAATGAAGTCAGAAAACGCGAAAAGTTTTTTGGCAATTGCCGGTATGTACTCCGGCGGTATCACGAAGGTTTTTTTGATCATGGGAACGGTGTACATCGGCGTGATGATCATCACTGTAAGCATGATGACAATGGCTAGGACGCCCATGAATGTCGAAGTCATGAATATGGACTTTGCCCTGCTGATCAACAGTGAAATTCTGGCCAGATCCCGCAGCGTCGAAGGCAAGGCGCCCGCACCAGCCGCTTGCCCCATTCTGATCAGCGCAATGTCTTCCCTGGGCAGCGTGCCGGTAAAGGTCAAGGCCAGATCACCACCGCTATCCATGATTTTTGTTGCCCAATGCGCTGACAACACACCACGCGGCGTCTTGATCGGTTTGCCATCCTCATTTTTGGAATACCGAACTGCATCACGCTCGAACATGGTTGAGTATTTAAGCTCTTTCGCATTTTCGATTCGGTCGGCTGTTGATTGATAAAACTCGGGCAAGCTTTTCTTGAACTTTCGGGCAGCTGAAGCAACCGGGTCATTGAAGATTTTAAAAAACTGACCAATATCGGAGAGCACTCCGGAAAAGGTTATTTTTCCTCCTACCGTTTCAACATCATGGGTTTGACTCATTACCTTACCTTTTTAAGTGCTGTGTAAACTTGCTTTTCAACGTGTTCAGCGTAGTGCTTCGAAGACGCACGCATCATTTCTTCCCGTTCGAACGAATGAAACCGGGGCTCAATCTCGCGCGGGTCCAGGATGCCGGTGGACATTTTGTAAACGGCGCATTCCATTGCGCTCTTTCCTACCATCAACGGGTCGTCAAATCGGGTGCTGCCCCGCAACTCGGCTACGTGGCGCCGCATTCCAATGCTGTCGGCCTGCTTGACCATCGAGAGCAGCGTTTCGTCAGGCTCCACCATTTCTGCTGCAAGTGTTCTTCCTTTAAAGCCATTGAGCTCGGGCAGTCCTTCATGCCGGCATTTGGGGCAACCCTCCCGGTTGCCGATGCGCAGCATGGATTCGTCCAGGTCATAGAGCCTTTGTAGCCGTTTGATGTAGTCATTACCGGAGGCCTTGTACTCTGCATGGCCTTGCTGGGTAATGCATTTAAGTGGCAGCGCACAGGTACACAGCTTGGGCAGCAATGCCTGGTATGTGATGAGCTTGACGTTTCCCGGAACCGAGAGAAAGTCACGCGAAACTCCCACCATGTCGCTCGCTAGCTTGTCGAAGGCGCCCAGTGCTGAAGGTGTGTGGGTCGTGCAGTACACGGATGTGCCCATCAGCACAATGTCCACCATCAGCATTCCGGTAGCCTTGTCACGGATTTCACCGATCAAAATGTCATTCATCGCAAAGCGCTTGGCGGTTTTTGCGATGGCGTCAAATTCCTTGCCCGTGTCGCCTTCGAGCGGCCGATTGATGGACTTTTGCAGCATGCCGGGGATCAGGATTTCTACCGGATCTTCGATGCCCAGCTTTTTTCGGTAATCAGGCAGGCTGCCCATGAGGGACGCGATCGTGACGGATTTGCCGGAGTTCACAACACCTGCCAGGATAATCGCGCCCTTCTCGGCATTCATGGCCCGGTTGTAGGTGGCAATCTGGTCTGGCAAATACGAGAGTTGCTCAAGCGTCAGGATGTTGGCATCCGATTTGATGATCCGCGTCGTGACGGAGGGGCCAGGCGATTCGGTCGATGCTGAGGCCCATCGAAGCATGATCGGCTTATCGTCAATTTTCAATGCGATCCGGCATTGCTGCTCGACGCGCGTGTCATAGCTAGGCCCATTGCCGCCCGTGCCAGACATCCAGGCAACGCTCAGAATCTGGAACATGGTTTGTGTTGGCATGCGCCACATCTGTGGAGCCACATAACGGCCGTTGATGGTGAAGCGGACCTCGCTGTGTTCTTCGTTGAAGTTCAGGTTGAAGTGAACGTCAGATGCGTTTTGCCGCACTCCCCACTGGATGATGTTTTCCAGCGCGACGTAAAAGGAATGCTTCTTCGGATCGGAATTTATTTTTCTGCGATTGCTCAAGCTGTTTTTGTCAATTTCCCCGCGGCTTAGCGAGAGCATCAGCGAATGCGGAATGATGACTCTGGAGGCGTGTTCCCAGAGTTTGAATTCGTGCTTGTGTTGCTTGGGATTTGCCAAGATCGAAAGGAGTTCTACCACTTCATCCGAGTTGGCATACAAAGGATTGACGAGGATGGCAATCCTTGCGGCCTCACTTCCCTGAACGCCTCCAAACAGTGCGGGCTGGACGTTATAGCCAAGGTGACTGCCGAGCTGGAAGTCATTGACGAGACCTTCAAACAACAGAGGAAGCGTTGCAAAGTCTTTGATGGTTTCCACGGAAATGGATTTTCCAAATGGCCCGTGCTGGACATTTGTAGAAGCTACGGAAGTAGCGAACGCTTCGATATTGCTAGGGATGTCTTCACTGTCGGCCATGGCGTCAGCCACCGAAACCTTCAGGGGCTTGCGCGGGCGAAAATTGACGGCTGCTGCAATGTCCGAAGCGATAACTTGATTTTCAACCAGTGCGGGTCGTAAAAAAAGTTTTCTAAAAAGGTTCACCATGGCCATCTATTCAAAGGGTGGCAATAGGCGCTACCGGTGCAACGCGGGGAGGGGTAGAGAACGGTGCGGGAAACGGCAGTGGAACAGGCATAGGCATTGCACCTGCGCCGCCCCCGCTACTTCCGAATGCTGGCGGCGGCAAAAATGCCTCGGGCCGCTTGAAGCAGACCGTTTGCTCCGTAGTCTGAACGCCATTGGATTGGTGCAATTTTTTGCCCTTTGCCGCCCTGACCTTCTTGGCTTTAGGGGCCGATGCTTCATTGCGCTCAAAAGTGGCACAGCTGCCCTTTACCGCAACCATGAGCCAGCCTGCTATCGGCGTTGGGTTGGTTTCACGAATCCAGGTCTGGGTGCCGGCGATGTTTGCATTGATGACTCGCTCACCCTGGATGCCCATGATGGCGTCTATCTTAATGCTCGATGCCACGGCATTGGCTTGCTTGATGGCATTGGCTTTGTTTTCTGCCGCTTTGCGTGCTGTTACTGCAAGCGTCAAATTCACTGGTGCATTGGCAACAGGCTCTTTTTCAGTTTTCTTGGTTTCGTCAGCCAGTGCCTTGCGCTCCTTGGAAAGCGCTATCTGGTCGTCGATTTCAAGCAGCTCGCGGATTGTTTTTGCGCTGCTCAGTGTTCCTACGGGCCCCTTGCCCTCTTGCTTGCTTACTTCTGCCCTTTTGGTATCTGCGCTGACCCGGGCTACCGCAACACCTGAGGCAGCGCCAGCGGGACGTGCAGCCGAAGCAGCCGCTGCAGACGCTGCCAAAGCGGTGCCAGCGACGGCGGGCACATTTTGAGCCGATGCGTGCAGTGAAAGTGCGCCGAGCAATGACAGTGCGAAGTGCGAAAAAAAGTTAGTTTTTGGCATAGAAGTTTCCCTTGAGTTCCATGGTGATGGCGGAGTCCTTGGCGCTCGGTTGTTTGCCGCGTTCGATCCGCAGTGATACGTTGGTCCATGCAACGTCATTAATCCAAGTCTGAAATGCTGCAATGTCACGCAGCGGAGCGATGATCTTGAGCATGCTGACTTTTGGAATGAGCATGTCCGCTGGCAATGCAATAGGCTGGCCTTCGTTTGTTTTTGGCTCGGGGACTGGCACTTTTACAAACGTTCCCATGGGCGCTGCCGAGTCAGCAATAAGGGGGGTGATCTGCTGCAGCTGTGACATGGTGATCAGCTCATAGTCGGCGACAGGTTTGAGCGACTTCACATCGAGTTTTACAGCGCTGGCTGCTATGTCATAGCGCACCTGAACGTCCCTCATCGGTGTAAACGTAGTGATCCAGTCTTTGGGTTTCGCCGCTTCGAAGGCTTGATTGGTATGGCTGCGCTTGCTTGCAGAGTATTTAGTTGTGCATTGCCAGGATTTCTGGCCCCAGACACAATCGAACGCTGATGCCTGCCACCCTGCAACTACCAGGGGCTGGTTTGCCAGAGCGTCAAGCAATTCATTCAAGCTTCCTTGACTCGACACCGGATGAGCGCGGACCCATTCGTCCAAAGCGTCTTTCCACGCTTCGCTAGGGTCGATGACCGCAATTTCCTTGGGCTTGTGGAAGACGTTGGAGATGGCTGGAACGATGAAACGCTGCCCCACCAGCAGAATCAGTGCAATGCCACCGATGTAAAGAACCTTTTTCGGAACGGCCTCGAACCTTTCGCTCAATCCTTTGCTTGTCGGTCGGATCGTCGCATTTTTACGAAATTCCTTCGATGCGAGCCCTTCTGAAATTGCATCCCATCCGTACTCGGCTGCGAACCCGAGCTCGACATCACCAATCAGGTGTGCCTCTTCAAAACGGACCTTGAACGCATTGACGATCTTCTCGAAGGTCAGCGCATCGTTAACAACGATGTCATATCCCGAGACAACCGAGCCGTTTGAAACTCCGCAAAGCCACGTATCAGTCTCGTTAAGGGCCAGGCCGATGAGAAAGTCACCCATCGTTTTCTGTGAAGCCACAATGCCTGCAGCAGAAATATAGGTCGTCTTGACTCCCGGCTTGAGATTGGTGTAACCAACACTGCCGATGTTGGGCGTATGGGTGTAGTGGCTGGCCTTGGCCAGCACAGCAGCCTGCACAGCCATCGCACCTAATTTTTGCCCCAGCAACACCTTCCAGGTCATGCCCAGAATAATTGTCACTCCTGGCGGGGCAACGGAGCCATCTCCCAGTAGGACCGGTTCAGCTAACTGGTTGTTTGCTGACATTTAAACGCCATCCTCAGCAACGGCGGTAACCACCAGAATCATGGAGCGCCTGTTCTTTTTCAAAGAGTCGGAGCCACCCAGGAGGATTGGGGCTCCATCGACAAGGCGACGATCCTTGCTGTTGTCAACGGTCTCGGACAAGCCTCCAATGACGGTTGGTACACCCACGCGGACCACGGTGCGAACGATGTTGCTCACCTCGTCAATGTTGCGCTGCTGAATCGTGCTGGAGTTGCCGCCGGCCTGCACCGTGTAAGGTGTCAAGACACCGGTGCGGTCCTGGAAGTTCGCGCTGATGATGACTTGCCCGTCATCCTGGGCTTCAGGCGTGATGGTCAAGTAAGTGCCGATTTTTTCTTCTTTTTGCTTCACGCTGGGAGCGGTCTGGCTGTTGACTGCACCTGCATTCGTTTGCGTCAAAGTGACTTCTGAAACGTAATCAAAAATGGTGGGCAATCCAATAGATACCGGCGAGCCATTCTGGGTGCTTAATGGAAAGCTGCGTTGCTGGACCATCAGCCCCTGCTCGGACAGCGCTTTGACCAACAGGCCTGAGCCAGCAAAGCGCCCTGTGTTGGCAACCGCTCCAAATGCGCCGGCAGTGTCGGGCGCCAATGTTGTTGGCGCTCTGCTAGCGCTGCTCACGTTCAATGCACCGTAAACCAGATTCCAGTCCAGACTGAACTCGCGGTTGTCTTTGTCGCTGACATAGAACTGATCCACAACCAACGTCACGCGGCGCGTGAGGCGCTTGTTTTCTTCTTCAAGGTAACGAGCGATGCTGTCGAGCACTTCGGGCGTATCGGTGACAGTGACCGCTTTTGTTTCGTGCGAGACATTGATGCTGCCGGCCATCGTGCCCATCGCCGTGATGGTTTTGCCGATAGCATCGATTGCATCGGCTTCCTTGATTTCAAACGTGGTGATCGAATTGTTGTCAAAACCGGTGGACTGCGTCGTTTTGGCTGTCAACTTCTGAGCCAGTGATTTGATGCGGAATGTGCGCGTGTCCAGCCTATAGAACTCTAGCGCCGAATCATTGGTCAATCGGTAGGAAACCGAATAGACCGCAGAGATTGTGTCGAGCAGCCTGGTGAGGGAAATGTCGGCCGCTTCAGGGGTAAAAACCCGTGTTGTGTTTGCACCCGAGTTGCCGGCTTCACCTGGCCGCGTAGCTGGGGCTGGTGCGGGACCCGCTCCTGCTGAAGCGCGGGGAACAAACGATGCGATTGGCAGGTTTGCGTCGGCCTTCACGCGCACTGGCAAGCCGGTTGCATCGGTGATGCAATTGGCCACAACTCGCAAGGTCACTGCATTGGCGCATTCAGAAGACAAAACGGTGGTGCGGACATTTTTGCGAAGTTGGGAAGGCACGCTGACTTCTTTGGAAAGCGGAATGCTCTTGCCCGCTATCCAGGGTGCGCCAACATCCTGGCCGTTGAACTTGTTGATGCCCATGTCACGCGCGCGGCTATTCGATGCAGTCGCCATGGCATCGATGTGCTGCCTTGTCTCGCCGAGCGATTGTTTGATTTCTTGCTTGCCGTTGTAGGTGCCGCAGCCCGGCAAGGCAATCGTGGCGAGGGCAGCCGTAACGAAAAGGCTTAAAAGATGTTGACGCATGGAAATCCTGAGAGTTGTTGAGAGCGATGTGGCTTTGAGCGAAAGTCTTGGGCAAGCGTCGCTTACTGTGTCTTGTTGACCTGCTGGCGTGAGCAGAGCTCGTTCAGCGGTATGACGCGCAAAACGTTGTTGCTGTAAAAACAGGGTTGTGCAGGCAAATCAGTCATTTCGGTGCTCGACAGCAACAAACGCGTCGCCATCTTGAAATCGCTGCCAAGGCTGGCCGAGCCCGCGATAGGAATGTCACGGTCGAGCGTCCAATGCTCAGGCTCGAACGTCCAGCCAATCATCTTTGTCCAGCGCACGAGTGCCTTGCGCAAATTTGCGTCTGCCGGCGTCGCTTCAAAACCTGCCTGCATGGCTGGAGCTGAAACGGGAGTTGCCTGATACACCGGCATGGCCACTTGCTGCGCCACTGGCATTTGGAGGGCTGGCCGACTGACGGAGCTTGGATAGGGAGCATCGATGAACCGGACCTGGGAAAAGGAAAGTCCGGAAGTGGCGATGAGGGCGACAAGGACGATGGTGGTTTTCATAATGGATTTGGATGAAATAGGTGAGTTCGGTGTCACTGCTTGACGGTGACGGCGATGACATTGTTTGAATAGGCAATTGCTTCGACCGGGAAAGCAAATTGAGTCTCCTGGTTGTTAGCCGAGCGTTTGCCGGCCAACTTGGAGTTGAGAGCTGTGACCAGCTTGCCGACGGCTTCGGTCAGCGACTGAGCCTCGACAGTTCCCGTGAGCAATGACAGGTCAGATTGGCCAGGGGCATCCCAGACCAGGGAGTAGCCCTGTGCTGCAGCCCATTTGGTCAGCACTTCAGACACTTTTTCTCCGCTGGAGATCGAATAGACGGGTTGCGCAGGCGCTGATATGCGCTCAGGCGGTGGTGCAGCAGCTGGGGCCATAGGTGCAACCGGCGCGGCCGCGATCACCGGCGAGGCCGCCATCATCGGGGTGGCAGGAATCACCGCCCCAGTGACGCGGCTGCACATTGCATTGGCGCGAGCCGCACCCAGGGTGTTTTGCCACGCCAATGGTGCTTCGTATCGGGCAGCGTCCGCGTTGTAGAGGCAATGAATCTTGCTTTGAGCCTGCGCTGAAAGCGATCCAAAAGCCAGAGCAGCCAAAACAAGTGTTTGAGTGCTTGAGAGTTTCCACTTTTTCAACCAGGTCATTTTTCAAAGTCTTTCTGTATTCCAGACAGACATTGAAACTTTAAGAAGCCTCAAAAAAGGATTGAAAGCTTTCTCTTAAATGGTGCCATTTCAAATAGAGCGAACAAAACGGCCACGAAAAGGCTTTTCCCAAGAAAATAGGCGGCCTAATTAGGCCGCCTATGTGTGGTTTGCCGTTGCTAACCATAGCAAGCCAGCTTTGGTTCAACCCATCAAGGCAAGGCTTTTCTTACAGCCGAGGCTGCAGTGGCAACACCTGAGCGAATGTTGTTGACTGCCCCGCCCGTCCTCGCATTGCTAATGGCCGCAGATGTTTGGGCTAGTGCATTCCCAGGGTTTGCTGCCGCCTTGGCTGTCGCCAGGGCAGCTTTCGCCGGATCTGCAGCTTTGCCCATGACGGCAACTGCTGAATTGCCCAACCCGTCTCCGCTCGTGACGGCCTGGCCAGCACCGGTTCGTCCAGGGAGAATGGAATCAGCAAAATTGGGGATGGCGGCAAAGATTTTGGCCGTGCCGACTGCAATCATCGCCATCGCCAGGGCTTGGCCCGAAACACTTCCTTCCCCAATAGCGCCAACCCCCGCTGTCACGACTTCCGTAAGCAATTTCAAAACGATCACGGTGACGGCAGTGAGAAATGCGCCGCCAACGAGGAAATTGAACCACTGGTTAAACCATCTACGGGTAAAGGTGCTGGCCAGGCAGGCGATAAAAATAGGTCCGATGGCAATGGCCAGCCCGACCACCACAGGCCCCATCAGCAAAACGCCTACCAGTTCAATCATTGCTGTGAAGGCAAAGAAGCACGCTAGCACCATGAGCGCTACGCCGAACAGCATATCTGCCGAGCCAGTCAGCCAGCTTGTGATACTGAAAGCACTGAACCCCTTGACGATGACATCAATAAATTTGACCAGGAAGCCAGTCATAAAGTTAGTGACAGATTCACCTACGGTCCCGCCGGTGGCGGTAATCACCATATCGCCGAACTTGACAACATCCCTGACGATGGATGCGTACTGGGAAATAAGGAATGCGGTTAAAACCGCAAATAAAATGCCTTCGATAGCGGCATCCGTTGGCGATTTGCGATTAGCCATGGCTAGCATGATGTGCCATAGCATGGATGCCAGTGCCAGCGCCCCTGCCAGGGGCAAGGCAACTGTGCTGGTAAGACTGCCTGCAATGGTCAAGCCTGAGCCCGTGAACCTTTTTATCAAGCTCTCACCGCTGTTGCTTTTGCCAAAGAGGTTCTCGATGACGGTTTGAATAACCGTCAGGCTCTGCGCATTCCCGGAATCTTTCACAGCTGCCGGGGTATTCGCAGCAAGCGCTGCACTGACTGGCGCTGGAATGGAAACGGGATCTTGCGCAAATGAAAAGCAAGCCATCAGGGAAAGTAAAAACCCGATGGTGATGTGGACCAGGACACGCATGAAAGATTACTTCTTCAAGATTTTCTTGAGTTCTGATGACATGTTTTGCTGGTATTTCATCTCTGCCTGGGCACGCTCTTGCTTTTCAGTGTTGATTTCTGAGGCATCAACGGCTTTTTTCGTCTGATCGGCCGCCATCATGGCCAGCATGCTGTTATTTTGTTGAATCAGCACCCCGACTGCAGCGGTCGTCGCTTGAGTCGCTTCGGTGACGCCACTCACGTTGCTGGCTTGGTCAACAATTTTTTGGTGCCGGTCAAACGCATCTTTCATTTGGTCTTGCGCCCGCCTGGAGTTGTCATAGAGGTTTTTCGCCACCGCATCGCCGGCTTTTGCGCGATCCCCGATGGACACGGCCATCGATCCGAAGTCCTGGTAGTTGCCCGAGCCAAACATCGCCTTGAGGTTGTCAAAGTTTTGCTGCACACCAAGCAAAGTGTTCTGCAAGGCATTTGCGGAGTCATAGACCCTTTTTACTTTGTCATACTCCCTTTTGAGGTCGGCAATATCTTTGCCGGCAAAGTTGGCACTGTTAGATTTGATCTGCTCCTGCAGTTGCCTGACCTGATCAATTTGCGCCTTGATCTGTTGGATGGCGGTGATGGTGGTTTGCGAGTAATTGGCTGCGTCGAAAACTAGCATGGCTTGCGAGAAGGTCGGCAAGAAACCCGCACACGCGATGGTGGCAATGGCGAGGCTTTTTTTGATATTCAGTTTCATGATTAGCTCCTTTTAAGTGCTTCGGCGATATAGAAGTCGCGCCAGTCTGTGCGCCCGCTTTCTTGCGCTTTCGTGAAGAGGTCTTGATAGGGCATCTCCGATCGCAAGTAAGCCAATGCATCTTTGCTTAGGTTTGTGCCCATCACGCGGCAAATACCATCGGCAACTAGCAGGTAATCGCGTTTGGGTTTCAGGTTTGCCAGCAAGTTGACTTGTTCGTCGTGCATGCCAAACATGGATTTGTAGAGTTCCCGATGGTTTTCCAGTCGTTGGTTGTAGCCAAGAATCAGGTTCGGTATGTTGTCGGCAATGGTGGCGCGCACGCGCTCATCGTCAATTCCGGAAACCGACTCGGGCGACTGGATGGTCAGCCAGACAAACGCATTGAGTTTTCGAAACGTCTTGAGCCAGTCATCGAATGCCCTGAGAAACTGCGGACTGTTGAGCAGAAAGGACGCTTCTTCAAGATAGATAAAGGTCGGCCGCCCGTCCAGACGTTTCATGATCATGCGAAAGGCATGGTCCAGAAATGCCCGGGCCAGCCGGTCCACGGCCATGATGTCCTTCATCTCGATGCAGGTCCACGATTCCAGGCTCAGCTCGTCCACCGTGCTGTCGAACATCCCGTAAGGACCGTTGTTGACCCATTCCGCCAGTGCGGCTTCGAGTTTTCGTGGCAAAACACCGGCCACCGTGCCCATGGATATGGGCTGGTCGGTCTTGGACAGCGCAAGCAGCGTGTCATCGATCACATTTCGATCTTCGGGCGTTACTTGAGTGCCGCTCTCTTCCAGTCTTTGAAGCAAAAACTCCCGCGCCCAGAGCCGCCCCATGGGCCCTTCATTGACGGCTGCCATCGGGTTGAGCTTGATGCCCGACTTGAGGTCGATGTGCGTTCCGCCAACGAGGCCGGTAATGATCCGGCAGGAAAAATCCCTGTCGAAGATAAACACCTGTGCATCGGGGTAGCGCTGGAACTGCGCCAGGCACAAGTTGGCGAACGTCGTTTTACCGTTCCCGGAAGGCATCACGAGCATGGTGTGCCCGAGTTGCCCGACGTGAGGGTTGTAGTGGTACGGGGTCCCATAGACCGTTTGGAACAGGCACAGGCTCGGCTGGTAGGTGCCCGTGGTTTCGCTGAAGTGCTGGCTTTTTGGCGAGCCCTGGTCAATCGTGTAGATTGGAGCGCAATCCGCGGCGACCTCGGCGTTGACAAGCATGAGCCGCTGCTGCATCGACCACTGGCCGGGAATCATGGAGTAAAAGCTCGCTTTCAGGCCCAGCCGTTCCCTGATGAATGGCACATCGCTGAGATTTCGCCCCACCTCGTTTACTTCTTGCTCCAGGTGATTCAGTGAAGTTCCAAAAACGGTCACTGTCATGGCGTGGTACAGCCATCCAAGCCCTTCGACTGTTTGTCTGCGCAATGCTTCGAGGCTTTCCATGTAAAGGTCGGCTTTGCCAGGATCGACGCCCGGCTCAGACGATGTTGCTTTGGCAATCGCCCTTTGCATGAACGTGCTCTGGTTCATGAAGTAATAGTTGCTGACTTCCTTCAGCGTTTTGACCGCTGCAGCTTGCCCCAGGCAGCGCATCACATGCGTGAGCCTGAATTCCAAAGGACTCGCCACCAACCGCTCCATCAGGCCCGGCGTGAGATTGGTGGGGTAGTTCTTGAGTGTGAGGTTTGCTGCGAAGATGGTTCGATTGGGACCGGACACTGAAATAACTTCCCGGCCAATTTTGACGTCGCTCAATGCGCAGTATTCATCGAGCATCGCACCGACTGGCGGCTTGTAGGTGCTGTTCAAGGCAATGGACAGGTTGCCGCTTTGAAGCAGCGCATTGTCCAGGTCCCAGCCGCTCAGCCGTTTTAAGCTCATGATGCTGTGCGAGTTCATGAACTGCTGGACTGCGCCCTCGGCAGTGGCAAGATTTTGGTCGAGCTGGCGCGCATCTGACAAGGCTGATGCGCTGGTAAAGGTAGCCGGGTTAAGGCTCTTGAGCATCGCAGTGATGACAGAGGTATTCTCTTCGTTGACCAGCCTTCTGACGTTGTCCATGTATGCGTACATGCCCGTCTCGCCCGTGTACAGGATGTACATGCGATAGGTAATGTTGAACATCTTCCCGGCGTCCAGGGCTTTGCCTATCAAATCGTCAAGTTTCTGAGCGGCATCATTGGGAAAGTTGCTTTTGTGCCGGGTGCTGTCCCTTTTCTTATCGATGGTCCACCAGACATAGAACCGCTCATCAAGCGTTTTGAGTGACGCCTGAAGTTCGAGCAACGCTTTTTTGAGCGTGTGCTCGGAGATATTGTCAATATCAAGGCACCGGTACTCCATCCCGGATAGCAAAGAGCCGTCCTTGCATAAAATCCAGTCGGGTGATGCATGGCAGAGCCAGGGCAGCAATTCCGAATGCGAGGACTTTGATTCCGACGCTTCTTTTTTAAGAGCAATGACCATTATTGGGACACCCCTTTACCGAAAAATTGAGGGCGTGACGATTTCTTGGAATCGGCTGCCGGAATGCCCGCTTCGAATTCATCAGGCAAAGTGGCATACAACGCATAAACTTCCATCACCTTATGGTCAGTTCTGAATGCCCAAAGCATGACGCCCTGTATCAGCAGCGCGGGAATGATGACGAATAAACCCTCGGGCAACCCAATGACGAGTCCAACCATCCCTGTAATTGCCCATATCAACACTGCGGTGTTTCCACCGATTCCACCCCTTAACCGAGGGCGGCGAAGTACCGGGTAGTCGACACTGGCCATATAAGCAGGCTTAGATCAGACCTGATGAGCAGCTGACAACCAGACCGGTTTTGGTGACCAGGAATGTTGCGCCAACGGCAACCACGCATCCAATCAACACCTTTTCGATGATCTCGCCAATCAGGGCGCTTTTACCGAAGAAACTGTTGATCACATACAAAAGTATTGCCAGCACGGCCACTGTGCCGATGATCGATTTGATAAAGCTGACAAGGTTGCACAGCCCCGTGGTATCTGCCGATTGCGCAAAGACTGGTCCTGCCACCAATGCCAAGGCAATAACCGCAGCGGTTTTGAGGCGCTTAGAGGTAATCGATTTCATATTCACCATTTTTTATTCCTTTAACTAAAGCTATTTCTTTGACACTTCGAACACTTTTAAATACACCGCCGTCTGCTGGTTCATAGCGTCGCTCGGTATAGATCAAAAGATTGATGGCAGCGGCGATATAGCCTCTGGCGGTTTCCACAGGGATATTCGATCCCTCTGGAACACTCATTTGGTACAGCATTTCCAGCGTTCCCAAGCCTTCCCTTGCGCTTGAGCCATGGATGGTGGTGATCGAGCCGTTGTGTCCGCTGGACAATGCGCGGATCAGATCGAACGTGTCCTCGCCCCTGGACTCGCCAAGAATCAGCCGGTCGTACCGTGAGCGCATGGCGTGCTGAATCAAGACCCTTGACGTGATGCCAATCTGCGGGTTGGTGAGGTAGCAATCCTTGTTGGCTACCCTGATCGCCAGCTCGTGGGCGTCTTCTATCGAACCGATCCGTTCGTAACTGGGAATCTTTCCAAGCACGGCATTGGCTAAAGTGGTTTTTCCTCCGGAGGTCGGCCCGAGAAACACTGCGTTCTTTTTCTCAACGATGATCAGGCGGACCAATAGCTCGGCCTGCTCCGCAGTGAGCATCTTCCATTCCACGAGCTGCTCCAGACTGGGCCGTTTGTCAGGGTCTAAATGCTTTCTGATGCAAAGCGTTGTGCCGCGTTCGTCGATGGGCATGAGCGCCCCGGCAAAGCGCAGCCCGCCCACGGAGGTACTGACGATGGCGTTGGCGGTGTTTGCGAGCATGTCCCTGCCGACCGCTTTGGCCACATTGATGAGGGTCAGCTTTCTTTTTTCCTCGGTGAGAACGACGCCGGAGTTTTCAATGTTCCCCCTTTTTTCTACCCAAACGCAGCCATCGGCCGTGACCATGATTTCAGAGACTTCTGCGTCTTCAAGGATGGACTTGATCGGATGAAGATAAAGCGCGATTTGGCCTTCTATGTGTTCCCTGTTGTGCATGCGTGCATCTTCCCAACTCACGAGCGCGGAAGATGGGCGAAAGGCGGCACTTTTCGGTGCGCTTTCAAAAAAACAAATAATGCAGCCTTATTTGGCCGTTTTCCTGATTGCACAATGACCAATCAGTGTCACCATGATTTCATTCCAATCTATCCATAGAAATCAAATCATGTGCATCAACAATTCAGAAGCTCAAGCTGCAAACTATCTCACCACCGCATTCAAGCGCACGTTCGATGACGTTCGAGTTTTAACCGGCGTTGTCCTACCGCTTCCAGAAGGCGCCAGGCTTGCAACTGCCGAATACGATTGCATCGTGATTTGTAATGCCGGCGTCTACCTGTTCGAGGTGAAGGGCTGGAATCAATGCCTGGTAGGCCGTGAGAAAGTTGAGGCTGGGCATCAGTGGTATCTCGAACAAGCTAACGGCGATCGTAAGCATGTGAATGATCCCGTTGCACAAGGCTCTGAAAAATTTCAGGCCATGAAGGGCTATCTGGATGCCAGAATTGCAATCAAATACTATGTTGTATTGCCTGGCACGGATGTGCAAATATCTCCCACCCTCCCCGCTACCATCCTGACTGCGCAGGATATTTCGTATATTCCCAGATTGTGCAATTCCGCGACCAAGGCAAGCAAAATGTACCAAAAGCTTGATAGGGAAACCGTGGCACTTCTGGCTGACTACATCAAAGAAAAGTCTGGTGTACTGACCCTGAATGAACATATCGCAAACTGCAATCGATTCCAACTTCAGAAA
Source organism: Polaromonas naphthalenivorans CJ2 (assembly GCF_000015505.1). GTDB lineage: Bacteria > Pseudomonadota > Gammaproteobacteria > Burkholderiales > Burkholderiaceae_C > Polaromonas > Polaromonas naphthalenivorans. The sequence continues at coordinate 95,240 of NC_008757.1, read as the reverse complement.
AAGGCAGCACGCCATGCTTCGGGTTCAGGTCTAATGGCGATCTCAGTCGCACCAGCGTGTTGCGACTGATGTTGCTTAAAGGCAGAAAGGTGTTTTTTCAATGGTGCTTCCTTACGAGACCATGGTGAGTTCATTCGCAGCGCAGGACGATATCAAAGAGTTTCTGGAATTTTTGGGTGCATCAGACGTACTTTTTGGATTTGATTCCAACATGGACTGCTCTGTCCAATGGAGTCGAAAGGACGAAGTCTCGAACTTTCCCCTGAATGCCAACGGCTACATTGCGATGTGGATGCGGGCGAGACCCTGGAAGCGCAGGCCTGTTGTGTCTGAACGCCTTAATGAGCAGCAGGAAATTGAGTTGGCAGTGATCAATTTTTGGTATGTCTTGCGTGACTTTGTTTTCTCAGAAGTACCAAAACGCATTTTCGATCAAGAAAAAATGCTCAAGGTCTCAGAGCAGCAAACACAACTTCTTGTGAAAAGAATGACCCTGGGTACCTCGGCATAGTCCTTCTACGGCTCAGTAAGCGACCTAATTAACGCGATGTGCAACTTTTCGAAGGCTAAAGTTGCTCGATGACAGGGGTGAGGAGCATGTCAATGCCATTAAGTTAGCGGGGTATCCAGATAAATGCGGTAATTCAGCGGCGCCATGGGCTGACGTGGATTTCCATGTCGAGCGACGCAGGCGCAGTCCTGCCAGTGCGGGGTGGCTCAGGTCGGACTTGCCCCGCTTTTGTGGGGTTTGGGTTGGCGACGAGGTCCCGAAAGGAGATGGGATCATGGCTACCGATTGTTCAAGGAGTCGGTAGAAGAGCTTTCCCCTGGCTCGCGACCCTCGGCGGTTAAATCGAAAGGCGAATTCATCCAAGTAGGCTTGCATATGATCCGCACTGAAAGAGCCCTGGTGGGTGCCGAGCAGCCACCTTTTTACGAGAGACGCCACCCGGTGTACCCCCGGCAGCACCTCGTGCGCCTCCATGCCTGAACCTTTGGATTCAATGGATCAAGAAAAACACGCCTGCTGCGCCGCCGATCAAATATATTACGAAAAATGCTTCCATTTTGACATTCGCTATACACGTTAGCATCGCGCTAAATAGATGGATGCATTAAAAAGTCAGCATCATGCGGTAGCGAGAGTTCTGTTTAAACTGAATCCAGGTTGTTGTGTAGTGCCTGTATCGTAGCCGCTGGATGTAGTTTTGTCCGGTTTTTCTAGGCCTTTTTGGACCGAAAAAACAGCTGTACTTGTTGACTGCTCCCCGGCCTGAAGGCCGGGGATTCTGATTCCCGGTCTTCATGCTAAGGCTCCTCCTGCGAGACTCGTCAATCCGCGAGCGAGAATGTTTTTTGCCGCAGTCAGTATTAGCGCTGAGTTTTACCCCGTGGTGAAAGGCCACCTTTAAGTCCTGCTGCTGCGTTAATGCACACCGTTCGGTGTCTTCCCTCTCGACAAAGACAGCAAGCACCTAACAGTGCTGCTAGCTAAGGACGCATTCGATAGAAGCCCAAGCAACCCGGTGCCGGCGTGACGGACTGGCCGCTTGCCCGTAGTCAGCCAGCTTGGTGTATTGCTACGCCAAGCTCTGGATTTAGGCTTTAGCGGATTCCGCTGCCTTATCTTGTGCTGGCGCGTCTTTTGAAATCAGGAACTCGTCCCGGCTGTGGCCTTGTTCAATCAGGGTGTTCATCCACTTCGGTGCCATTCCGCGACCGCTCCACTCATTCTTGCCATCGGGGCTGCGGAACTTGGCTGGCAGTGGCGAAGATTTGATCTTGCCCTTGACAGCTTTGATGGGTGTCGCAAAATCTTCCTTCAGCATTCGCGCCTTTGGAACTGGACGCGTCAGTTCTTGGGCAGTGATGCCGTAAGCTGCCATGCGTTCGCGCAACTCAGCAACAACCACCGGCCGATTCTTTTTTTTCAGTTCCTCGGACTTTTTTTGCAACTCTGCAATTTGTTGATTGAGCTTGACGACTTCATCTATTGGATTTTCCATTTAATTCTCCGGAAGATTAAAAAGCATATAGTACTGCCAAATATTTAAGCGCTTCGGCATGCAGCATTTCAACAAGTACAGGCAAAAAAAATCCCCCCGCACCGAACAAGCCAGTGTGGGGGAGTTTTCAAATGTCGATGATCATGCAGGCATCGTTGCCGGCAGAATGTGGCATGTCCCTGGCAACAGGTTCAAACCTGGTGGCCAGATCCCGAGAGGTCCAGCCGTACTGATATGACCAGTAGCCGTCGTTTGGTTCGCCTGTCGCCTTCGCTTCAGACGCTGAGTAGATGAGCCAGCTATCGAATGCCTGGCCAGTTAGATAAGTTTCATTGACGATGCTGTCGGTCAGTTCATCTGTTGGCTGATCGATAGAGGCGACATGGAAGTCGAGAATTTCAATTGTGCTTGAACCGTCGGGTCGAGCAGTCATGAGAGCCACTCTCAAAAATTCTGTTATCTCTTCATCGTTATCGCCATCGATGAGCACTTGCAGGTTTACAATTTTTGCCATTGACCTTTTCTTTCCGGCCAGGTTAAGGCCATAGATTTGATTTAAAAAATGCGTCCGGGCTTAGTAGGCATAGACGTGCTCGACAGAAGAACCAAAAGCGCTTTGGTATGGAATCGAAGGCCCAGAGCTGACAGGCCTTGCGCCTAATGGATGCATGCGTTGAAAACCATTGAGAACCTTGATTCGGTCTTCCTCGGTGCTCATTGCGAGACCCTTGGAAAGGTCCTCGCGCAAAGTGAGTGCTCGTTTTTCATTTGAGTGAAAAACGAGCAGGCGGTTGTGCCGTCCATACCCGGTCATTTCTGTTTCCTTATCTGAAACAAAGCTGTTGATTTGACTTGGAATTCCGTGTGCTTTTCTTGTGTTCATATGCTTTCACCAATAAAAACACCCCAATCGAGGGGCGGTAATTTTCTAAGACCGATGACTACGCTTTAATGCGGAGTCAGGTAATGATTTTGCTTTCCATCAGTTTCACAAGCTCAGTGGTTTGGACCGAAACAGTATCAATCGGCTCTAGTGAGTCTTGAGCGAAAACATCGCATTTCACACCCTCATGAATGTAATGAACGCTGACGTTGCCGCGCTCCTTGTTTAAAACATTAAATAAATTTCCATCACTGGCTGGACGGATCTCGAAAGCAGGGTTGTCGCCAAAAACGATATTCATCGGATCAATGGTGATGTCACGAAGCCGAGCTATGTCTTGCGTAATGCGTTCAACCAGGCATTGCACGTCATCTAAGGCCGAATCCAACTGGTCAGCATAGATGGCCTCCATATCCGCAAGGCCCAACCGTTCTGTAATACCTAATGCGGTGGTTTCGGCTGTCGATCTGAAACCCTGAGTAGAAAGAGCGCGCATCACTTTTAGCGCATCCAGGCCATTGCTATTGGGATATGCAATTGGCAGCTGGCCGTTGGAGCCAGCAATGATCACTTCAAACATACGTGTAGAAGTCATTTTTCATTTACTTTGCCGATAGGGCGTTAATAAAAAACCACCAAGGTGGTTTCAGACAAGTGCTTATGTGGGGCTAAGCTGCGATTGCAGCTATCTTCACGTGACTGTTGAGCAAGCCTTTGAAGTAATCAAGGGCTTGACCGTGCACAATGAAGTTTGGGTTTTCAATGGCTGTGTATGTGCCATCGTCCAAGCCTGTAGATACATCTTGGTAATTGCTTTCAGCCATTTCCAAAATACTCAGCAGGATGAATCGTGGAACTTCCAGCTTCTCATGCTGGTTCAACGCGGTGATCACCTTTGAAGTGAACTCCTCATCGGCAACAAGTTCTCCCAAGCAGGTCGAACCGTCTGCACCAATGATGCATTGACCGCCTTCCAGTTGCGTATTTACTCCACCGTCAGTACGAAAAGGGAAACCTTGAATGATTCGCATAAAACCTTCTTTTAAATAAAAAAGCCACTTCTCAAAAGTGGCTTTTTGGGTTGAAAAAATAAAACTTTAGATGTCGAAAGTCATTTGCTCGACTTGAGGCTTTTTGGCGGTTTTCATTTCTGAAATCGCAAGATTGCACTCAATGTATGGCGCCAATGCCATTGCCTGGATATGGTCCTTAACTACTTCGGTGAAGATGGCGGACATGCCCGGTTTATGCAACCGGGCAAACAGTCGATCGCGTTTGTCCATGTCCCACTGCGTCATTTCTGCACGCTGTGCGCCGGATAAGGATGCCATGACTTCAATCGTCATCCCTTCGTGAGAAGTGACTTGGAGAGCTTTCATGTGTTTCTTAAATTTGATGTACGCAGACTCAGCCGTTCCCAGATGCTTCTTTTCCAGCTCGATCAATTTCAGGCAAAACCAGCGATCTGGACTGCAGCTCAAAATCCTGCCCAGCCAATTGACCACAACAAACCGGACATCCTTGTAAACGGGTTGATCATCCACAGGGAATTCAAATTTGTAGATTGTTTCTGGGAGATCGAAGTTGGACTGTTTCCGTAGCACTGTGGCTGACGCTCTCTTCTCGTCACAATACCCAAGATGGCCAAAAAACCTTTCTGCAACTTGACGTTGTAAAAAATTAAAAGGCAGCATCAGCCTTTTATAGGAATCATTGGATTCAGCATCGCTCATGTCCCGAGTTGTAGCCCAGGCCAAATCAACATGTTCAGGATTGTTCAGGTCCAACACAAGCCATGCAGCTTCCGAGTGCCCTAGAATGCTTTCGATCTCCAAATGCAAATCTAACTGAACCGCAAATGCTTTAATTTTTTCAAGTTTAAGCAGAGGATGCGATTCACTATGTTTTTCATCACAAAATTTCAATTGCAGCCTGAACTCATCCTTGATGATCGGCGCTCTTTCGATTGCCACGCGCCATTTATTAATGTCAAATTCACCACTGATCATTTGACCTTTCTTGCCGCGCGTAATCCCATCATCACAGTAGTAGCAATACTTCAGTGGAATATCAAGAGCATCTTCCAATTTTGAAAAGCCGTAGAGATTCCAGTTGGGAATATATGGGTCAACGTTGTTGGAGTGGCTCAGAATATAAAGTGCTATGTACTCAAAGCGAACACCCTTCAAGCGGACCGCAGCGCGGTCATAAATATATTCACTGCTCATAAAAATTACCTTTCATACTCAATAAAGAGTGGTTAAAAAGGATTAAGCCAAAGGCTTTCTGTTGGTCTGATGTGTCAAGCCAATAGAAAGCCTCTCGAGGGAGGTTTGGCCCGTAGGCTGGGTATTAAAAAGCGGCCATGTTGATCATGGCCATTCCAGATTTAACTCATCGTGTAATGAGCGAGTGCCTGGGCCTTAACGCTCTTGAGATTTTTTAGCGCCGTTTCGTGTTGTGTGCGAACTGCTTTCTTCGAGCACAGTGAGTATCGGGTTTGCGAAAGAATCATCAGAAAGTCATTTGAAGATGAAACATCAAACATGCCTTCCATATGGCTGACAAGTGCAGTAGTTCTGACGCTTCCTGCTGTGCATTTACCCGTTGAGATGTTCAGTACACGGCCGCTGCCTAGTGACACTTGCGTGCTGGCTCTCCATCCGTGAAAGCCTACTTGAATTTTCGTTTTCATAGCGTCGATTCATTCCTCAGTGGAGGTAGTTAAAAAGACGCAAGCACGTAGCTTTCCTATGAAGCCCAACAGCCTCATGGGAAAGCATTGGCTAGTCAGCCAAGTGCAACCTGAGAGGTTGCACTTGGCCGTTCAGGTTTTAAAGTTTCGTTTTCAATACTTGATTAGGCCGGTACGAGCTCGGCTTCCGGTTCAGCGATAACGCCAGTTATCTGCTCCAGGGTTTGTCTGCCTTTGCTTTTTGAGGGCATCATCATGACTTGTCCTGTTGTGTGCTCTAGCCCTACATAGGTGCTGTAGAGTTTCGGATTGTGTTGCGCAGCAATGGTCAGATCCTTTGTTGATGCCATGATGCAAAAAACACAGGAAAGCCTAGACATCCCTACGGAATATGCCCAATGAGGTACTTGTCCGGTAGCTTTGATTTTTGCAAAAACGGCTTCAACGGTCCAGTGATGGATGGGCAGCCAGTCATACCATTCCCGGTCATTCTTGCTGTTCTTTTCAGAATACTTGAACGTAGCGAGCTTGGCACGGTTACTTGACTCATCCGATCTCAGTCCTATGCAATTGACGATCAACTTATGACCGGTTCTTCGTATCGTTCTTTCAATTGGTCCCCTTTTTAGATCACTCGTGCATTGACGAATGGAGGGTGATGGAAACATTCCCCTTTCACGGATCATTTCCAGTAACATTCGACGAGAACGGCAGGTGTGTACCGTCATTCCCAGCACTGTTGATTGGATGTGTTCCAAAACCCCTTCCCATTCAACTTCTGGGAGTTCGGCATGCACTACAAAAATCTGGCTTCTCGGAACCAGATCAGTAATGAAGTGAAACATCGCCTGAGAATCCTTTCCCCCTGAATGATTGACAACGAAAATAGCGCCCCGCGCAATTAACTCATTGATCCGAATCAACTCTGATTTCAAATCATCGGCCTCCTCATCTTGGAAGAGGCTGAACGTAGTGAATATTTTTTGTTGCATTGTAACTTCCAGTGGTTTTGAAATCACAAGAAGCTATCCGGAGAATTGCTCCCCGTGGGTTATTTATCGTGCTGCAATTGCAGGCTGGATAACCCTTGATTGCCTGGCCGGGCAAATTTAACAAAGCAGAATATGCTTTGGTAAATCAGCTTTTCATGGCTGAGTGGAAAAGCCAGGGCGCGAGGTGTTACCTCGCGCCCTGCCCTTTAACAGCACAATTTTTATGTGTGGCTGACCATATCCATGAATTCTTGGGATTCAAAGAATTCATAGACAATTTTCGCTTCAGCAAATGCCGCCATCGGAGAGCAAAGTAATTTGATCCTGAACAAAGGTACCAGCAGTTCAGGCTGGTACCTGTTTTTCTGAGCCTGAACGTAGATCAAACTCCCTTCGCTATTACCATTGACAACGCCCACTTGAATGAGGGCATCGTTGTAATACCACTCTTTTGTCGGTACTGGCTGAATGCTGTCTTCGCCGATGACTGCCAACCAATGGAGGGAGGTGTCAGTCTGCGCATAGATATTTTTCTCAAGCGCACGTCCAATGTCACGCAGGTAAACCTTGTCGTCTTTTGACTTGGGCGGGTTGGGTGTAATTACCAAGCCCATTCCTTCTACCAGCAGAACGCCGTCCGACATGACGGTCCTTTTGCCCATGTAGCGGTTTCTGACTCTTTCCCAGTCGGTCCAGTCAGTTCGCTCTGCAGTCCATAATTTCTTGAAATCATCATGCGTAGCATCCCATTCAGCTTCAGTCATCGTTTTCATGTTGAGCTTTCATGTATTTTGAAGTCGTTAGGCAGCACCCCTTGGTGTCTGCCCTACGAGGGTTGAGTTACTTTATGGCTGTTTGGCAAAGACTTCAGCAGCACCACTGTTGTCGGTGGTCACGATGCCGTTGGTTCCTGCTTTGGCGCTGGCTGAATCCAGGAGTTGAGCTTTCAGGCTGAAAAGTTCTTCCTGGTTGAGCTTGCCAACATCGTTTATCTGACTCAGGTGATGGTTGTACGCGCCTCCCTTGATAGATGGCGACATAAGCACATGACCATTAGTAAGATTAATGAATCCAATTCGGGTATCGGATTGGATCTTTACCCGAGTTTTGTCGTCATTGGCACCGATGGGATAAGTAATGAAATCTTGGGGTTTGCGCATTCCATCGAATTTTCCATCGAAGTCCAACGTTCCCATTGAATTGCGCTTGATGTTTTGAATGTTCATATTGCCTCCGTTGGAATCTGGAGGCTGGACTTGACAAGTTCATAAGCTTGTACCGGCATGAGCTCGTAACTAGCGAACAAGGTGTAGTAATCGTCATGAATCTTAATGATCCAACGAGCTATATCCATGTCAATCAGTTCGCTCATGTGAAATACCGAACAGTTCGGAGCTACCCTTTCCCACTTGCAAGGAGGCAGAGCACCTAAGTGGCGGTGGTATTGTTTTTCAGTGATTACTTTTACTTCTCCAGACTTTGGAGAATTGAATTGTGTTTGATTGCTCATCATTTTCTTTCGTTGAAGTTGATGCTGGAAAACCAGCGCTAGAAAACTTCAAGTGAACGTGATTAAACGAACTTTCCGAAACGCAGACGCTTTGGAAAATCAGTTTTCAATCAGGAACGAAAAAGCGGCCTGGGCCGCTTTTTCGTTTTGATGGATATATTGACTCAGGCAGTCGGTACCACCTTGAGTAGTTCTTCTTCCTGCATTGCAACGTAAGCACGCCGGGCAAGTTCCTTAATTTCGCAATAAGTCTTACCACGGTTGAGCTTAAGCACAAACGAGCTGATAGCGTTAGCGCGATTGTGGTCGGGCATTTTGCGGTACGCATTTTGGTATTCCGGCGAAATGGTTTCCAACGCCATCGCTTCCTGTGTTACCTTGCTGGCCACAAAGACAACTCTGGCATCGTTTATCAAATTACGCCGAACCAGGTCCTGTGCGAACTCAACGCTTGGGTTAATCGCTGCGTAGTAAACACCATGCATGAACGCACCCTGAGCGATCTGGTCGCCAAGGATAGGCCTGGGCGCATTCATGACAAGCCAGTCTTTCGGTAAGTTTTCCGGAAGACTTTCACAAACAACGGCCTGAGCGCATTCAACCGCTTTCCAGACTGCTATGGCCGCGTCTGTCATTGCCAGAGTGTTCTTGCAGGCAGCATTATTCTCGACATACGCTACCGCTCCCTTGATCGTCACGATTTCCAGTGGCAGCTTATTAAAGCTCCGTTCACCTAAGTCGTGCCCGATATACCAAAAGGACTTGGCATCGTTTCCGCTGACACATACTCCAGTCCACTCGTCAGGAAGCGAATCACCCGTGAGGTCCTCACAGATGATGACCTTGCCCCCGGCTACGGTCATGAACGGCGGTAATGCGCTTTGCCCGCATCCGCATTGCCACACCAAGAGGCCTGGCACAGGGTTGTAGGGTTTTAATTCCCTCAATGGTTTTGCTCGAAGGCAATCCCAGCATACCTTCGTGTCGCTTTTGATGAATGGCGACATCTGTGTGTATTCAGACAAAACTGTTTTGGTTTCTTGCATCTTGATCCTTGAAATGTGAATTTGAATGCTGGAGATCCAGCGGAGTTGAAATTCACAGCCCGCACTAAAGCAAACTTTCAGAAGCGGCTTCGCTTGAAAAAGTTAGTTTTGAGGGGAGCGCGACCTTGAGGCCGCGTTCTGGTTTGAAAATTACCGATTGATGAAGTAACCGTATTTCTTAATATGCTCACGGTCATGATGCCGCTTGATTGACTTCATGGTGGGCGTGCGCCAGTAAGGAAACCACTTCTCAACCAATCCTGCCCTGCGGTTGATACGTTGATCGAGAGTACCCCTGCATAGCTGCTCCAGCCACCTGTAGCAGGCTTCAGAGTTATTCACCATTTCGCAGCCATTGAAGGTCCAGCGCTTTGGAGCACGTAGGATGTAATCCCTCAACTCGTTGCTATGGAGTTCCATGTATTTAGCTTTACAGCGAACGGAAAGCAAAAAGCGTTTTACCGCCGTAGGCGGATTTCCTCATGCCACCGGCGGGCATGACTTCAGGAGCATCAAGGCTGCCTGTAAAGTTTGAGAAGACATGCAGTGCTTCGTTGGGAAGTGCTGAACGCCATTCGTCAACCTCTGTAAATCCTGGCCTGAAAATAGTCACCCGTGGACTGATAACCCGGACAGGTTTTTTGCTCACTGATTGAGCTGTTTTTGGATGTGCCATTACGTTTCCTTGAAAAAGCAAGGAAACACCCACAAGGATGTTATCCCTGCGGGTTGGTGATGAAATTCATGCTGAAAAGTCAGCGGCTATTGAAACTAGGTCGAACCAAGACGGCTGATGCGATCTTGGCCAACACCAATAGGTTACACGGTTTTAACAAGTTTTTCACAGTCAAAAGTGACTCAATTTTCGTTCTTATTTGATGCCGTTGCCGACCTAATTAGGCCGCACCGCCCCCGGCTTGAGCGGGGAATACCGCTCTTGAAACCCGCAGACCATGTCCACCTAGCTTCAATCCCCGCATGGCGGGGGTTGAAGAAGGAAGATTTCAAAAATTAGCAGCCAACTTTGGTATTCCCCGCGTGGCGGGGTTGAAGGAATTACGTCGCATTGACGATGAGCACCAGTATTCCCCGCATAAGTGGGGGTTGAATGTCGAACCAGAATGCCTTTAGGTACGGAAATGTATTTGGCAGCGTCTAAATGGGAGATAAAAGCAGTTGGCGAATTTAGATAGGCATAGGGCAAGCAGCTAACTGCTGTCGCTTATGGCGATTGATGAGTATTTTATGAATGACAATGCCTAGATAACCAACCGTAGAAATTCCAAAAACAACGGCTGTTGTGAAGATGCCGAGCGACTCGTTGCACATAAGGATTACCTCTGTTAAGTTAAATAATAACCACTTTTATTCATCTTAAAACATAAGCTTTAAAGACGATGCCCGCAATCTAAATTGTGTAGAAAATCGTAAGCGTACCGGGCTTGCTTCGCGCTAGCGAGTCAAGTCAAAATGACGCCATTCAGCAGCGACATTTCAATAAGCGAGGGTGCACGACAGGTTTAGTCTTGCGTGATTCCAACTTTTCACGCTGCTCATGAAATATCAGTTCATTTTCGCCGCCCTACTGCTCTCCAGCCTTACCGCACAGGCCGGTGATGAGGAAAATTCGGTGATCCTTGTTAGTGAACAAGAAAGCGGTCCACAGCCGCATGAAAGTCACTTTCGTAAGGCCTTCAACCCCCGCCAGGGCGAAGGGTTGTACACAAGGCCCGATGGCACATGCATTTTTCGCACTGTTTTCGACAATGGCTATACGCACGTAACGATCGATGGGAAAGGCACTCTATTTGCCCAGAAAAACGACGTAGTGGAGGACGTGCAGGTTCCCTGTCCCTGAGCGCATCAAGCATGTTTGCATGATCCAGAGTGAGTGATATCTTGGTTTGAACAGCGCTTTGCTGTAAAAAAAGAATCATGGAAACAAACTATCGAATGCGGCCCATTGCCGCTGAAATTACCCATGGCTGGATCGCACGAGCCCTTAGCAGCAAGTTCAGGGTCACGTATTCAAGTGGGCGCTTTGGTGATACCCACTACGTGATCAAAGATGGCGTAGGGGGCCATGTTGTGCTTACGCAAAATACGAAAAACGGTCGCAACGTCGATGCTTCACTTTTTTCGCCTTTGCAGCATGCCATTATGGAAAAGCTGCAAGGTTGGGGCTTAGTTGTCGCAGCAGAATAAACGCTAAGAAAAACTTTTTTTGCCGCAATCCGGCCTATAACTGGCCGAGCCTGGTCAGCTGAGTCCGTACAAAGTGTCTTTGGGCTGACTGTCCTTGGACGTTGTAATCACACGCACCGCCCTGTCGAAGTCTGCTGACCCAGCGCCAGCACTGTCCATCAGGCGCTCGAGGCTTGCGGGTATCACTTAATTTGATTGACGCATATTTTCAATGTTCATTTGAATTTGCCTGCAGGTTTTTGATGAGTAATCTGAAGTATCTCTTTGGGAATTAGATTGAACTCAAGCGTTTAACGCAAAACCACTAAACCACCATGCATGTACTTTCTCGACAACTTGACGACCAATGCTCAAGTCTATCGCCCCCGATTACGCGACAAAAAACCAATTTTCCGATTGGGATTCATGACCAAAAAGTGACTTCGGAAAAAGAACCGCAGCCAGTGGATAAAAGTATCAAAAAATATCCTATGGGATTATTTTATGTGTCTTATGTCCTGGTTGTAGGGGCAATGTTTTTGAAATTTCCCATCCACAGTTTGATCATAGGTATAGTTTTTTTGGTCCTTTCAGTTACCATGATTTGCAGGTCGCAAAAACCATTTGTAGAGCCAGTATTTGAAGTTGATTTGGATGAAGATGATTCTTGCTCGCTTGTTGGCAGAAATGCGCAGCAACAGGAGTTTGATTATGATTTTTTCGATTTTGAGAATGCACGCATTAATTCGAATTTAGGTCAACAAAAAGCGATTCTTGAAATTAATAAATAATAAATAATAAATATGCATAAATTTATTCATGTGACTGGTTTGCGCTGCATGCTATGGGATGGTTTTATGCCTGCCGATGGCCAGACTTCCTTTATCGTCAAGCTACCGATGAACCTTGATGCCACGCATGCCTTGTTGTGGGTGCATCTGTTCAAGATTGGCCGCATTGTCATGAGCAAAGCGATGGCCATATGGCTAGGCCTTAAATCCCAGCGTCTCATCGATACGATTGATGCGGTGCAGGTTTACCTGTGCGTTACGGACGCAGTCAACGATGCGATGGATGTGCTGATTTCATCTTGGAAAAGTCCACTGCATACCTTTGCCGACGCTTTTGGAATTGAACTGGCTTATGGAATGCCTCCTGCTATTGCACACGTAGCGTTGTCACAAAATGGCCTTTCGCCTGAAGAAATAAAAGTGGTTTTGACAGCTTCGGAAAAAGCGTTGCTTTCAGTAATTGGACCACTGCCGATTTAGTCTTTCAGTTAAGAATATTTTAATTTTAAAAAGGGTAGATCATGATCTGGTTTTTAGATGCAATGATCAAATATGCAGTATTTCAGGGGAGAGCGAGGCGTAAGGCCTACTGGATGTTCTTGCTTTTTGTCATACTTATTTCATTTTTCATGGGATTAATCCTTGCCATAATTCAATCGGTTCTGCATTTGGGTGTAGATCTCGCAGGAATTGCAAACATTGGTTTTTCGTTGGCTATTCTTATTCCTAGCGTGGCAATTGGAGTTCGGCGAATGCATGATATTGGCCGTAGCGGATGGCGGTTAATTGTTCCATTCTTGGGCTGGTTCATGCTATGCATGGATAGCCAGCCAGGAGAAAATAAATACGGACCAAACCCCAAAACGTCTTAGCATTTAAAGGCTTCTTGTTGCTTTTTGCCTGAGGTGTCATTAGCTCCAGCTTGGCACTCCCGCTACATATCACATTGCCAGTCTGTTAATCACCTGGTAATACAAACGGTTGCGCATCCAGTACAAAATGCATGTTTTGCATTTCAAGCTAGGCTTAAATAAATCCACAGCACCATAATGTTGAAAAGTGCTGCGAGCTTCAAAAAAATCTTGAATTCAGTTTTTTTGGTTTTATGCTTGAAAGATTTCATAGCGATAAAAAATGTCCGCTGTCAAGCCTTTTTTGATGCCGGGCATAACGCGAAAACCCTATATAAAGCAATAGTTTAGGGTATTTCCTGAGGACTTCAGCCCGCTGTAGGTTTGCAGGCTGGGGGCCACATAGGAGCCTTGCGGTTGCAGGTCTTGGCGTGCCAGAGCGGGCAACATGGATGCAGGCGTCGGTCGCGTCCTCCGTAATCATATGTGAGCAATATATAAGGCTGATCCCCAAAATGCGAACGCGCAGTTCGGAGACTGCGCGTTCAAGGGTGCTTGGCTGTGACTTTGCCTACGGAGGCGTTGCCTCTCGCTGGGGTGACTTCTGCAACGTCGGCTTTGATGTGTTCCTTTTCTTGAATCCCCGATCTCCAGCCATGAACGCTTCCAGCATGTGCGGAATCAACGTCACCGCATCCACGGTTTCGCCGTAGGCCTGGGCGTGCAGCGCCGCATAGTGGTCGAGGTCGGCCTTCAAGCTGGCCGGGCATGTGAAGGTCAGCTTGGTGCTGGTAATGGATGGCAGCGGCCCGAGTCTCAGTTTCTTTGTAGGCGTGCTCATCGCAATCCCCCACGCACAAAGAAAAGTGGTTGGTACGGTCGCAGCACCAGATCCCGGTTGACGATGACGCGCACCGGCAAGCCGGGTCGCTCGGTTAGCGTCGGCTGCATGTTCATATTTCGCCGGGTCATCTCTTGGCCCGCTTGGTTTACAGAGTCCTTCAGGCTGTCGCGTCCGGCGATGATTACGCGATCGCCGCCATTGCGATTCTCCGGTGCGGCCAGCTCGGCACCGATGCCCAATAAGGTCGTCAGCGCAGCACCGGCAAAGACGCGATCCCAATGCCAGTCCACACCATCTTCCAGACCCGCATAGCCCGCCGGATCGGTACCGATCAGCTTGTCGAGCTGGAACGAGGACGTATCCGGCAGGATGACCCGATTCCACACCACCTGCACGCGGCTCTGTCCATAACTCACCTGGCTGTTGTACTTGCCCAGCAGGCGCGAGCCCTGCGGGATCAGCACGTACTTGCCGGTGGCCGTGTCGTAGACCGGCTCCGTCACCGTGGCGATCACATCGCCCGGCAGGTCGGACTTGATGCCCGTGACCAGCGCGGCGGCGATCACCGTGCCCGCCATGACTTGATACGGCGATGCGGACATTTGCAGGGAGCCGGAATTACGGGTTTCCGTAGAACCGGCTTTGGACAGAAACGCCTCCTTCTGGTCTTGCCGGTTCTGCACCGCAGTGGGGTCAGCCGACTGCGCGGCAGTCGATGCCGGGCCAGCGGCCATCGGATCAAAGGCGGCATTCGCGGCCAACGCGGTGGCCACAGGCAAGGCCTGCGGCTGCGCGGCTGCGGCCACCTTTTGACCACCCGAACGGAAGAACACTGAAGACGCCGCCGCTTCCTCGGCCTGCTTCAAACGCGCCAGGCGCTCAACCTCGGCCGGATCATGGCCGGGCTGCTGATAGCCATAACCCTGCGCCTGTTGCTCGGCCTTGTGGATCGGGCCACCCAAGTCGCCTGGCAGCGGCGCACCGAGTTGTGGCACTGGGGCTGGCAGGGTCGGCGGCAGCTTGGAATAGTCCGCTGGCAGTCGATCAAGCCCTTCCGAGCGCGACACGCGATCAACGTTGTACAACTCCTTCTGGTCGCCAGCGCCACGGCGCTGCGTTGATTGCAACGACCAGATAGTGCCACCGAGTACGGCGGTCGCCAGCCCTCCAGCGAGGACGGCCAGCATGCGTCGGTTCAGGCGCGTAACTGGACGCGGCTGGGAGCGCAGCGTCACGTTTTCCGGGGCCACTTTGGGCGGCACGTCTGGCACTGCGGAATCTGGGGTATCAGGGGCATTGTTCGCTTGGCTCATGGTCAGTTCCTCCGCGTCCCGCTCACAGTCCCATCCGTGCGCTCGATCCGCACCACGTCACCTTTGTCAGCGCCCAGGCGCAGTTCGGCCGCGCCGAACAGCCGGTCTACGATGTAGTACGGCGAACGGAAACGGTAGTTCACGAGTTGGCCGTCCCCCTGCGCGCCGATGACGAACAGCGGTGGTAGCTCGCCCTGCGCAATGCCGCCAGGGAACTGGATATAGACCTTCTCGCCATCGTCAAAGGCGCGCAGCGGCTTCCAGGGTGGATTGCTGCCCGTGATGGCGTAGCGGAAACGGATTTTCTCCAACGACAGGCCCGCATCGACCGGTGCGGCAATCTGTGCCGCCTGCGCCTGGCGCTGCAAGGCCAGCATGCGGTCCTTCGGATAGTCCCAGGACACGGATGCCATCCATGCCTTCTCGGTCGAGGTCAGCTCAATCAGGTAGGTGCGCCGGTTGGTGGTCACGACCAGATTGGTTTTGAGACCGCTGCGCGTGGGCTTGACCAGAACGCTCACGCGCAGACTGGCCCCCGCGCCGCTGGACGTGTCGCCCACGATCCAGCGCACGGTGTCACCAGCGGCAACCGTCACCAGTTCCTCGCCGGGTTGGAGCGAAACCACCGTCACCCGGCCAGGACTGGCATAGACTTGGTACAGCGCGCCATCAGTGAACGGCCAGACCTGGATCGCATTGACGTAGCCCTCTCGCGTCGGTGCAATGCGGGCCTCCTGATTGGCCCGCGTAACGCGTACCTTCTCGTCGGCCGATTCAGGTGCCGTCTTGGCCTCCAGCTCATCCGGCAACAGCTTCAACTGCTCGGGTAATGGCAAAGGCTGCGGAACCGCGACCACTTCGACGGGCTTGGGCAACTCGGGTAGCGGCTGCGCCGCAACCGGCTCATCGAGCGTGATGGTCGGCGGCGGCTTGCCCGGCGTGGCGCAGCCCGAGAGGGTCATTGATGTGGCGACCAGTAGAGACAGAAATACGTAAATGCGCAAAGACGGTTTCATGGTTTGGCTCCTTCGGAAGAATCGAGTTCACGGCTCCACGACAACCCATTGACGTAGATGCCCAGCGGATTGCGGCGCAGCCGTTCCTCGGTGCGCGGCGTTTGAAGGACGATGGACACAACAGCGGTCCAGCGCTCCAGTCCAGCAGCTGCGCCGTTGACATAGCGGCGCTCGGTCCAACGCACGTTGAACGATGCCTCGCTGGCGCGCACGATGCTGGTGATCTGCACCGTCACCGACTCTTTGCCAATGCGGGCAAAGGGATCGTTGGTGCGTGCGTAGTCGTTGAGTACCGCAGCACCCCGGTCGGTGGTGTAGTCATAGGCATCCAGCCAGTTCTGCCGCACGACGATGGGGTCAATGGACAGCGAGCGCACCAGCGTGACGAAGCGCCCCAAGTGATGGGCCGTCTGCGCATCGTTCGGCTTGTAGGGCGTGGCCGCTTCACCGACAGCGCGCACCTGCCCGCCGCTGTCCACCTCCACCACAAAGGGTGTGACGATGGACTGCGCCGAGCGCCAGACCAAACCGCCAGCCATCAGCAAGGCCAGCACCAGGCAACCGAAAGCCATCAACCGCCAGTTCTTTGCCTGCACGCGAGATGAACCGATACGGTCGTCCCAGACCTGTTCGGCGGATTGGTACGGGGTGGCAGGCTGCGGCGTGTCCGCATACCGCACCAATGAGCGTTTGAATCGCATGAGATGTTCTCCTTAGGAATCCGAGGGGTCGCGCAGGCTGGGGCTACTGCCCGAGCCGCCGCCGTCTCCACCGCGCAGCGTGTGGGCGACGGTCGAAGCGGCATGGCTGATCTGCTGGCGGCGATGCAGGCTCTTGGCCCACGCGGGTTGCTGGGTATCTGTGGGTGCGGCATCGTTGCCGCCTTGAGCGGCCGAGCCAGCTCCGGCACCAGCGCCAGTCCCGGATGCCGAGGCATCCGGCTTGATGGCCGCCGCAGTCCGGTCCTTCATCGACTTGGCTCCGGCAGCGACCTTCTGCCCCACCGATTGCGCGCCCGTCTTGGCGACGTTGCCCAATCCTGCTGCCGCACCCTTGAGTCCACCACCTGCACCGGCAGAGCCGGCCTGGAACGCGGACTTCGCGCTGCTGGCGGTCGAGGCCATCGAGCGGGCACCGCTCGCGGCCATCTTTGCGGCACCCGGCGCCATACGCGCACCGGCAGCCACCGCACCGCCCACGCCGGTGGCGGCAGCACCCACGGCAACCGCTGCTCCCGCGACACCCAATGCGGTTCCGGCAACAGCACCTGCACCCAACTGCGGTGCCCCAGATACCAGCCCAGTCGCGATGCCTGGCCCGAAGATCCCAAGACCCAGCATCGCCAGTGCAGCCAACATGATGGTCAGTGCGTGGTCGATGGAGGGTTCATCCGGCGTCACCTGGAATTCGGCAAACAACCCCGTGCCAATCCCTACGATGACCGCCAGCACCAGCACCTTGATGCCTGACGACACCACGTTGCCCAACACCTTTTCAGCGAGAAACGAGGTCTTGTTCCACAGTGCGAACGGCACCAGCACGAAGCCGGCGAGCGTGGTCAGCTTGAACTCGATCAGCGTGACGAAGAGCTGCACCGCCAGCACGAAGAAACTCATGACCACCACCAGCCAGGCCAGCAGCATCACCGTGATGGCATCGAGGTTCACGAATACCTCGGGGAAGCCCGCCATCGCGCTGATCTGCTCCAGGATGGGCGCCCCGGCATCGATGCCGACCTTGGCCAGCCGCCCCGGCTGCAGGAACTCGGCCTGGGTGATGGTCGAACCCGACGCCACCAATCCCAAGCCTGCGAAAGATCGGAACAGGATGCCGGCCAGCAGGTTGAAGTTGCCGATGATGTAGGCGAAGGCACCCACGTACAGCACCTTCTTGATGAGCTTGCCGATGATGTCGTCGCCGCCACCGCTGGCATGGCTCATCGCCCAGAACAGACCGGCCAGTGTCATGTCGATTGCCACCAGCGTGGCGGTCAGGAACGCAACTTCGCCGCCCAGCAGACCGAAACCAGAATCGATGTAACGCGAGAAAACATTGAGGAATCGGTCGATGACGGAAATGTCGTTCATGGCATGCCCCTCAGTTCCTGTAGAAATCGATGGTCTGCGGCGTATACGGCGTGCCCTCACCCAGGAAGCGGCGGCGCACTTCGCGCGCACGTTCCTGCGCCGCGATGACACGCGCCTGTTCCAGCGCGGTGGCGCGGTCCTGCGTGATTTGCAGTTGCTGCGCCTGGATCGACTGCCGCGCCTGCAAGGCCAGCAACTGGTTGGTCGCCTGTGTGGCCTGCAAAGCGCCGACCGCCGACTGGCTGCGGTTCACCAAGTCCGTCAGCGTCTGCTCATCGGAGGCGAAGTTCTGTACGGCTTGCGACTGCACCTTGGTCGCGGTGCGCAACGCTTCAAGCGAGTTGCGCCAGCGCGAACGCGCGTCGGTCGTCATCTGAGTTCCCGAGATGGAGGCGGAATACGCATCAGGGTAGAGCCGCTGGAATTCGGTCTCCATTTGCGACACGTTGAACGCCAGGCCTTGCGCCTGCTGGATAAGCTGGTTGGTCGCCGACAGCGACGCACGCAGTTCATTCAACGCGCTGAAGTCCAGACCGGTGAGGTTCTTCGCCTGGTTCATCAGCGACTGCGCCTGATTCTGGAGCTGCCTGATCTGGTTGTTGATCTGCTCCAGCGTGCGCGCGGCCGTCATGATGTTCTGGGCCAGGTTGGACGGATCGATCACGACCCACTGCGCGTGTGCGACGGGCATCAGGGTCACCAACGCTGCGGCGGCAATGGCGAGGATGGTCTTTTTCATGGTGCGTTCTCCTGTGGAATGGATGGAAAGGACGGAACAAGGTCGGCGGCCCAGTCAAGGCCGCGATGGCGCAGCCAGGCGGCTGCGAAGTCGGAAGACGACTCCGAGCGGGATACCGCATCAATGTCGCGTTGGTCCTGCGGTGTCGAAGCACCGGCAAAGGCCAGCGTGACCGGCCCCAGGTCCAGGTCAAACAAGCGATTGCCCAGCCGGGACTGGTAGTAGTAGTCGCGTTTGGGAACCGCCTCGGCCACGATGTCGATCTGGCGACGGTTCAAACCAAAGCCTTCGTAGATCGTGCGAATCTGTGGTTCGGTCGCCTGCGGATTCGGCAGGAAGATGCGGCTGGCGCAGCTCTCCACGATGGCCGGGGCGATGGACGAGTTCTGGATGTCGGCCAGCGATTGCGTAGCGAAGATCACACTGACGTTCTTTTTGCGCAGCGTCTTGAGCCACTGGCGGATGCGCGCGGCAAACACCGGGTCATCCAGAAACAGCCAGGCCTCGTCCAGAATGAGCAAGGTCGGCGCGCCGTCGAACCGCTCATCGAAGCGGGCGAACAGATAGCCCAGCACGGCCAGCACGGCGGCCTTGCTATGCATCAGCTCTTCCATCTCGAAGCACTGGACGGAACCAGAACCCAAGCGATCCGAATCCGCATCCAGCAGCTTGCCGTGCGCGCCGCCCAGCACGTAAGGCTGCAAGGCCTGGCGCAAGGCATTCGATTGCAGCAGTACCGACAGCCCGGTCAGGGTGCGCTGCTCCACCGGTGCGCCCGCCAGACTTCCCAGCGCCGACCAGACCATGGCCTTTTCTTCCGGGCCGACGGCTGCGCCTTCATGCAGTAAGCGGCCTTCCAGCCATTCGGCGGCCCAGGTGCGGTAGCCGTCCTGGTCGATGCGGGCCAGCGGCTGGAAGGCGATTTCGCCACCTTCCTCCCATCCTTTGCCCAGGTCGTAATGTTCGCCGCCCAGTCCCAGGGTGGTGGCGCGCATCGAGCGACCCATGTCGAAGGCAAAGATGCGCGAACCGGGATAGCGGCGGAACTGCATCGCCAAGGTAGCCAGCAGCACCGACTTGCCCATACCAGTCGGCCCGACCACCAGCGTGTGGCCCACGTCGCCGATGTGCGTCACCAGCCGGAACGGCGTGGCGCCATCGGTGCGCGTCACGATCAGCGGCGGCCCGTCCAAATGGTTATTGCGCTCCGGCCCGGCCCATACGGCCGACACTGGCATCAGGTGCGCCAGATTTAGCGTCGAGATGATGGGCTGTCGCACGTTGGCGTAGGCATTACCCGGAATCGAGGACAGCCACGCCTCCACGGCATTGAGCGTTTCCGGGATCGTGACGAAACCGCGGCCTTGGATGACACGTTCAATCCGACGCAGTTTTTCATCGGCCACCGAAGAATCTGGATCGAGCACCGTCACCGTGGCAGTAACATAGCCGAAGGCGACTTGATCGCTGCCCAGTTCCTGCAAAGCGGCATCGGCATCGTTGGCCTTGTTCGAGGCATCGGTATCGACCAGCGGGCTTTCCTGCTGGAAGATGGTTTCGCGCAGCAAGGCCACCACGTTTTTGCGCTTGGCGAACCACTGGCGGCGCAGTCGGCCCAACTCCGTTTCCGCGTCGGCCTTGTCCATGCAGAGAAAGCGTGTGGACCAGCGGTAGGCGAAGCCCAGGCGGTTCAAGTCGTCCAGGAGACCCGGCCAGGTCGAGGTGGGGAAACCGCGCACCGACGCCACCCGTAGGTGCTGGTCACCCAGCATCGGGGCCAAACCTCCGACCAGCGCGGAATCGGCCAGCAAGGCATCGAGGTAGAACGGATGTTCCGGCACCGCCACCCGGTAGCGCCGCGCCGAAACCGTCGCATGCAGGTAGGTCAAGGTCTGGCTGTCGTCCAGCCAGACGATCTCCGGCATGACCCCATCGAGCAAGTCGAAAAAACGATCCGTCTCAGAGATGAACGACTCCAGCCGCTCGCGCCAGTCCACGCCGCGCTGTGGCGTGTTCTCGTACAGCAGCTTGGCCGCGCGGACGCGAGATTCCTCAGCGGGCAGGTACGCCAGCGTCAGGTGGTAGCCGCTCTCGAAGTGGCTGTGGTCTTCCTCGAACGAAGCCCGCCGTTCTTCGTCCACCAGCCAGGACAGCGGCTCCGGAAAATCCGAGTACGGGTAGTCGGCAGCGGCGCGCCGTTCGGCCTCCACGAACAAGGCCCAGCCTGACCCCAACCGGCGCAGCGCATTGTTCAGCTGCGCGGACGTGGCGATCAGTTCGCCCTGCGTGGCGCTGTCCAGGTCCGGCCCGCGAAAGCGCGCCGTGCGCTGGAACGAGCCATCCTTGTTGAGCACAACGCCCGGCGCAACCAGCCCGGCCCAGGGCAACCAATCGGCCAGCAGTGCGGGACGTTTGCGGTATTCAGCGAGATTCATCATGGCGTGTTCTCCTCGTTCGCTTTACACGTCCAGCAGTGGGCGATGTTTGATGTGCCGTGAAAACACGGCCATGAACTGCGGATCGAGCCGTGCACCCCAGACCGCCAGCGAATGGCCGACGATCCACAGCACCAGGCCGGGAATCCACAGTTGCAGGCCCAGACCAACGGCGGCGGCCAGCGTCCCGTTGGCGATCGCCACGGTGCGCGGCGCGCCGCCCAGCAGGATCGGTTCGGTCAAGGACCGATGCAGCGGAATCTCGAAACCACTGGCGAAGCCCTGTGCAAATTCGGTCTCGGTGCTCATGCGACCACCGCCCCGCCCGAGAACGAGAAGAACGACAGGAAGAACGAGGACGCGGCGAACGCAATAGACAGACCGAACACGATCTGGATCAGCTTGCGGAAGCCGCCCGACGTATCGCCGAAGGCCAGCGCCAAGCCGGTGGAAATGATGATGATGACCGCGACGATCCGGGCCACCGGTCCCTGGATTGATTCGAGGATGGATGTCAGCGGCCCTTCCCAAGGCATGCTGGAGCCGGCTGCATGTGCCGGCAAAGTCAGGCACAGCATCAGCGCGGCGAGCACGACAACGTGCAACGTCAGCCGCAGATGCGGATTTGCAGAAAAACGGGAAGTCGAAAAAGCGATGTGCGTCATGGCAGTTCTCCAGGGGTGGTTGAGGAAGGAAGCGAAAGAGTTGGAAGCGGCGGCGCGAGCGCGTCGTCGAGCTGGTAGCCGTGGACGTCGAAACCGACAACGCGGGCGATGGTCTGCACATGGCGGCCACGGCCGCGCCCGGCGATGAAAACAATGACATTCACCGCCTCGGCGATCAGCGCACGCGGCGGTGTCAAAGCGACTTCGAGGATCAGTTGTTCCAAGCGCAGTAGCGCGCCGTGAGCGGAACTGGCGTGGATCGTGGCGATGCCGCCGGGGTGCCCGGTGCCCCAGACCTTGATGAGGTCCAGTGCCTCACCGCCGCGCACCTCGCCGACGATCACGCGGTCGGGCCGCAGCCGCATCGTGGCCCGCACCAGCTCCGCCATCGACACCACGCCAGCGCGGGTGCGCAGCGATACGTGGTCGCGGGCGGCACACTGCAGCTCCACGGTGTCTTCGAGCACCAGCACCCGGTCGCCAGTGGCGGCAATCTCGGCCAACAGCGCGTTGGCCAGCGTGGTCTTGCCAGTGCTGGTACCCCCAGCGATCAGGATGTTTAGCCGCTCGCGGACCGCGCGGCGCAGGAACTCGGCTTGTTCCTCGGACAGGATGCTGTCGGCGACATAGCGCTCCAGCCCAATGATGCTCACGGCGCGCTTACGCAAGGCAAAGGCCGGCCCCGGCGCAGCGGGTGGCAAGATGCCCTCGAAGCGCTCACCCGTTTCCGGCAGTTCGGCCGTCAGCAACGGCTGGCCGCGATGCACCTCGGTGCCGACATGGGCGGCAACCAGCCGGATGATGCGTTCGCCATCGGCCTCGGACAGCTTGACGCCCATCGGCGAGCGGCCCGACGACAGCCGATCAATCCACAAGGAGCCATCCGGGTTGAGCATGATCTCCACCACGTCCGGATCTTCCAGCGCGGCAGCGATCAGCGGTCCCATCGCCGTACGCAACATGCGGATACGCCGATCCAGTGATGTGGCAGCGGATGATGGCGGCTGGTCTTTCAGGACGGCGCTCATGCTCCGTCCTCTTGCATCGCTGCTTCTGCCAGCCGCGCAGCATCAGGCTGGATTTCCTCGTAGACCTCCTTGACCAGGCTGCGTCCACGCAGCACATGGCGGCCGAGCTGTTCGATGAACTGCTCGAAGCGCGCCTTGCCCTGTGCTTTCGCGGCTTCCTGATGGGCCTCCGGCACCGGCGTGCTGACTGTCAGGTAGTAGCGCACGTACAGCGCCAACGTCTCGATCAGGATGTTCTGGTCACGCTCCAAGCGCTCGAACTGGCGCGATAGCCGGTCCAGCCGTTTGGCTGTGGCCGCTTCCCGCTGGTCGCCAGCGTCCGGCGATAGCCAGGACGCCAGCGCCGCCGCGACGATGGACGACTTGGACACGCCTTTCTTTGCGGCCAGTTCATCCAAGCGCTTGGCATGGTCGGGTTGAATGAAGAGGTTCAGGCGGGCTTGGGTCATAGCTGGATTCCGTCGTCAGGGTCGAGAGCGGCCAGCCGTGCCGTGCGCTGCAAGCGCGGGTCGAGCTGGTTTGGGAGGGGAAGCGGAAAGTCGTCGTCATCAAGCAGCGACAGGTCGCTGGCCGACTGATCGGGTTCGGGGCTGTAGGTGGCGACTTCGGATAGCTCGGGCTGCTGACGCGGGCCGCCGTCATCGAGCGATTCGCCAAGCCCAGCCGTCGCCGAAGCGGCCGACACCGTAGGCACAGCCAAGGCGCTCCAGTCGTCGGCGCGTGCCGCTGGCACGTCGGCATAACGGCCCAATGTCAGCGCGGGCGGCGGGAGTACGCGTCGCTTGAAGTTGGCGTCAAGGTAGTAGCGCAGCTTCTTGGCCTTGATCGGGGCATGGCCGGAGACCATCACCACCGATTCATCGGGCGGCAGTTGCATGACTTCGCCAGGCGTCAACAGTGGCCGCGCGGTCTCCTGGCGTGACACCATCAGGTGGCCCAGCCACGGCGCCAGCCGATGGCCGGCGTAGTTGCGCTGCGCGCGCAGCTCGGTGGCCGTGCCCAGCGTTTCGGAGATGCGTTTCGCAGTGCGTTCGTCGTTGGTGGCGAAGGTCACGCGCACATGGCAGTTGTCCAGAATCGAATGGTTCTGGCCGTAGGCTTTGTCGATCTGGTTGAGCGACTGTGAAATCAGGAAGGCGCGCAGGCCGTAGCCAGCCATGAATGCCAGTGCCGATTCAAAGAAGTCCAGCCGGCCCAATGCCGGGAACTCATCGAGCATCAGCAGCAGCTTGTGCTTGCGCTCCACACCATCGGAACCATCGAGCGATTCGGTGAGCCGCCGACCAATCTGGTTCAGGATCAGCCGGATCAGCGGCTTGGTGCGACTGATGTCTGAAGGCGGCACCACCAGGTACAACGACACTGGATGCTCGGCAGAGATCAGGTCGGCGATGCGCCAGTCGCAACGCGAAGTCACTTCGGCCACGGTGGGGTCGCGATACAATCCCAGAAAACTCATGGCCGTGGACAGCACGCCCGAGCGCTCGTTGTCCGACTTGTTGAGAACTTCGCGTGCGGCGGATGCGACAACAGGATGGGTGCTCTCGCCCAAGTGCCGCGTGCTCATCATCCGGTGCAACGTCACCTCGAACGGGCACGCCGGATCTGACAGGAAGTTGGCGACGCCGCGCAGCGTCTTGTCTTCGCCCGCATAGAGCACATGCAAGATCGCGCCGACCAGCAGAGCGTGCGAAGTCTTCTCCCAGTGGTTGCGCCGTTCCAGTGCCCCTTCGGGATCGACCAGGATGTCGGCGATGTTCTGCACGTCGCGCACTTCATGCGCGCCGCGTCGGACTTCCAGTAGTGGGTTGTATGCAGCCGACTTCGGATCGGTCGGGTTAAACAGCAGGCAGTGCGAGAAGCGTGAGCGCCAGCCAGCGGTGATGTTCCAGTTCTCGCCCTTGATGTCGTGGATAACGGCAGATGCAGGCCATGACAACAGCGTCGGCACCACCAGACCCACGCCTTTGCCCGAGCGTGTGGGCGCGAAGGTCAGGACATGTTCCGGCCCTTCATGGCGCAGGTACTGATCGTCATGCAGGCCGAGGAAAACACCGGCTGGATTGGTCAATCCCGCCTTGCGGATTTCTTTGGCATCGGCCCAGCGTGCGGACCCGTAAGTTGTGACCAGCTTGGACTGCCGCGAGCGCCAGATCGACATGCCGATGGCGACCACCACCGAGACCATGCCGCTGGCGCCAGCGATGCTGCCACCCGTGTTGAAGATATGCGGTGCGTAAGCGTCGAAGAAGAACCACCACTCGAACAAACGCCAAGGGTGATAGACCGGCGTACCGAAGAAATCGAACCAGGGAGTGCCAAGGCGTAGCTGGTAACCCAGGGCAGCGGCGGTCCATTGTGTGGCACCCCACACGCCGGCTAAGACGATGCCGAACACCGTCAACACCTGACCGAACAGCACACTGGTCCCTTGCATCCCGACCTCCGAATTTCTTCTGCACATCGCGTGCACAAAGAGGTGCCGCAGACGTGAGGTTCGGTGTTGGGTCAGTGCCGGTCAAAGACCGTTATCGGCACAATCCAAGGAGAAAAAGCAAGACTTCCAGTAGGGGCGTAGACAAGAAAAATGCTGCAAGCGGCTGCGCGTTGCGGCGTGTATGGCGATTTGTTGAAAGATTTTTTGCCGATGTGAAGAATTGGCACGTACGGAGACATGCGACGGGCATTGACCGGCCGCAAGGTCGCTATCTGCGTGAAGCGATCAGTTCTTCGGTGTCGGTTCGGGCGTGTACGGCGTGCCGTTGCCAATGAAGCGTTTATGTGTCGCTTCGGCCACTGCGTTGCACAATGCATCGCCCAGCTTGGCACGATCAGCTTTGCACTGCGCGCGCAGTTCCTTCAACCGCTCGGGGTTGGCAGCCAGTGATTCGACAGTCTCCGTGGGTGCGGACTGGCCGCAGGCGGTCAGCTGCAGCACGAGCATCAGGGCAGCAATCATCTTCATGGCATGGCCTCTCATTGAACAGTGGCGGGATTCGATGCTTGCTCATCGACAGGGCTCACCCTGTCGATGAAGCGGCTCAACTGCTCGGAAGGTTCAATTTCTGGGCGCAGCAGGTAGGTGGTCAGCATCGGCGAACGACCGGCCAGTGGGCGGGCAATCACATCGGGATTGCGGCATGCTGCAATCTGGCTTTCGCCTGCGAACCCCAAGCCGTAACCAGCTGCCACCAAGGTCATCATCAAGTCCAGCGTTGGCACACGATCCACCACGATGGGCTTGGCATCCACCGTGCGTAGCACCCGCTTGACCTGCTGCCAGAAACCTTCGCAAGTTTCGGGATGGCACAGCACCAGCGGATAGCGCAACACTTCGTCGAGCGGGATGCGACGGTGCACCAGGAGCGGATGGCGCGCCGGTACAGCGATCACCAAAGGCTCGCTCCAGATGGCCTCAGCGATGATGCCTTCACCCACTTCATCGGATTGTGCAAACCCCGCGTCATACAGGTCACTGTTCAGCCCCTTGATCTGCTGCGACAACGGTGTTTCCGACAAACGAATCTCTACCTCTGGTTCCTCCTCGCGGCACTGTGCCAGCAAAGCCGATAGTCGTGGCTGGGCGATGCCATCGGACAGAGCGATGCGCAGGCGGCCGCGGTACCCGGTAGCCGCTGCCTTGACACTGGCTTTGGCTTGGTCGATAGCTGCGAAGACGCGATGGGCCTCCTCCAGAAAAACCTTACCCGCCCAGGTCAACCGCGTGCGTCTTGTCGTCCGCTCGAACAACTGCACAGCCAAGTTGGATTCCAGTTCCTTGATAGCTCGCGACAACGGCGACTGCTCGATGTGCAGGCGCTCGGCCGCACGGGCGAAGTGCAACTCTTCGGCCACTGCGATAAAACAACGAAGATGACGTAACTCCATGTTGTCTGACTTATCTGCTATTCGCACAATTCACGATCGTTCGGTTCGAACCTGCGAACGCTATCCAGTGAACAATGTGCTGGGAGTCTCATTGAGGCATGGAAGCAATTGCGCGCACATTGGCTTATAGCCGCTGCGCAGACCAGGGCCCTCGGGTCCTGGGCTGCGCGGTCCCGGATCGGCGCTGCAACCTGTCGAAATTCCCCTTTCATCGTTTGCTCCTTGGCGTTGATGGGTGGGGAAAATTCGACGACCACAACTGGGGATTGTTGGAAGACTACTGATACTCCTGGGCGGATCGGCCGCGGAAATCCGTGCTGATCGCGCGCACGATGGCGTCCTCGTGTGTCTCGGTCACGGCGAGCAGCCGATCCAGGCGCGACATCCTGACTTGCCATGTCGGATAGAGTCCGCGCGCGAAGGTCTGCGCTGGGCCTCGAAGCGCGCTGCGAGGTCAGTCGGTGGACTCAGCAGCATGATGGGGTTCCTTGAGCCGGCGCAGGCCGGCAAGATGGGATGGATGAGAGATTCATGCGCTGAATCCGGCGTGGCTGCGGATGAGTGCACCATCAGAACCGATACCCCACCAGCAGACCGAACACGCCGGGGTCAACCTTGACATTGATCGTCCGTGCAATGTCGCCCACCCCGGGTGTTGTCGTGGTGATGGTGGCCGTGGTCTTGATCCAGTAGCGCGAGTAGCCCACGTCGAGAACCCAGTTCTTCGCGATAGGGAATTCCGCGCCGAGCTTCACCACGGGCCCCCACGAGTTTTTCAGCGTGGAGGAACTGCTGGTGCCACCGAAGGCGCCGGTGTATGCGGCGCTCACCTGCGGATCGGTGAAGAATGCGTAGTTCACCCCGGCACCCACATAGGGTCGGATGCCCGGCAGGCCGGCGAAGGTGTAGGTCGCCAAAACCGCCGGGAACCATGCCTTGGTCGTCTCGACCGAGCCGAGCGGGGCCCCCGTGCCGGCGCCATCGACCTTGACCACCGGCGGGGTGGCAGCCTGCACCACGACCGACCACGGCCCCGAGATCCGCCGCTCATAGATCAGCGCAAAGGTGCGTGCATCGCGCAAGTCGGTCTGAATGCCCGGTGGTGTGGTGCCGGGAGGTCCGATCAAGTGGCCGGACTTCGTGTTGAAGGTGATGCCAGCGTAGCCGATCTTCAGTGTGTTGGCGGCATCTTCGGATTGCGCATATGCGCCAATGCTGCCAAAGGCAAGGGTAAGCCCTGCGGCGAAGGCGAAGGCGTATGTGGTTTTGGTTTTTGGCATATCTTGTCTCCGTAAGCTGGTCATCGCCAGCAAATTGCTTGAATGGAATGCACGAGGGAAAGCTGTTCTGGTCGTCGGTGTTTCGCCCGTCTACCCTGCCAGGGCGTTGATGAAGATCCTTGGCAGCTTGGTCCAACCCGGACGGAACTGAAAATCCGTCAGAAGCCGACCCAGCTCGTGTTGCCGCCGGTTAGTGATGAACCACGGAGGCCGGGGCAAGAGCGTGAATTGCAGCGAGAACAAGCCACGCGGGAAGGGGCGCCAAGGCGCAAACACGACAGTGCGCTCGGTCTTTTCGAGCATGAAACTGTTGTGTACGGTGCCGACGCCCGATTGCGGATCGATGGCCATTCCCCCGGGGAACCCACCCCACGGACAGGGTGCCAGCAGAAACGCCAACCCGGTCCATGCATTGACAGCAATCGTTCCGTAGCGCAGTTCCCGCAGGAGCTCTTCGAAGCGCTGTTGACCGATCTGTCGCAGGGTCTTGGGGTGAATGAGAATGTTCGCCCCCAGTGTGCCGTACAGGCGGTTGTTGGCGTAGTCAATCGCCGCTTTCAGGTACGACTCGGCGTCCTGGTAGGCTAGGGACTTCATCGCCAGTGCCGTGCCGAAGACCTCGTGTTCGGCCAGCCAGGGTTCATCACCGCCATCCATATCGGCCAGGACGCAGGGCGGCGCCCCCGGACCTCGTTCAATCGCATCTGAACGACCGGCATGGGCTGCAAAGTCGGCTGTGCGATGCTCGTTGCCTGGGTAATAGGCCTCCCGCTGGCCGTTGCGCGACATGACACGGCCAACCTCTGCCAGTAGAGGTTCCGTGTGCGCCCAGCCTTGGGGTAGTATCAGCGTCTGGCAGGCCACACAGTTGAAGCCGGAGTTGTGGAGTTTCTGTGTCGCGATCTGTTCTGCCTGAAACCGGATGTCGGCTCTTGACCATGGACCTGGCACAACGATGGTGGGGCATACCGCCCCCAGTTCAGACGTGACCTTTCGGTGATTCTTCGGGGTATTCGCTGCTTTGTTCCGGAGCCCCTCCTCACCGACGCCCCAGACAATGGCATCGTGGGTGGCCCGAGCGCCGGTGATGTGGATTTCCTCCACCCGCGGGTGCTCACACAGATAGGCGCCCACAGCGCCGTCGCCACGCACGATGCGCAACGCATTGCACTCGATCAGGGGCCTCAGCGCCGCCCGGAGATAGTCGGTCAGGTAGTCGTTAACAGGGTTCATCTTGAGCAGCACCACCTGGTTCTCGATGAACAGCTTCTGGAAGGCATCAAGCGGAGAAATGGCGGCAATGTTTCCGGCGCCGAGGACCAGTGCCACCTTGCCGCTTCGCTGATCGACCGGCACGTCGTAGGCCGCTGCGGCATGCTCGTCCACATTGACCTCGGAAACACCTTTTTGCATCCAAACCTCGGCAGAGACGCCGGACAACAGCAAGCTGTCCCAGACCGAATGCGGCATGACACCAACCGCCAGTTGGCCATTCTTGAGGCGCCGCATGTGCAAGTGCGCAAGAAATTCCTTGCGCTTGAGTTGGGACAGCGTTTGCATCAGGCCATTGCAGGCGGCCATGACGGAGTAAGGACCGGATATCCACTCCTCACCTGCCAGCGGTGAACCGTGCGGAATGCGCTTTTTCCGGGCGGCGGTCTCTGCCCAACCCTGGGCGACCTGCATCAGCGTCTGCTTGATGCGTCCGAGGATCGCAATGCGGTCGGCAACCGACGTTCGCGCCCATGCGTGCTTAGCGGCTTCCAGCGCCTGCAGGTCCTGATCCAACGCCGCCTGAACCTCGGTGTTTGGCAAATGGCTGTTTTCCATTACGCGGACTCCGCCCTGTCAACGGTCAACAAATCTTTGTAGGACTCCCGCAGCTTGTTCTTGAGCACCTTGCCGGTGCCACTCAGCGGCAATGCATCGACGAAGACAACCTTGTCCGGAATCTGCCAATCGGGCACCTTTTCCTTGAAGAAGGCCAGGACATCTGCGTCGGATACCGTCGCGCCTTCCTTCTTCACGGCGACCAGCACCGGCCGCTCGTCCCACTTGGGGTGGGGTACCCCGATGGCGGCCGCATTGGCGATGGCGGGATGGCCGATCGCGATGTTCTCGACCTCGACGGAGGAAATCCACTCGCCGCCGGACTTGATGATGTCCTTGGCACGGTCGCGGATGATCATGTAACCATTAGCGTCTATGGTGGCCACATCGCCGGTATCGAACCAGCCGTCCGCGGTCAGAGCGCTGGTCGTGGCGCCAAAGTAGGTGTCGACAATCCAATGCCCCTTGATTTGAAGGCTGCCTTGTGTCTTGCCGTCGCACGGCAAGACGGTCCCAAGGTTGTCGACCAAGCGCAGTTGGACGCCATAAGGAGGGCGGCCCTGCCCCAGTCGCAAGTCGCTCTGGCTTTGCGGGTCGAGGTGGGCGTGGCGGGCCAGTGGCTGGTTCAGCGTGCCCAGGGGGCTGGTTTCAGTCATGCCCCAGGCGTGGATCAGCTCAACGCCAAATTCGTCGCGGAATGCGGCAAACATCGATGGTGGCAGCGCGGAGCCGCCAACGACGGTACGCTTAAGACTCTTGGGCTTGGTGCCACGCGCCCTCAACGCCGCAAGCAGTCCCATCCAAATGGTGGGAACACCGAGCGCCAGACTGACCTCCTCTGCATCGATCAGCGCCGCCAGGCTGGCACCGTCCAGGTTCGGGCCCGGTAGCACCAGCTTTGCCCCTTGCGATGCCGCGATGTAAGGAACACCCCAGGCATTGACGTGGAACATCGGCACCACCGGCATGACGGTGTCGCGGGCCGAAATCGCCAGTCCGTCCGGATGGTTGCCGGCCAGCGCATGCAACATCGTGGAGCGGTGGCTGTACAGAACACCCTTGGGGTGGCCGGTGGTACCGGAGGTGTAGCACAGTGACGAGGGAAGATCCTCGTCGAAGTTGGGCCACTGGGAGTCTTGGTCTCCAGTGGTCACCACCTCGTCATAGAACAACAGATCATCCACCATGCCCTGTGCCTCGGTCTCGCGAGGGCCCATGAGGATGACGTGCTTGACCGTGTTCAACGCTGGGCGCAGCTTGGCTACGATGGGCAGGAACGTCCGGTCGACAAACAGCACCCGGTCTTCGGCATGGTTGACTATGTAGGTTAGCGCTTCAAAAGACAGGCGGGGATTGATCGTGTGGCACACCATGCCTGCGCCAGACACGCCAAAGTAGATTTCCAGATGGCGGCGGTTGTTCCAGGCGATGGTGGCGCAGCGGTCTCCTTGCCGGACGCCCAGCTTGGCCAATGCCGAGGACAGGCGTCGTGCATTGCATTCGACCTGGCTCCAGGTCGTCTTTTCGACGCCTCCGGTGGTTTGCACAGAGACGATCTCGGTGTCGGCGTGGTAACTGGCGGCGTGAGCGATCAGGCTGGAGACGAGCAGAGGCTCGCGCATCATTTTTCCGAGCATTTTTCAGTTCCTTATAGCGGTTGAATAGCGTGTGGCAAAACCACGGATGAGGTCGACCGCTCTTTCGGCGATCATGATCGTGGGCGCATTGGTGTTGCCGCTGACCAGCGTCGGCATGACAGAGGCGTCGACCACGCGCAGGCCTTGCAGGCCGCGCACCTTGAGCTCGGGGTCGACCACCGCCATGGCGTCGACACCCATTTTGCAGGTGCCGATCGGGTGATAGATGGTGTCGGCACGGGAGCGGATGTGCTGCTCCCATTGCGCATCGTTCATGCCATCGGTCATGCCGAACAGTTCGCGGTGGCGGTACTTCTTCAGTGGTGGTGCCAGCAGAATCTCGCGGGTCACCTTGGCGCCGTGCATCAAGGCCTTGAGATCGCGTTCGTCCGACAGAAACCGGGGATCGATGCCAGGATCGTCCAACGGATCGGGCGACTGGAGGAACACCTCCCCGCGCGAGTACGGACGCAGGTAGCAGACATGGCACGAGAACCCATAGCCGGCGTGCAGCTTGCGCGCATGATCGTCCACGACGGAGATCACAAAGTGCAGTTGCAGATCCGGTCGGTCAATGCCCGGGTCGCTCTTGAAGAAGGTGGCCCCCTCGGCAAAGGGCGTGGCCAGCATGCCGCTACCGTCCTTGCGCCATTGGGCGATGTGGCCCAGCAGGTTCATCGTGCCCCTCAGGCCAATGCCGAAGTTGTCGGTGTCCTTGCTCTTGAATGCGTGGATGAAGTCCAGGTGATCCTGCAGGTTCTGGCCGACACCTGGCAACTCGTGCACCATGCGGATGCCATGGTGGGTGATGTCTTCCGGACGCCCTACCCCCGAGAGCTGCAGAAGTTGCGGAGACCCGAAGGCACCAGCTGCCACGATCACCTCTTGCTTCGCCCGAATTTCTTGCTCTCGCCCGGCTGAACGGTAGGCCACGCCGACGGCCCGTTTGCCTTCAAAGATGATCCGGGTGGCCCGTGTGTTCGTCTTGATCGTGAGGTTGGGTCGCTGTCGCCTGAGCGGGTGCAGGTAGGCCGCTGCCGTGGAACAACGCTCGCCTCGGCGAGCGGCGTCGTGGAACTGCGTCACTTGGTACAGGCCTACGCCTTCGTTGTCTCCATCGTTGAAATCCGCCCGAGGCGCAATACCACAGTGCTTGGCCGCTTCAATGAAAGCGAGGGTGATCGGGCGCGGGCTTCGCTGCTCCGAGACATGCAGCGGCCCGCTGCCCCCGTGGAAGGCGCCTGGTCCCCGCTCGTTGTTTTCGGACTTCTTGAAATAGGGCAGAACCGATTCCCAGTCCCACCCGTCGCAGCCGAGGTTGGCCCAGTGGTCATAGTCCTGCCGCTGACCCCGGATGTACAACATGGCGTTGATCGCCGAGGAGCCGCCCAGGGCGCGTCCGCGGGGCTGGTAGCCCCTTCGTCCATTGAGGCCGGGCTGAGGCACGGTGTGCAGGACCCAGTTGTTAATCTTGCCGCGGCCCGGCATCATGGCCACCATGCCAGCCGGGGCGCGCACCAAGATGCCGTCGCCGCGGCCACCGGCCTCCAGCAGGCACACGCTGGTGCTGGGGTCCTCGCTCAGTCTTGCAGCAAGTGTTGCGCCGGCGGAACCTCCGCCAACAATGACGTAATCAAAATTCATAAGATCTCCATTGCGGGACCAGGGGTCCCGGACCTGACAGGAATGAGGGGGCCGTGGGCCGCTCAGTGGGCGGCGGCGGTGTTCCAGCGGCGCGGGTCGTAGTCCCGCAGAGCCTTGAGGTGGCTGCGTTGGTTGGCCCGCAGGGCGAGCGCCCGCTCCTCAGGGGTGGCGTAGAGCCGATCCCATTCGATGAGCTTGGGCGTCATCAGGCGATGCCATAGCGGAGGAACCAGGGTGAACACGATGGTGGCCAAGTACCCGTTGATCATCATGGGCGCGTCTGACAGCGGCATCAGGTCCTGATAGGGCACCTCGCCCTGTGCGTGGTGGTGAGAATGCCGGCTGAGGTTGAACATGGCCCAGGAGCTCATGCGAGCGTTGGTGTTCCACGAATGTCGAGGCTGCACCGCCTGATCCGGGATGCGCACCATGCCGTAGTGCTCCATGTAATTCACGATTTCAAGCAGGGCTTTTGCGAACAGCGCGCATCCGGTGAAGGCCAGCACACCGGACCAGCCGGCCATCCAGCCGGCAATGGCCACCAGCAGCACGCTCATGAGCACGCCGCGGATGTAGGCATTGCGCGGGGACAGGACTTCGTGGTGCTTGCGCATCAGACGCTCGGTTTCGAGGCGCCAGGCGCTGATGTTGCCCTTGATGGTGGAGGCCACCACATGGAAGTAGACGTTACGTCCGCGTGGGGCCGTAGCGGGGTCATGTTCTGTCGAGACGTAGCGGTGGTGACCGTAGACATGCTCGATGGCAAACCCGGTGTCGTAGCTGAAGGCCAGCAGCCAGCGCCCGACGAGCAGCGAGACAGGGTCCCATGTCCGGTGTGTCAGTTCATGGCCAGTCACCGTACCCAGGAGACCGATCGTCAGGCCAGCATGCACGCCGCCCGCCAAGTGATGCCAAAAGCCCGTGCCGGCCCGGGCGGCGAGTACGTCGTATCCGGTAAGACCGCTGATCCAGGCGCCGAAGCCCAAGGGATCTCCCGGCGAGAGGGTCCAGATGTAGCTGAACATCACGAGCGCCAGCAGCGGCAGGGCCAGCCAAAGCTGCACGGTCAGGATCCAAGGCGACCGATACTCCGGGGTGCGTGTATCGCGGCCCAGCAACGCGTCGCCGCCGATGTAGAACATCAGAAGCCCCAGCAGCCCCAAACTGGTGTAGACGCCGCCAGCCAGAATGGACAAGACCCCTCCCACGCCGACCAGGTGCACCAGGAAAAATTTGAGGTAGTCCAGTATGTTTGCTGGTGCGCGTTCAACCTCGGGCAAACCGACAGTTCCATAGAAGCCGGTATGCAGCTTTGGAGCCTGATCGACAAAGCGATCCGCGTGCAGGTGCTCATCAGTAATGCCTTGCTTTCGCAAGACCGCGACGGCCGAGTCAATCATGGCGGGTGGGCCACACAGGTAGGCTGAGGTGGCGCTGCCCAAAAGCTCTGGAATGTGCTCGGTCACCAGACCCGTGCGGCCCTCCCAGGCTTGTGAAGCGTCTGCTTCCGACAGAATCGGAACGAATCGGAAGTTTGGCCAACTGGCGGAATAGGCGGCCAGTTCGTCCAGCGCGTACAAGTCCCGCTGGGCGCGTGCGCCGAATAAGAGGGTGACGGGGCGCAGGTCGCCACGGTTTTTCATGTCTTCCAGCATTGCCAGAATTGGGGCCAGACCGCTGCCGCCGGCCACCATGAGCACCGGAGCCTGGCCCGGGCGCATCCAGAACTGGCCGCCGGGGCCACGGACCGTGAGGGACTCGCCCACCTGTGCCTTGTCGACCAGATGCCCGGATACGCGTCCACCAGGCACACGCCGCACGGTAAAGCTCACCTGGCGGTCGTTGCCTGGTGCAGTCGAGAAAGAATAGCTACGAGAACAATCGGGCAGTGCGGGCAGCGCAACTTCCGCAAACTGGCCGGCGCGGTAGCGGATGGGCTGGTCCAGCCGGATGTCGATACGGGCGATGTCATGTGTCAGCATCTGCTTGCCGACAACCACGCCTTTGACTGGAGGGCCGTCGATCGCGCCTTCTTGGTCCAGCTCGATCTTGACATCACTACGCAGGCGGCTCTGGCAGGCCAGAATGAAGCCGTCGGCGATTTCCTTTTCCGACAGCAGGTAGGCGGTCTCGGTCAGCTCTTCGACCTTGCCGCCCTTGAGTTTGCATTTGCAAGTACCGCAGCCGCCGACGCGACAGATGGAAGGGATGTGAATGTCTTGCCGCAACGCTGCCAGCAGCAGGGTTTCATCGGGCTGGACGGTAATGGTTTTGCCATTGATTTCGGCCTCGTGTGAGGACCGCCTGAGTAAAGAACGCATCGCAGTTGTCTCCTAATGTTTTTTAGTCTTCTAGCATGTCACGCGCGCCCTTGAGGTCGTGAGTGTTCAAACTGACAAACGGGGGTCAGTTATTGACAAGTATTGACAAGTGCATCCACTATGCGGGGTTCGCGTGGAACAATCGCAGTTCTTTCTTCCAACGAAAAGGCGAAAAAACGAGGCGTTTTTCGTGACCAAGTACAAATAGTATGAGTGAGACAACCGGTGCACATCACAAACGTACGCGTCACTTATCTTCGGCAAATCGCGGATCAGGCGGTTGAGCTTGGCGTCGATTTGGCTGCGTGGCTGGCTATTTCGGAGCTCAAGGAGCGGGATCTGGTCGATGCGACGGCCTTGATTCCGATTGAGAAACTCGGAGAACTCGTGACCGCGGCCATCGCTCGGTCAGGGGAGTCAGGCTTCGGGGTGCTAGCCGGTTGTCGTTTGATTCCAGGCAGTCACGGCATTGTCGGTATGGCGGCTGCGGCAAGCGCCAACATCCGGGAAGCCATGCAAATCGTCGAGCGTTTAGTCAGCCTCAGAACGGGTGTCATCGACATTCGGACCCGCGTGGCGAATGGGGCGTTCGAGGTCTTTTTCGAGCCCGTATTGGGTTTGGGCCCTGCAAGCAACCCGGTGACCGAAATCGCGATGGTGGCGGTCAAGAATATCGCAGATGACTTGATTCATCATGGCAGTGCCTGCAGCAGGGTTGGCTTCAGCTTTCCCGAACCACCTCATTCTGCACTGGCACGAGATATTTTTGGCTGTCAGGTTCAGTATGGTCAGAAGTGGTCGGGCTTGTCTTTTGCCCTGTCGGCAGCAGAAGAAGACGTACCAAAACATGATGCGCTGGTGCTGGCAGAAGCTGTGCGCATCTGTACCGATGAGTTCAAGACACTCCGAAGTAACAAAAGCGCGAGCGCAAGACTGGAGGGTGTTATTCTTGAGCGCAGCCCTTCATTTCCAACACTCACATTCTGCGCGCGGTTGCTTGGCATGACACCTCGGACACTGCATCGCCGCCTAATCGAGGAAGGAACTTCCTACCGAGAAGTCGCTGAGTCAGTCAGGCACCGCATGGCATTGGAACTGCTCAGAAAGAAAGTCACTGTCAAGGAAGTGGCCTATTTACTGGGCTATACAGAAATAGCAAACTTCAGACGGGCATTCAAGCGTTGGGAAGGTGTGGCACCCTCCGACTGGTTTGGTCAGAATACAAAACGGGCGGAAAAATTAGCTAAATGACCGAAGGCCCTCGCTGTCGTCCAATTTCCCAAGATACTCCTCCTCCATGCACCGTTGCGGCGAGTTGCTGTCCAAGTCGCTGTTCAATAACCGGCCTCCATGGCACCAAGCTGAACCCCATGCCGTCATCGAGCATGACCGTTGGCCTGGATCATGCCAGCGGGCAGTGGCGGCTGGCGCAGCAGAAACCACCAGACGGTCAGGCCCATGATAGCAAGCAGGGCCACCGTCATCGGAACGAGCCAGCGTTTTGAGGGTGTTTTCATGGTATCCATCTCCTCAGACTCAGAGCTCACCCGTGGCGCGCTTCAGCCGCAACCCCGCCAGTGCGGCATCAGACAGCGCATTGGCGTGGTTGCCCTCGCTGCCGGTGCGCAAGGTCTCGGCATCGAGCACTTCGGTATGGGTGGACAGGCCGTTGGCATAGCGGTCGCGCGCCACGCGCAGGTTCTCCTCGGCCTGGGCGATGGCTGACTGGGTGACGATGAGGCGCTTGCGGGTCTCTTGCACGTCCAGCCAGGTCTGGCGGACCTGCAGGGCGATGATGGAGGCCAGCTCATCGCGTTGCTCCGTCAATGCCGCGGCCTGGCGCTCGACAGCATTGGCGCGGTGGCTGACCACGCCACCGTCGAACAGGCTCCACTTGACCCCCAGGGTGACCATCCATTGCCCTTGATGCACCTGATAGCGGTTCTCCTGGTAGCCGTAACCGCCGGACAGCGCGACCTGCGGGGCGGTTTCGCCGCGCACGGCGGCGGCCTGGTGGCGCATCGCTTCAATTTGACGCGCCAGTGCCGCCAGCTCGCTGCGCCGGGCCAGTGCCCGCTCGCTCAGGGCGGGGAGCGGCTCTTGCGCCGTCTCGGGCGACAGGTCGTCGAGCGCGACGGGCTGATCCAGCGGCCGCCCCAGCAGGCGGTTGTAGGCGGCGCGCGCCAGATCCAGCCCATTGGCCACCTGCAGATGGCGCTGGCGCGCATCGGCCAGGGCCACCTGCACAGAGAGCAGGTCGCTTTTGGCCACCATGCCCTGCTCGTGCAGGTTGCCCACGTCACGCGCATGGGCCTGCAGGCTGGCGACGTGGCTCTCAGTGACCTTCAGCATGCGGCTGGCGCGCAGCACGTTGACATAGGCATCCGCCACGCGCAGTTTGAGGTTCTGTGCATCGGCGGTTTCGCCCAGCCGCGCCGCATCCATGCCTGCCGTGGCCGCGTCAATGCCGCGCTCAATGCGACCACCGGTGTAGAGCGGAAGCGTCGCCATGGCGCGGTAGGCGGCGCTGTCCTTTTGCGCCAGCGGCATTTGCAGCGACTGGCCAAAAAAATCAACCCTGGCCGCCGGTGCCTTATCGAGGGCGGTATAGCCCGCCTCCAGCGCCAGGTTGGGCAGGCGGGCGGATTTGGCCGCATCCAGCAGGCTGGACGCGGCGGCGGTGCTTTCGCGTGAGGCTTTGAGCCCACGGTCAACGGTCAGTGCAATGTCCCATGCCTGTTGCAGGGACTCGGCGGCGGCGTTGCCGGCAAGCAGCGCAGCGGCCAGAGCCGCCAGCGGCAACAGGCCGCGAATTTTTATCGAGCGGTTCATGGGGTTCCTTTTTTCAGGCTTGCTTCGTTCTGGTCCTTGTAGCGCAGCAGCAGATACAGCAACAGCGGCACAACGATCAGGGTGAGCACGGTGGATGCCAGCGTGCCAAAAATCAGCGAGATTGCCAGCCCGCCGAACACCGGGTCGCTCAGCATCACGGCGCTGCCCAGCACGATGGCCAAAGCGGTGAGCAGGATGGGCCGCAGGCGCACCGCCCCAGCTTCGAGGATGGCCTCGCGCAAGTCCATGCCCTGGCGCCGGTAGTCCAGCACGAAGTCGATGATGAGCAGCGAGTTGCGCACCACCACGCCAGCCAGGGCGATGATGCCGATCATGGAGGTGGCGGTGAAGGGCGGGCCCATGAGCCAGTGCCCCGGAAAGATGCCGGCCAGTCCCAGCGGGATCGCCGCCATGGCAACCAGCGGCAGGCTGAACGACCGGTAATAAGCCACCAGCACCAGAAAGATGAAGGTGAGCGCCAGGCCCAGCGCGCCCAGCATGTCGCGGTAGGTGTCCAGCGTCATGCGCAGTTCGCCGTCCCACAGCAGGCGGGGGCCCTCCAGGGTGTCGGGCGCGACCGGGTTCAGGCGCAGGTTGCCGGTGGTGAGGCGGCTGCCATCGGCGAGCAGCAAGCCGTCCAGTCGCCGGTCAAGGTCAAGCACGGCGTACACAGGGGCGGTGGATTCCAGTTCGCCGCCGACGTAGGTGACGCGTT
The DNA here is from genome assembly GCF_000015505.1 of Polaromonas naphthalenivorans CJ2. GTDB lineage: Bacteria > Pseudomonadota > Gammaproteobacteria > Burkholderiales > Burkholderiaceae_C > Polaromonas > Polaromonas naphthalenivorans. The sequence continues at coordinate 56,008 of NC_008757.1, read as the reverse complement.
CGCCATCCTTGTGCGAAATCGCCCGGTCGACTGAGCCGGGGACGACTTGCACCACCTCGGACAGCGGCACCCGCTGGCCCTGCCGGTTGGTCACAGACACGCGTGCCAGCAGCGCGGGGTCGATCTGGTGGCGCCGGGGAATCTGCAAGCGGATGGGCACGGGGTTCTTCTCGCCGGCGATGCGGGCCCGACCCATTTCCTCGCCGTCGATCAGGCGACGCAGCGCGACGGCTACTTCGGCCACGCTCAGCCCGGACAGCGCGGCCTTTTCCCGGTCCACCGTCAGGCGGTACTGGTGGACGTCCTGGGCCTCGGAGTCGGTCACCTCCACCATGTCGCGCGTCTGCTGGAAGGCCGCCTTGACCTGCGCGGACAGCGTGCGCAGTTGTTGCAAGTCCTTGCCGTAGATTTCGGCCAGCACGGTGGCGCGCACCGGCGGCCCGGGCGGGTCCTCGACCAACTGCACCGTACTGCCGGGGTAACGCGCGGCCATAGCCTGCAGTGTGGGCCGCAATTCGCGCACGATGGCTATCGAGGTCTTACTTCGATCAGCCTTGTTCAGCAGGTTGACGCGGATCTCGGCGACGTGTGCCCCTTGCTTATTGCCGGAACCACGCAGCAAGCCATTGAAGTCGATCACGCCGGCCTCGCCGATCCAGCTCTGGTAGTTGCGAACGTAGGCGTTCTCGCGCAGCAGCGCACCGACTTCGCGCGCGAACCGATCAGTCGCCTCCACCGGCGCGGTCGCGGGCATGTCCAAGGTGATGTTGAAGGTGTTCTTGTCGTCCTTGGGCATCATGGCCAGCTCGACGCCGAACCAGGACTGCGGCCCGCCCAAACCGGACGGGCGCACGAACTGCCAGGCCGGTTGCAACAGCGATACGGCAATGGCCAATCCCGCCAACAGGAACGCAAGCCAGCGGCTGCGCGAGCGATCCACCAGCGGCGACATCACATGACGGTAGAAACGATGCAGGCGGTCCTGGGTATCGTGGTCTTCCAGATCGTGCCCTTCACCGGGCTTGAGCCAGCGGTTGGCGGCCCAGGGCACCACCGCGTAGGCCACCAAGAGCGAGGCCGCCATGGCGACCGGCACGTTGAAAGCGACGGGGTAGAAATACTGCCCCGGCATGCCGCTGACCACCAGCAGCGAGCCGAACACCAGCATGACCGCCAGCGTCGCCAGGTTGGTGGGGTTGCCGATTTCGTTGGTGGCCTGCACCGTGACCAGCCGTTTGTCCTGCTTGCCAAGACGGCTGTAGTTGCGGTGGATGTTTTCGATCACGACAATCGCGCCATCGACCAGCAGCCCCAGAGACAGGATGAGCGCGAACAGCGAAACGCGGTTGATGGACAGGCCAAAGAGATAGGCAGCGCCCAGAGTCAGGGCCAGGATCAGCGGCACGGTCACGCCCACGATCAGTGCCTCCTTGAGACCCAGGAACGCAGCAGTCACCAGGAACACGGCCAGCACCGCGATACCCAGGTGCTCGATCAGCCCGGACACGGCGGCATCCGCCTTCTCGCCGTCGTTGCGGGTGACGACCAGTTCGACCCCTGCCGGTACGAATTGGGCCTTCATCCGATCGATGCGCTCAAGCACATCGTTGGCAACAAAGACGGCGTTGCTACCGGCTTTCTTGGCCACTGCCAGCGTGACGGCCGGCATCTCCGCCTGCTGCGTCTTGCCAAAGCGCGCATCGGCCGGGCCAAATGCAAGACGGCTCAGGTGCGTGCGCTCTTGCGGCGGGCCGTCGACGACCTGTGCCACATCGCCCAGATAGATCGGGCGCCCGGCATGGCTGCCCACGATCACGCGCTTGAGGTCTTGCGCCGAGCTGAGAAAGCCGTCCAGGAACACCTGGCGGTTTTGGCCCTGTTGCACCACCGTTCCCAGGGGCGCGGCAACATTGCTTGCGCGCAGGGTGGCATGCACCTGGTCCAGCGTGACGCCGAAGGCTTGCAGACGCTGCGGGTCCAGCTCGATGCGCAGTTCCCGGTCGCGCCCGCCCTTGACGGAAATGGCAGAGACCTTGTCCAGGCTGCGCAGTCCTTCCATCAGGCGGTCGGCCAGACGCTTCAGGGCGTAATCGTCGTAGATCTCGGAGGCCAGCGTGACGGTGACAATGGGCACGTCGTCCACATCCACGCTGCGAATCAGCGGCTCGCCCGCGCCCGCAGGCAGGCGCTCGCGCTGCCCCAGCACCCGGTCGTAGAGTTTGACCAGCGATTTTTCCTTGTCCTCGCCGACCTTGAACTGCACCATCAACACGCCCATCGAATTCATGGCGGTCGCATACGTGTGATCAACGCCGGCAATCTGCTTGACGATGCCCTCCAGCGGGCGGATCACCAGTTCCTCCACCTCCTCGGCAGAGGCGCCGGGCAGTGTCACCCATACCTGGGCGCCGGGCACCACGATCTGGGGGTTTTCCTCGCGCGGGGTCAGCGTCACGGCCAGCAGCCCCAGCAGGATGCAGGCCAGCATGAACAAAATGGTCAGCTTGGAGGTGACAAAGAGATTCGCCAGGCGGCCGGCGCTGTTGAGCTTGTGCTGGCTCATTGCGCCTCCTTCGCGGCGGTGACGCGGTCGCCCTCGCGCAGGGCCGGTGTAGCCGCTGCCACGAAGCGCTCATCGGCGGCCAGACCAGCACTCACCTCGACCTGATCGGGCCACTCGCGGGCTATGCGCAGCCAGCGAAAGCGTGCCCGGCCTTCGGCATCAACCACGAAGACACCGGTGAGCCCGCCGCGCTCGACCAACGCCTGTCTGGGCACCAATGGCGCCTGGCTCGCACCGAGCCCGAACGCCGCACGCCCGAACATGCCGGGCATCAGCCCCGCCGTCTCGGGCAGGGTGATCTTGACCTGGTAGCTGCGCGAGACCGGGTCGCCCGAGCGCACCACCCGGCTCACCGTGCCCTTGAGCGCCGCGGGCACGCCGTCGATGTTGACTTGCACCGGCTGGCCGGCCGCGATGGCGGCGACTTGGCCCTCCGCCACGAAGGTCTCGAACAACAGGCCGCGGCCCGACTCCAGGGTCAGCAGCGGCATGCCGGGCAGGGCGAGGTCGCCCGTTCGTTTGTGGCGCGCCACCACCACGCCGTCCACCGGGCTGGTGATTTCGGCGTAGGCGCGCTGGGCCAGCGCCGTGTCGAGACCGGCGCGCGCCTGGTTACGGGCCTCGCGCGCGGCCTCGAATTTCAGGCGCACCTTGCGCAATTCGTTGTCCGAGACGCTGCCGCGCTCGAACAAACGCTGGAAGCGCTCCAGGTCAATCTGCGCATCGCGCAGCGCCGCCTCTGCCGCGCCGCCCGCCGCCTGGCCCTGGCGGATGCCGCCTTCCACATCCGATGCGTCAAGGCGGGTCAGCAACTGCCCGCGCCGCACCCGGTCACCCTCCTGCACCAGCATGTCGCGGATATAGCCGCTCAGCCGTGAGGCGACCTCGACGCGCTGGTCCGACACCACCGAGCCGACCGCCGTGTATTCGAGCGGCGCCCCGGCGGACGCGGTCATGACCGGCAGGGGGCGGCTGGTCGTATTTGATGCGGCAGGGGCCTCCGGCGCTTTGCCGCAAGCACCCAGGAGTGCGGCCAGCGCCAGCGGCGCCAAGTAGAGGAGGAGGTTTTTTCTTTTTTTCACAAGAGGGTCTTTCATGATGATGTCGAGGTAATAGTTTTGGGTTTGCATGCCGATGCCTTGGCGCCAAGGCTGGCCGCGATCAGTTCAGCCAGTTCGAGCGGGCGCCCATTGCCTGTGGCCGCCGCGATGGTCCGCGCTTCCCGCCTTGCCTGGCGGCACAGATCGAGCGCGGCGTCCTGCAGGGCCGTGCGTGCCTCGGAGATGTCCATGGCATCGGCTTCCTGTTGCAAAACGTGGCTTGAAACAAGGTATTGGCCGTAACGCCGGGCCGTGCCGGCGAGCGGCTCCGGGTAGCCCGCGAGGGTGGCGCCTGTGGCGCCGGCCGCCTCACCCAGCGGTGCCGCCAGTTGTTGCCGGGTCTGCAACAGCCGCGACGGATCGTCTCGGGCGTCTGGATCCAGGCCCAGTTGGGTGGCCTCCAGTTCCGAAGCCCGGTTGACCGCATCGGAAACCAGGGCCAGGACCTGCAGGTCAGCGCAGCGCACCAGCAAGCGAAAAGCCCCGGTGGTCAGGTAGTCACCCGCCAGCACGGTGGCGCCGGTGCCCAGTAGCGCGGACGCGCCGGTCGTCGCGTCAACGTGGGCATGCAACTGCTGCAGGCCGATGTGGATCAGGTCCAGCGCCGTGCCGGCGTCGATGCCAGGCTGCCCTGCATGGAGGCTGCAGGTCACCAGTGCCCGGATAGGGGTATTTTGGCCTAACAGCAACAGGCGCAAGGCGCCGCGGACCGGCACGGCCTCGCAGGTCAGGGTGCTCGCCACGGCGGCGTGGACGCCGGCGATCACGGTCTCGGGGAAGTTCATGGGATGCGTGTCAGTCATGGGTTGGCGTTCTTGTCCAGCGGGCCAGTTGCTCGGCCGCGCTGCGGTAGCCGATGTCGATGATTTCTTCGGCGCGGTCGAACTCCATGAAGCGCACCGCGCCCAGCGGCGGCTGGATCAGGAGGTCGGGTTGGGTTTGCCGCAGGTCGGCTTCGGTGACGCGCGCCTGCATGATGTAGATCGAAGCGAGCAGCACCTCGAAAATGCCTGGTAGCGGCTCCAGAGTGGGCTTGTGCAGCCAGGCCTCGAACTGCGCCAGCACCGGGCTATTGATGGCCCGCAGGCTCTCCAGCAGGCGCGCCATGATGGGGCCATGGCCGTTGCCATTGGCGTGGGCGGCGGGGTGGGACAGCCGGCCCGCCACGATGTCGTGGTTGAGGTCGACCGCGATGACCAGGTCGGCCCCCATGGCGCGCGCCACGCTCACCGGCACCGGATTGACCAGCCCGCCATCGACCAGGATGCGGCCGTTGCTGCGCACCGGGGTAAAGATGCCGGGCACGGCGATGCTGGCACGCACCGCTTCGGTCAGGTCGCCTGCCGTGGTCACCACTTCTTCTCCCGTCATGAGGTCGGTGGCCACCGCGGCAAAGGGCAGCAACAGGCCCTCGATATGGGCGCTTGGCACATGGGCGCGCACGAATTCGGCGACCCGCTGGCCGTCGATCAGCCCCGAGCGGGGAAACACCGGGTCGAGCAGGGCGACGATGCCCGGCCAGTCGAGATTGCGCAGTCTGGCGCTCAGGCCGTCAATCTTGCCCGAGGCAAAGACAGCGCCAATGACCGCCCCCATGCTGGTGCCGGCCACCAGGTCGATCTCGATGTTGGCCTCTTTCAAGGCGCGCAGCACGCCGACGTGCGCCAGACCGCGCGCCGAACCGCTGCCCAGCGCCAGGCCGATCCGGGGCCGCTTGGGCGGCGTCAGGCTTGCCGCCGGGGCTTTGCTGGTTTGTGGTTCGTTCATTGGCTTGCCCCCTTGTCCGGCCCATGACCCGTGGGCCGGTGCCGCCCACCGACGCGCCGGCACAGACGCCGGATACCGTACCGCAGTGAGCGCCGGAGCGTCGTGGCCCGCGCGAGCCGCGCGCCATGGCGGGCAGGGAATTCACGCCCCACGGCGGCTTCGAAGACCTGGAAGCGCTTGAGATAGGCCTCGATCTCCTGGCGCCGCAGGTGCCAGGCGCCGATCCGGCCGTACCCGTCCACGAGTTCGGTAAACAGCGCCCGCATGCGCCGCGCCCCCCGGTCTTGCAGCACCTCGTCGGCCCGTTCGGTGGCGATGCGCGCCAGCGCCAGGCTGCGCTCCAGCAGGCGCCGGATGTCCTGGGCGCCATCAAGCTCACCCAGACGCCCGATCTCGCGCAGGGGCCGTCTGGCTTGGGCCGCCAGCAAGCGCCGCAGGTCGGTCGCCAGGGCGTCGGCCAAGCTGCGCTGCACGCGGCTGAAATGCGCCGGATCGTCGGCCAGGGCGCCAGCCCCGTGGCCGCGCAGATCCTCGAAATAAAGCTGGTGGTCGCCGAAATAACCGGTCAGCTGTTTGGTCGCGGCCGCTTCGAGGGGTTCTTGCGGCGCCTCGCGCAGCGCCCGCGCCACCGAGCGCAGCGGTTGCCCGAGCGAGAGCGGAAAACGCGAGAAGCGATAGGCCGCGTTGGCGCCCGGTATCTGCCGGTAGGCCACCAGTTCCATGTACAAGGACGCGTCTTCCTCGCAGGTCTGCCGGGCTTCCTCGAAAATGTCCAGCGGCATGACCGGCAGCCACCGCCGCCCCAGCGGTGGCGAGCGGTCGTAGCCGCCCGCACGCAGGATGCGCACCACCACGTCGGCGCAATTGAACTCGCTGCGATCCCACAGCAGGCGGCCTTGCCCAAACTCATCTTCGATCCGGTGCGCCTCGGCCACCATCGCCGCCTTGCGCTCTGCCGCCACGCCCGCCACCCGCAAGCCCAGCGTCTCGCGGCCGTAGGCCATGCCGTAGGTGTTGGTGTGCACCTGCGACGGCGACGGCGGCTGCACGCCGTACAGGTAATCGGCCAGCGTCACGTGCTGCAACAGGTTCGGGTCGTGTCCCGGCACGGCCACATAGTTGGCGCTGTAGACGGTGTTGTCGACGCGGATGGCAATGTGCCCGAACGGGTTTTCCAGCACCACGCGCTGCGGTGTTTGGGCGGTCGAGTAGGACAGCAGCAGCTCGATGTCGCAGGGCGCCTCGGCCTGGAGCCGCGCCAGCGCCGCGTCGATGTCGGTGACGGCACTACCGTGCTCGGCGCCGAAGTCCGGCGTCATACCCGGCGCGGGCAGGGCCGGGTCGAGCGCGAAGCGGGCGATGCGCCCGAGGTCGGCACTGTCGTGAAAGGCGTGCTGGGCGTGGCGCATCGCCGCCTGCCGCTGCGGGTCGGCCAGCACGGCGGCCGCCAGCTCGCCCGCCTGCGCCAGGGTGTCGGCCAGCTCGGCCACCCCCAGCCGGACGAACAAGGCGGCGTTTTCGCGCTCATGGCCGCTCACCACGTCCAGCAGGATCGTCGGCGTGCCCACGGCGAAGGCCTCGGCCGGCGTCATGCCCCCGGCCTTGGTGATCAACAGGTCGGCCGCGCGCATCCAGGCCAGCAGGTCGGCGTGCGGCACCAGGCCGCAGACCTTCAGCGCCACCGGCTCCGGCAGGCGTTTTTGCAGCGCCATCCGCAACACATTCAGCAGCGCCTGCTGGCGCGCGTTGGCGCCGCAGACGGCGATGATCTGCAGCGGGCCTTGGTGGTGGCGGGCCAGGCTCTCCACCACAAGCGCGTAGTCGCCGACCCCCTCCTTGCCCGAGGTGATGAGCACGGTGGGCGCATCCGGGGCGAGACCCAGCGCCGTGAGCGCCATCTCCCGGGTTCTGCCGTCGGCGGCCGCAACGCGCACCGGCATGCCGCTGGTGGTGACCTTGTCGGGTGCCACGCCGGCGGCCAGCCAGCGCGCTTCCAGCTCGGGATGGGCGAGAAAGGTGCGGTCGATCCGTTTCGAGATGCGCGGGAAATAGCCTTCGAAGAAGTCCGTGTGCAGCCAGCCGATGTTCACCTGCGCCAGCAGCCCGCGCTCGCGCAAGGTTCCGAGCACCTGCGCCGATCCGTAATGCGTGGCAAGGATCGCGTCGGGCGCCTGCGCCTCCAGGAAGGCGCGCACCTGGTCTTCCGGGTAGTCGTTGGACAGCCATGCCAGCGAGGGCACCCGGTTGCCACGCGCCTGCAGGGCATGGAACAGCGCGTCGAAGCTTTCCGGGAGATTGCCGGCGATGAACCAGTAGAGCCGCTCGTCCACCCAGCGCCAGAGCGGATGCATGAACTCGCGGATGTCCTGCAGGATCACGCGCGCGCCCGGCGCCAGCCGGCCGATCTCCTCCTGGATGGCCTGCGCGGCGCTGATGTGGCCGTGGCCGATGGACGAGTAGAAGATGACGATCTTTCTGGGCGGGGCGGCTCCGACATCGCTCGCTGCTGGCACGTCCGAAGCCGGGTGCCGCGCCCGGCTGCGTTGCCGCACCAGCGCAAGCCATGCCAGGGCGACCAACAGGGTGAACGCGGCCGCCAGCGCCAGCGCGATGAGCGGGTCAGCACCGAACCCCTGCGCTGTCTGCGATCCGCTCATTCCTTGCCCCCGCTACGCCAGATCGAAAGCAGCAGCCAGAGGCTGCCGATGACGGCGCCGACGAAGCCGAGCAGGCCGAAGAAGGGTAGCCCCAGCAAGGTAGGACCGCCGGGCACCGTCATGACGATGGAGGAACCGATGATGAGGGCGGCGACGACGATGCCGACCACCAGCCGGTTGGCGGCGCTGTCAAGCTGGTTGCCGACACGCTTGAGGTGCGTGATGTCAATGTGGATTTCCAGCCGGCCGCGCCGGGCGGCGCGCAACAGCCGGGAGATATCCTGGGGCAGGCCGGCCACCAGGGAAAGCGCTTCGCTGACCCCTCGCCAGCCGCGTTGGAGGAGCGCAGTGGGTGCATAACGTGCCCGTAGCGCCTGTTCCAGCAAAGGCATCGCCTCGCCGGCCATGTCGAAGTCGGGGTCGAGCTCGCGGCCCATGCCTTCGAGCGAGATGAAGGCCTTGATCAGCAGACTCAGATCGGGCGGCAAGGCCAGCTGGTGCTGACGCAAAATGGCCACCAAGTCGGAGAGCATGGCACCGAGCCGGAGCTGCTTGAGCGCCACGCCGTGGTACTGCTGCACAAAAGTCTGGATTTCCACAAGCAGGCCGTCCTCATCCATGGCGCCGTCGCCGGTCCAGTCGAGCATCACGTCGGCGACGCGGCGCGGCTCGTGCTTGACCAGCCCCAGCAGCAGGCCGGTCAACTGGTCGCGGCGCACCTCGGTGAGCCGCCCGACCATGCCGAAGTCGATGAAGGCGATGCGGTTGCCGGGCAGGTAAAACACGTTGCCGGGGTGCGGGTCGGCGTGGAAGAAGCCGTCCTCGACGATCATCTTCAACACTGCGTGCGCGCCCCGGCGGGCGAGGACCTTGCGGTCGAGGCCGGCCTCGTCGACGGTGGCAAGCTTGCGCCCGGAAATGCCGGCTATGAATTCCTGCACGCACACCCGTTCGCCGGTCCATTGCCAATAGACGCGGGGGATGATGATGATTGGGAGCGCCGGAGGCGGTTCAGGCGCAGCTTCGGCAGAGGCGTCGCCGGTGGGCTCGTCTTTGTCGGTATAGCCGGCAAAATTCTCCGCGATGTGCTCGGCATTGCGGCATTCGCCAGCGAAATCGAGTTCGCGCCGCAGCGACTGGCTAAACTGGCGCACCACTTCCTGCGGGCGAAAGGCGCGCAGTTCCGGACTTTCCCCCTCAGCGAGTTTCGCCAGTCTGGCGAGCCAGCGCAGGTCGGCTTCGATGATCGGCCGGATGCCTGGCCGACGTACTTTGACTACCACCTCGCTGCCGTCTTCGAGGCGGGCGCGGTGCACCTGTGCGACGGAGGCGGCCGCCAGCGGCTCGGGGTCGAAGGCGGCGAACACCTCCTCGGGCGGTGCGCCCAGGTCTTCGGTGAGCTGCTGACGTATCCCGGCGTAGGAGGCAGCGGGTGCGCTGTCCTGTAGCTTGCCGAATTCGGCGATCCATTCTGGCTCGAACAGGTCGATGCGGGTGGCAAGCACCTGGCCTAGCTTGACGAAGGTCGGCCCCAATTCCTCCAGCGCGCGCCGCACCCGGGCGGGCGGGTCGAGATGAGCCAGTTCCTGCGCTTCGTTCCAGTGCAGCGCCCGCCCGGCCCGCTCCAGGGCATTGGCCAGTCCCATCCGGCGCACCATGTCGCCAAAGCCGTAGCGGATCAGGATCGAGGTGATGTCATGCAGGCGGCCGATGTCGCGCACTGCGGTCAGGGCCTGCCACAGCATCAGTTGCCCTTGCCTTGGGAATGGCCGGGTTTGACGTGATCGGCCAGGCCGGTGAGCACGCCGGCAGCGATTTGGCGCAGCAGGTCGGAAGTGGCTTGTGCCAGATGCAAGCCGGCAACAACCTGAGTGCGTCCCGCCGTGCCAAGCTGGTGCGTGATGACGGCCAGGGTTTCCTTCAACTGTGCGCGCACGGCGGAGCCATAGAGGCGGGCGTGCCTCGCCAGATCGGACAGGATTTCTCCTGCGGCATCCTTGGCACCCGAGGCCGAGCTTTGCAGGGTTTCCAGGAACATCGCCTCCAGGCTTTCCAGGTCGGTGCGCGCACGGGCGAGGTCCTCACGGGAAAATGTCTGCGCCCGGACCGCCGCTTCTTCCACCGCCAGTTTGGAGGCTTCGGCAAACTGCGCCAACGCCGCGTCCAGCCCAGCGACGGCCTGTTTGAGGCGTGTCCGCATGATTTCGGTTTGTGCCGCTGACTGCTGCAACTCCTTTTGTGCGCCGGCCCGCGCGCCGCTCAGCACGGCACGCGCGATCTGTCGCAGGGATTCGATATCGAGCGAGCGCGCACTGATCTTGCGCAAGGTGAGCTGCCGCACCATTTCCTGCACATCGTGACCCTGCTCGACGGCGCTACGCACTTCAGCTTCGAGCATCACTGCATCGTTACTGCCGCCAATATTGTTGCCTGTTTCGTTTTGCATGATAGTGATCCTCCTGAAGTGATGACCTGAACAACCGGGTGTCATGGCGGTGCCGCGCATAAAAATACCAGCAGCCCTGGTGGCTGCGATAGCTGTTACCTCATCGCGTCGCCTAGGCGCGGGCCTTCCACGACCCGTCCGCCGATGCGACCAGGTCGTGCGTGCCAAGAGCTACTTGTTGATGGTGTCTTTGGCCTTCCGGGCCATTTCCGTCATCGCATCCAATCCTGCATTGCATCCAGTGCCTTGTTGGCGGCCTCCCTGGTGGCGGCAACTGCTTTCTGGGCTGCATCCCTGGCGGCTTCTGCGGCGTGCTGGGCCGCGTCTTTACCGGACCCCGCCACTTTTTTGGCCGCTTCCTCGGCCTTCTGCGCCGCTTCCATGGTGGCTACAGTCGCTTGATTGGCCGCTTCCGAGATTTTTTGCAGTGCCTCCCGGATGGCTTCCGTGGTTTTGTCGACGGCGGTGGCCTCGAACTCGGCAAGTCGGCCTTGGGCCGTCTTCAGGTTTTTCCGAAGGCCGATGCGCAAGTCGGCGACCTTCTCGCTGGCTTGATCGGTAGTAGCCTGCAAGAGCGCATCGGCATCGGCGACAATCTGCTTTATGTCGGCAATCAGTTTGTCTTTGGTCGTGGAACTGGGTGTGTTGGATTTAGACATGGCATACCTCTCGATCAGTGATAAAAATAAAAAATGAAAGCGCAACGCTGTGAAAATTTATCGGGCAAGCAGCCTGCCCGATAAGGGTTACTTCGTCACGGCATCTTTGACGTTCCGAGCCGTTTCCTTGGTTGCCTCAAGCGCCTTGTCGGCAGCCTCTCGGGTGGCTTCAGTGGTTTTCTGTGCGGCGTCCCGCGTGGCTTCGGCCGCTTTCTGCGCAGCCTCTTTGCCAGATTTGGCCGCCTTTTTGGCGGCTTCTTCGGCTTTCTGTGCAGCTTCCTTGGTGGCTACGGCTGCTTTTTTAGCGGCTTCCTCGGCCTTCTGCGCGGCTTCCTTGGTGGCTGCGGTTGCTTTTCGAGTGGCTTCTGCGGTCTTGCGTACAGCCAGCTTGGCGGCTTCATCAGCATCCCGTGCCGCCTGCCGGGCAGCTTCCGCGGTTTTCTGCGAGGCTTCACTGACGGCCTGCTCAGCCTTATCTACAGCCAGCTTGGCGGCTTCTGCGGCTTTGCGCGTCGCCTCTTTGGCTTCCTCGGCCGCCTTCTTCGCACCTTCCTCCGCTTTCTGCAGCACGGACACCTTGGCCGGCTCGACCGGCTTTGCCGCGGGGTCTTCCGCCGCCTGTGCACTTGCGCCGATCACCAGTACCGACAGGACTAACCATTTTTGTAGTTTCATCGCTTCTTCTCCTTGCAGTTATAGAGCAGGGTACGTCTGCTCCGCACGTTTGCCCTAGACAGGGCGTTGTTATGGATTTTCCTCGTTGATTCCGCCGAGACCGTTGCGTAGCAAGCCGACGATATGCCGCGCAATGGCCTCGGGGTCTTCCTGCTGGTGGGTGTAGCCCGGCAGGAAACGTCGCACCGACTGGGTTTCAAAGGGATAGAGCACCAAGCCGATTATCGAAACGGCAAGCCGATGGGCGTCATGGCCCGGAGCGAGTTCTGCGGCGAAATCGCGCAGTGCGTTGAACAGGTCTCTAAAAACGCAGTCCACCAGGCTACGTTGGCGCCGTTCATCGCTGTCCAGCAGCACCCATTGCATCAGGCGTAGAAAGTCCCGCTCGGCGGCGAGTAGGTTCGCAAGCCGCGTGATGAATGCCTCGATCCGCTCCCAGGGATTTCCTCCACCGTCCAGGAGTGTCTTCAAGGGCCCCACCTTTTCTTCGAAGGCATAGCCGACCGCATCCAGATAGAGCTGCTCCTTGTCCGAAAAGTGGTGGTAGAGGGCGGCAGGCGTCACACCCACGGCAGCCGCGATATCACGCATCGAAACCCCGTCAAATCCGACCGTTGCGAAGAGCGGAACCGACCGTTCCAGCACCTCTTCGCGCATCTTTTTCTTCTTGGGGGCTTTCTCAGCCATCGAATTCCTCCTGAGTCGGGCGATTCTGAAACTAAACGAACGTTTATTAGAACATCGCCATTGGCACCTTGCAAGTGAATTTTCGGATGAGTGCGCGTCGCAAAGTCCGCGAGTCGACGCTTTGTTGCCAGCGTCAATTAAATTCTGGGTCAAACTTGTCACCGGAAACCTGCGTCAGTGCTTGTGCTACAGCAAACGTGAAAAGGGCCAGAGAGAACTCTGGCCCTTTCGATTCGCGCCTCGTGGCTGCAAACCCGGCATTTGTCGACCAAGGCGCGCGTCGTAGTGGATGAGCTGGCATCCCAATGCCAGCCGGTTTCGCCTTGGGTTGTGGCTTGAGAGACGCAAAGCCGAACCATCTCAGCCGATTGACGGCCCGCGTTGCCGCCCGAACTCCCACGACACCCCGCCACCACGCACTACGGCGGTCAAAGTCTGCCCCAGCCGTTGCTCGATCACTGGCTTCCACGGCACCAGGCTGAAGCCTATGCCGTCATCAAGCATCGCGAAGCGGCCGCTGGCGAGTTGGACGCTGCGCCGGTAGACGCCGGTGATGCGCTCGCCATCGGCCACCGGCCGATGCGCCAGGCCGGTTTCGGCCGCGATGCGCCCGCCCGCAGCCTCCACCTCCCTGCCGCGCAGTGTCGCCAGCAGGTTGCGGGCGAGGATTAGCCGCTGCCCGCGTCGTTCAGCCAGTCCCTGATCGATCAGGAAGTTGGCTCGCTGCCGTAACGCATTGCGTACCTCTCCGCCGAAACCGTTGTCGGCGATGCCGCTGGCTCCGCCGATCAATTGCTGATCTAACCATGTCGCACCGATCACAAAAGCCTGTCGTTCAATGGGCAGATGCGAACGTAACTCCACTGACACGCCACCCAGTCGCTGCATGTCGTATTGCCGACCTTGCTCAGGCAGTTCCACTGGCACGCGCCAGACGCCCTCGGCGATGCGCTCGACAATGCCAGCCCGACGCAGTGCCTCCAGCCGCCGAACATGTGCATCGATCACCTCGTGCGGATCGCGTCCGGACGTGGCCTGCGCCTTGGCAACGGCGAGGTGATGATCGGTACGGTAGAGGCCATCGACTGCCAGCGCGACAATGTTCTTATCAGCCGCCCGGAATTCGACTGAACCGCGTGCTTCGACTATGGTGCCGACCGGGTACTGCGCCAGCTCCATCTTGGCAGGCAACGCCACATAGTGCGCCTTGCCGTCGATGCCATCGACTACCAGATAGCCCTTGTCGTACAGCTCGTCCGCAAGCCCTTTACCGGCTACCCGGCCGATAACGGAACGGCTATCTTGGCCTGGCTGAAACACGGCCAGGTCGCGCTGCGCACCTCCCATGGCCCGCTGCATGGTGCGGATGATGTCGCCGCGTTCGCCCATCGCTCGCAGCACGGGTTCGGCATCGGCGTGAACCACCCAGACGCCGGGCTGTTGCTCGCTCGCCAACCCCATGCGTTGCAGCCGCTGCAAACGACCCACCAGTAGCACGCGCTGCTGTCGCAGATTCGGATCGCTGGCCGGCTGATCCACATGGTTCAGCCCATCCTTTGCCTCGCGTTGCAGCGTGCGGTCCAAGCTGGTCCACCGCTCCTGATCGACCTCCCGCACCAGTGTGCGCTGGATCTCCAGTTCGATGCGCGGCCCCAGCCATTCGGTGGACAGCTCCGCAGCGCGCTCGCGCATGCCGCGGGTGATGTAGGCCTGCGAAATGATGAGGTCCTTGCCCGTGTCATCCTTGCCGTGCAATACGATGTGCGTGTGCGGGTTGTCGGTGTTCCAGTGGTTCACCGCCACCCAGTCCAGCCGGCTGCCCAGATCGGCCTCCATACGGCCCATCAGGTGGCGCGTGTAGGTGCGCAGGTCATCGAGCTGTTCGGCATCCTCGGGCGAGACGATCAAGCGGAACTGGTGCCGAACTTCCCGGCCACGTTCCTCGAAAGCCGGCAAGTCCGCTTCATCGGTCATTGGCCCATAGGCCTTGCCGGCGTCCTGCTCGCGGCCGACGCCTTCGCGCTCGATGTAGCGCAGGTGCGTGATGGTTGAACGCGCACCGGCCTGCTTGAGGTAGACCAGCCGCACCTTGACGGTGGCACGCCGAGAGGTCGCAGATAGCGACTGCCCGGTGAAGCGCGCAGCCACATGGCCCCGCCCCAGACGTGATCCGGGTGTCTTTCCCGGTTTGCGGCCAGTCGAGTTGGCCCCCTTGCTGGCCTGCCGCAGCACCTGCGAGACGAAGGCTTGGCCGCGCTGCTTGGGTGCGCCGGGCCGGATGCTAAAACGGTCTTCACCATCCGAGTTGCCGCGCCTGCTCATGCGGATACTCCAGCCACGGCCATCCGACCAGGGCGTGCCATGCACGCGGTTTCGCCAATGCCCACAAGGCTTTGGCGAACTTGACGGCACGGTGCCGCCAAATAGCGCGTGCCGCGCCAACCCCACGTGCAGACTCGCTTATGGGCCGGCAGCGTGCCGGACCCTTCAATCTTGCCCTGCACCTTCCCCCTGCCTGACGGCACGGGTCTGCGGTGCCCCGGCGGCGCTGCGTCCCGCGCAGCCTGCCAGCCGACGAGCGCCAACCATGCCTGCGGCATGGCGCGCTCGGGGCAAGCCATCTGCACGTTGGGGCGCACGCAAACGTGCGCGAAAGCGTGCGAAGAACTGTTCCTCAAACGCAGCAACGGATGCAGGGCAAAGCGCGGTGCAAATGCATTCAAGCTGCACGCACAATGAGGTTGTGCCAGCATCGGCAACGACAAGTCCGATAGCACGTCAACGCAAAAGCGAGGCCGTAAAGATCCTCGGTCAGTCTGCATGCAGCCGGTCGATTTCATGGTTGCTTCTCCAGGTAGACCGACTGCGCCGTACCGATCACGGCGGATGCAGCAATCGGCCCGAAATACCGGCTGTCGAACGACGCCGGATTGGTGACACTGAGCAGAAACAGTTCACCTTCGGCAAGCGCCCGACACTGCTGCCAGGAAAGCAGCGGACGCCCCATCCGGTCGGTGCGCAACACGGCGGCCACCGGCACGCCGTCAATGCGCACAACACCATTGACGATGCAAACGTCTTGAGGAGCAACCGCACCGATACGTTTGAGCAGCGGAATGTGTGGCGGCAGGTAGCCACGCTGCGCAGCCAGTGCGGCCGCTTCTGCCGGAAGCCGGGCCAGCACGATGCTGCCGACGTGCAGCGAGTCGGCTGGCGAAGTGACCGATTCGATGCGATACCAGCCGACCGGCACACTGTTGGACGGGTTGTAGACGACATGTGCCGAAGGCATCGCAAAGGATGCCCAGGCCATCGCAGCAAGGCCGCAAGTGGACAGCACTGCCAACACAAGGTGAGCGCACAGACGCGAGCGAGGTTTGGCAGTCATTGCAATTCCTTCCCGGCGAGCCAGGCGGCATGCCGCTCGGCGGTGTATTGCGGCAGCGCCAGGTGTGCGGAGAGACGGTTGCCCAGCGTGCGCCAGTACGCTGGCGACACGTCGATGGGGGCGATACCCAGTGCTTCGATGGCGTCTATCAATGGCAGCACGGCCTGCACCTGTCGTTCACCTTCGGCGTGCAGCAGGATGCGCGCGCCGGGGTGTATGCCGGGAATGCGCTGCACTGCGTCCAGCGGCGTGCAGGCCTGCATCACCATGAGCTGCCAGCGGGTCGTACCGTAGTCGTTGGACTCCCAGCGGATGCGGCAGAAGATGAACGCCGGCAGGAACACCGCGCTGCGCCGCCAGCGGTCGAGCTGGATAGTGCGCGCCGGGTTGCCGAAGCGCAGATAGAGGTTGATGCGCTTGTCCACGTAAGCGAGTGCCACGCGGGTCAGCGGCACATTGCCGACTTGGCCGGTAAGTGCGGGCAGCGATGGCGGTGGCGCAGCCGCGCTTGTTGTTGGTTGGACCTGCGTGTTTGTATTCATGGTGTCTTCTCCGGGAACTCATGTTCCAGCAAGGCGCGCAGCAGTTCGGCCACCGTGGTGCCTTGGGTGAAAGCTGAGACCTTGATGCGAGCGCGTAGCGCGGGCGTCACGTCGAGGGTCAGGCGCGCGGTGTAGAGATCGCCCTTGTTGATGTCTGCACCTTCACCCTGGCGAATCCAGGCTTCGGCTTGCGGATTCGCCGGTGGACGTGCGCCGATGGCGATGCGCTTGCTGGTCATGGCGACCACCGCAGCAGCTCATCAACCAACGCAGTGATCTCACGCGCGGCAGCGCTGTCCGGCACCAGTTCGCGTGCAAGCCGACCAGCGGCCACGCTGTCGGCAAAGACGATACGCTGGCGAATCTCCGCACGCAGTGCTGGCAGCGGTTGATCGGCGAGCGAGTTGCGCGCCTCGCGCCCGATGACCGTGGTACTGACCCGCCGGTTGATGACGAAGGCCGCGCGCAGCGTTGGCCTGAAGACCTGGGCCTCGCGGATCAACGCCACCATCTCGGCGCTGGCCCAAACGTCGTAAGGACTGGGTTGCACCGGGATCAGCACGCAGTCGGCCGCCAGCAGCGCGGAGCGCGCGAGTGCGGCGATTCTGGGTGGACCATCAATAACGATGTGATCGCAGCGCCTGGCCAGTTCTGGCGCTTCCTGGTGCAGGGTTTCCCTTGCCAAGCCGACTGCGCTGAACAATCTGGGCAGCCCTTGCTGGCTGCGCCGTTGTGTCCAATCCAGGGATGACCCTTGCGGATCGGCATCCAGCAGGATGACTTGCTTGCCCTGCATCGCTAGTTCACCGGCGATGTGGGTGGCGAGCGTGGTCTTGCCGACCCCGCCTTTTTGGTTGAGCAAGGCGATGATCATGGCCTTGCTCCTGCTGGCAAACGGTTTTGAAAGCGGGGTTCAAAGCCGGTTTCAGCACTTATCCACCGAACCGGCACGCTCTTATTAAAAGTTAGAGGTTTTAAGTTAGGTAAGTTAAGGGAGGCGGGAACCCGCGCCGTTACTGGCTTTGCGGGCGATTCGTACTCCTGATAGCACGAGAGACGTACTCCCGATAGCACGAGCCACCTTGCGCCTGATAGCACGAGGTCATTCACAGGTTGTCCACGACTTATCCCCGTGCCGTTTGCGGCACGGGCCGGAAAGCCAGGATTTCCGGCTCTCCCGGCAATCGCTCGATGCTCAGGGTGTAACCCGGCAACGACTGCCGTGCCACCAAGGCACGCAGGTCGTAGGCGAAGTCCGAGAAGCGTGCCGAGCTGCCCGATTTGCGGTGCAGGTGCGGGAAGTCGAACTGCCAGCCACCGGGCTGTTTGCCACCGTGTTTGCGCACCAGGCGGTACAGCCAGCGCTCGATACCGCCCGTGAGCTTGAAATACGCCGGGTCGATGGTCAGTACCAGGGCTTCGTCCAGCACGCCGGCATAGAACCAGTCCGGCAGAATCAATTCGAGGCCCAGCGGAACCCCCTTGCTGTCGGCCCGCTCCTTCCACTCGTTGATCCACGAGAAGCGGTGCAGGCGTCTGCCTGTTGTTTCCCGGATCGAAGTCGCCACGCTGGTGGACTGCAAGCGGTCCAGCGCCGCCTTCAGGCGCTGGTAGTCGTGCAGCGACGTACCGCGCCCGATGAAGCGCAGGATCTCGTAGGGAGTGGCTTGCATCCGGCGCGAACTGCGAATGCCAGCATCCCGCGCTTCCACGATCTGGCTGGCGGCCCAGATCAGGATATCGGCATCCCAGATCGTGGCGATGCCATGCTCGGCCGTGCCTTCCACGCGCACGGTTACGCCGCCGGAACGAAAGTCGATCGGCGCAATACGCCGCGACTTGGCTAGCGAGAAGAACGGATAGGCCATCAAGTCCTGGGCGTCGCGCGGCGCCATGTCGCCCGGCAGCGCGCGAAACAGGTCGAGCTGTTCGTGCTGCTGCATAGTCTGCGCTGGCAGCAGCGATGGGCTGGACATGGCGAGCGTCACCGGCGTGCCTGGCTTGCCTAAGGTCAGCGGCGACCATGCTGACCATCGCGGCTGTCGCCAGAGTGGCGCTCGGCGTATTCGGGGTCGGAAGTGGCCTCGAAGCTACGGGCATCCGCCCAGGTTTCGAGGTCGGCCACCGCGTACATGACACGTCGACCGAACTTGCGGAAGCGCGGCCCGCCGCCGATCACGCGCTGTTTTTCCAATGTGCGCGGCGACAGCCGCAGGAACTCGGCGGCCTCGTCGTTGGTCAGGTAGCGCACAGGCTGTGCGGGTTGCTGCGTGGCAGCGGGTGCGGCAGCGGGCCGCAAGGGGACTGGTCTCATGGTGTGAACCTCCATCGGTCAGGATCGCCGGCCACAAGAGCGTGACCGGATGGAGGCCAGTCTCAAGAAAGCGCGGCGTTCTGCTCAGGGACGTTTTGCGTCCGATGCAAAACGTCCCTGCTCAAGCGGCGGAAGCTGTGCGAGGCGGCGATAGCCGCCGCGCATCAGCTTTTTCCCGCGTTGCACCAAGCGGCGCACGCGGGCGCGCAGATCGCCATCAGCGTGCCAGCCCTCGGCCACGGCATCGGGGCCGAACAGCACGTCGGCCACCGTGCGCAAAGACGCACCCGCCAGGGTGCCGTCGAGCGCCTGTAGGGTGTGTAGTTCCAGCAATGACGACGGGGATGGACGCGGTTTGACCACTCCCGCAGGCGTGGTGTTGCTGGCCTCCTGCAGCTTGTTCAGTTCGCCCGCCAGCGCGCGATAGCGGACGCAAGGAGCTTGGCAGGCGCGGATGGCGTAGACGTAAGCCATGCCGTCCTCCAGCGCGGGCGCGAGCGCCATACGCAGGCAGCAGCCCGGTTGCCGAACGATCAGCACCAGGCGCCGGCCGTCATGGATCAGTTGCTTGTGGCCGGGAATGCGCCAGAATTCGAAGAGGCCGGCATTGGGTGGCGGATCAGCATCGGGATAGAGCTGCACCACGGTATCGTGGTCGGGGAACCAGGCCGGGTGCGCGTCCCGCGCATCCTGGCCGGGATCTTCCAGCAGGCGCAGGCCCCAGCGCTGCGCCACCTCGGGGTGGCGCTGACGGCGTAGCCAGTCGCGCCGGTAGTCCAGGTCGCGCCGCAGGTATTCCCAGGCCAAGGCCGGGCCGTCCAGGTGCAGGACATAGAGATACGCGGCGCTCGGACGCCAATGATCGGAACTCAACTCTGCCATGGCGCAACCTCCTGTCGGATAGCAGGAACAGTCGCCACGGGCATCGGTGCTACGAAGCTATGGAGTCATCGTCAAAACGTCATGGGGCATTTAATAAACTGGCAGTGTCAAGCCCAATGGACTCCGAAGCGTTGCAGGGGGTGTCCGAATGCGACGGCTGCGCAACCGGAAATGGTGCGCAGTATCCGAACACGGTGCCGCAAGGCTCACCAGGCATCGTGACTGTTTGGGTCGTGTTTGCACCGCTGCGGTGCATAGTCTGGATTGATGCGATCAGGGTCTGAACTGAGACCGAAATAGACACAGTACGCCGGAGGCGGCAGCGCCTGGATGGCCCGCCGCAGCGGGCCATGCGGTTCTATCAGTCGATGATCGAACCGTTGATGCGGGCGAGCCGCGCATAGTCTGACAGTGTGCGCTGCGCAACGAAATACAGATCCCGCTCGATGGGCAGCTTCAACGGTCCGACGATGGACGCCAGCTCGGATATCCGCACGTTGCCCAGCTCGGGCATGCCGATTCCGACATCGCACAGGCCAAAGGCCGTATCGCCATCCTCGGGATCGAGTTCGGTGAGCAGCCAGGTCGCGTGCGCGTCCGGGGTGAACAGCTTGACGACGGGCGTCGGGTCAATGTCCTGGCCTTCGGCACTGGCTCGGCTATTGGCGAGCAGTTGGGCGCGTTGTTCGTCGGTGATAAGAGATTGGGTCATGGTCGCTTCCTTCAAAGGGTTCACTCCACGGCGGAGCAAGGCGACTGGGGCGCACGTGCCAAGCGCAGCCGTCATACCCCAACACGGTCCGGTGCGGGCCGGGGTTGACGGCAAGCGGCGTGCGCCAGACTCGCGCACTTTTCCGCTGCGGGGTGAACCTGAGAGCGGCCAGGATGCCCACAAAGCCGATGACGCACGAAACCGTATTGCTGGATGCACAGAAAGCCTCGGATGTGCCAATAAGGATTTACGGAAGATCGCAAAAGCGTACAGATGGAAGTCAACGAATCCACGGAAGCACAGAAACACGAATCCGGCTTTACGCAGAAGCGCAAAAGCGCAATAAAGAGCGAGAGGCCGCTATCCAACATGGTAGGCCGAAATAGCCAATGAGTTAAAGATAACGTGGTTTTAATTGTGCTGTTAATCGACGCTTCTGTGCATGCAGAAGCGATCAATCCAGCGTGGCCGCCCGGCCGGCGCCACCACATTCGAGGCCGAACCGGCACAAGCCTTCGGCGCCGCGGTGCGCGCGCTGAGAACAGAGCAAGGGGTTGCCCAGGAGACGCTCGCCCACCTGGCGGGCATCGAACGCTCGCACATGGGCAAGATTGAGCGCGGCGAACACATGCCCACGCTGGCGATCATTCTCAAGATCGCACGGGCGCTGGGTTGCAGTTCGGCCGACTTGATGACGGCGACGGAAAGCCGTCTGACTGCTTCCGAGCCGGAGCACTGACCGTCAGGGAATGCCCCGCCACGATGGGCGGGGCGCAAGGGCGGCGTCAGTCGCCCTTGCTGCGCGACCAGATCAGGTTGTGCGTGCCGTCCTCGCCTTCGATGAGGCGGGCGTAGACGGTGGCCGGGAACGAAGGATCGTCCAGGCTCGCCGACAGGTAAGGCCGCTCGGCCTGGCTGATTTTCTTCCATGCTGCGCCGACTTCCAGCCCGTTGGCTGCCTGGATGCGGTAGTCGGGAGCGTTCTCGCTGGTCTTGTCGTTCTGGATGAATTTGACCTTGACGTTGAGCGTCAGGGTGCGAAGCGTGCCGGTGAAGCCGTCTTTGTCTGCGGTGAAGGTGCCGATGTTAGCCATGATGAAGTTTCCTTTCGGGGTTGCAAGATCGCGCCCATCGCGTCCTTGTCGGTGATCCGCCCGGCGAGGGACGGGCTGGCCGCACCGCATAGCGGCCGCAACAGCGTGGAGGACCGGGAGGCCCAAAGAATTTGTTGCGCGAGGAAGGCGCACAGCGCCAGGGAAATTGTTTGGGCCAGACGGTTGCAGCCATGAAGCCCGAGGCGTAAGCCGTGCCCTTGCCAGGATTCACGACAAGCCAAGGACGCAGGGGTCGAACTGGCCCGAATGGAGCGATGGCTAACTCGGCATTCCCGCAGGAAGGCAGCGCCGGCATGCGCCTTGATGTCGGTAAGGTCTGGCTGGGAACGACTGGCGGGAACGCTCCCGGTATCAGACGGCAAACGGGTTGAAGCGTGGCGTGAAATCTTCATGGCAAGGCTGTGCGGCGTGTCGGTGAACCGTCCTTCGTGATGTAACTGACGGCCAACCGTCAGCATCATGGACGGCGCGCATTTGCACAACCGGCAGCAGCAAGGTGCAGCGCACCCCAGCCCCCGCCCGCTGCGGCGGGGGCTCTACCTGGGCAAGTGCATCGCACGCGCAGGCCCGGCATGGGCCGGAGTGCCTGTCGATTCGGCGCCCCGCCATGACGGCGGGGCGCGCTTTTGGTTTTTTGGGGGGGCTTGTCGGCTGTTAGACCGGGCGCGGCACACTTGCCGCGCCCGATTTTTCAAGAAAATACCCCGGCGCATTTTGCGCCGGGGCCATTTGTCATTGCTACCTTACGCAGCCAGCGCCTCGGCCACTGCCTCCATCTCGATGACAGCCTCCTGCGCAGCTTCCTCTGGCGTGTCGTTCGTCGCGTTCTGCGAACTTTCCTGCTGCGCGTCGTCCTGCGCCGCGCTAGTGCTGTCCTCGCTCTTGAACATGGCAGGCATCCAGCCCGTTCCCTCGGCCAGCCGCTCGGCCTCGCTGGCAATGTCGGCCTTCTTGAGCTTCGCCAGTCGGCTGACATTTCCGGGTGCAAACTGCTGCACAGCTTCCAGAATCACCGCCTTGGAGACGTGGGAGAAATACCCCTCGGCAGTCGGCTTCCACCATGCCGCCATGTCCAACCCGACCGCCTGAGCCAACACCTTACCCGACGCATCGTGTTCCCGCGAAGAAACTACATCCACGGTCGATGCCACGCACACCGCCAGCAGCCGCACCAGTTCATCCTGCGACAGTGCCAGCAGCACCGCGAACAGTTCGGCATCGTCCTCCGGCAGCTTCTCACCGCATGCCTGCTGTAGTTCCCGCAAGGCGACAGCGGCAGGCGATTGCGGCCAGTCCGGGGCGTAGCCTTCCAGTCTGTCCTGTGGACGGATGCTGATGCCGATGGGCAGCTCTACCGCATGGGCGTCCTGCAAGACCCGCTGCACCATGCCATGCACCAGCGCGGCCAGCGATGCCTGCGGATTGCGCGCCAGTTCGATTTGCAGTGCCGCAGTGCGGTGGGCGCTCAAACGGCGTGCCAGTTTCTCGGAGATTCCGGCCTTCTTCGGCTCGGGGCTGTCCTCGTCCTCGGTGTCTTCCGAGTCGATACCGCCTTGCACCCTCGCCAGCGTGCGCAACGCCTTGGCCTCGGCATCGCGCAGCAGACCGCGATGAATGACAGGCTCGCCCTGCCGATCAAGGGTGACGATGGCACCAGCAGCAGCGCGAACAGTCGAGCCATAGGCCAGCAATTCGGCTTCTAGCGCCTCCAGTTGCTCACCCAGGCGTTCGCCTTCTTCCTGCAAGGCCTCGGCCTTCTCTTCATCCTCGGCCTCAAGGGCGGCATCCAAGGCTTCCCCGACTTCCAGTACCTTCGCTTGCAGCTTGGCGATGCGCTTGGCCTCGCGGGCATTGGGCTTGCGCCGTTCCTTCGGCGCACGCTGGAAGGCTTGCAGGTCGGCATAGGTGGCGGCGGGCACCGCCTCCACCCACGCCCAACCCTCGCGGCGCACCTCGTCGGCAATGCCTGCCAGCTTGTCTTGCGCCAGCCGGTCGATCAATGCCGCATCGGTCAAATAGATACCTTGGTCAGCATCCGCGAACAGGTCGCGCCGGATGCCACCACCTGCGGCCTCGTAGGCTTCCAGCCCGACAAAGCGCACCAGCGGATGGCGATGGGCGTCGATTTCCCGCTCGGTCAGTCGTTCGCGCAAGGCGGTCGGGTTGCGCTGCCAGTTCGGCGCATCGTAGAACGCGGCTTCCTGTGCGGCGTGGTCGTCGGTGATCGCCAATGCCATCAACTGGTCAAGGTTCACGGTATCGGCCCGGTAGTCGGCCATCAAGCGCGGCGAGACATTCGCCAGCTTCAAGCGGCGCTGCACCACCAGCGGGGTCACGCCAAAGTCTGCGGCGATGTCTTCGATGGGTCGGCCTTCCGCGATCAAGTCGGCGAACGCCTCGAACTGGTCGGCGGGGTGCATGGCTTCGCGCTGCACGTTCTCGGTCAGGCTGGCAGTGCGGGCCGAGGCATCGGCCACCAGCAGGCAAGGCACCGCGTAATCCTTGGCAATGCGCCGTTTCTTAGCCAGCAATTTCAATGCCGCAAGGCGACGGCCACCGGCCACCACTTCGTAATGCTCGCCATCGCTGGCAAGAGTCACGGTCAGGTTTTGCAGCAGGCCTACGCGCTCAACGCTGGTGGCCAGTTCGGTGATGGAAGCGCCCAAGGTCTTGCGCACATTGCGCTTGGATGGGCGAAGCTGCGATAGCGGCACCAGCAGCATGTTTTGCGAGGGCGCAGCGGCTTCAAGGGCTTGGACTTCTTGATGGGTAACGGTGTTCATGGTGATAGCTCCTGTCCCGTGTCGGGACGAAAGAAAACAAAAAATGGAAGAACAAAACTCGCTGTCGATTCACGGTGTCGGTATCTGCATGCGCACTCTCCTGTGGTTTCAAAGCTGACCGGATTCCAAGATTCGGAGCCCGTTGTGGCTTTGGTTGGGTTCGGCGCAGAGACCCTGGGCCGGTCCCTGTTTGCCGCCGTCTTTCCTGAGTTCATCGCCCGCGAAAAACCGGGCCAGCAAGGGACAGGCTGTCAAGGAAGAAGCGCAGGGTTGGTGCGGCCCGCAGCCGCAGGCGAGGACACGGCCCTGCGCGCCTTGACGGCCGGGCACTGATGGCTACGGTCGCGGGAGAAAGCGATGAACTTGGGGAAGGACGAACAGCGGTCGATGGGCCAAGGGATGCGCTGAAACCAACGCAGCGCGGCGAGCGCCCCTGTGTGCCAGCGGCACACCTAGATGGATGGCTGTTGGCCGATCAGGTATAACCTGTTCGGCGGCATTGCAGGGGCGCCAAACAGAGTGCGGCGGGGATGGGCTGACCAGCCGATCCCCTGGAGGGCAAGCGCAGCGCGCAGCCGTATACGAGCGAAGCAAAAAGGGGGCGATGCCCCCTCGGGCTACAGCAGCCCACGTTCCGCAAAACTCATGATTTCATTGCCCGCCACGATTAAGTGATCCAACACCCGCACGTCCACCAGCGATAACGCGGTTTTCAGCGTCTGCGTCAATACCTCGTCCGCCCGCGACGGCTCGGCGACACCCGATGGATGGTTATGGCAAAAAATCACTGCCGCCGCATTGAGCGCAAGCGATTCCTTGACCACCTCGCGCGGATACACCGATGCCTGACTCACCGTGCCCCGGAACAGCTCGACGTATTCGATCAGGCGGTTCTGCGCATCGAGCATCAGTACAGCGAACACCTCGTGCTCCAAACCACCCAGTTTGACGCGCAGGAAGTCGCGCACCGCCTGCGGCGAAGTCAGAACCTCACGCCCGCGCAGTTGCGCACCCAGTAGCCGCTGCGCGGCCTGCAGCACCTCGTCGGCATTGGCCGGACGGTAGTCGCCCGCGACATCGCGAACGAGAAGGGAAGAATCGAGGGAAAGAGAAAGTTGCGACATGGTCTGCTCCGGTCTGTAGCGGGCGGAATTGCCCGAGACCGGCCCCAGCACGCTGTAGCGCAGTTGTCAGGGTTCACAGACGGCCGCCAGGACGCAAGCGCACACAGTGCGCGCAGACCTTGACAGCGAGAACAGCGTGGTACGTTGAAGGGAACAGCAAGGCCACCCCACCACCACACTCCATTGCCCTTGGGCAAGCGAAGCGCGCAGGCCGGGAACGCAGAGACGGACGAAGGTGTCAGGGATCAAAGCCGCATGGCCGCGACTCGGAACGAGGCGCGGGGCAACGCCCGCGAGCCCGACGGCGGAACGCCGGGACACACGTTTTGGTGTCGCTGAACAGACCGTTGAAGCTCCATAGCACTCCCAACTCATACGCCATTGCATCAGCCACCATTGACGATTGAAGAGCGAAAAAAAACCCGACGCAGGCCGGGTTTGAAACGCGTAAACGCGTCCCGTGCAGGGAGGTGACACGGGAGGTGCAAAACACCAAATTGGATTGTAGGTGGTCTGAGATGATCTCAAATACTTTTGCGCAATCGTGAATAAAACCTTGCCCAACATACCCCACAACGCCAATTACCGGCAGAGATTTCGACACCACCTCCCGTCGGACGGTCAGCTTGGCATTGCCCGGAACAAAAACGGTAGTGGGACGAATTGTTGCTCGAAGACGATTGATTCAACGTATCCCGAACAATGGAACCTTTGAGCACCGGGGGTGAGGACATAGGCAATCAAAGGGAAGTAGTCGGTCAATTGCTCGATCTTAACGACTTGAATTGGGTGTTCTTGAAATTGTTGAACGCCATAAAACTGACATTTGGAGGCTCGGGAATGGCCGGAATTTGTCGACAAGTGAAGGTGGCCAACAAGAGGCTCAGAGAAGGATGATCTCGCATCGTTGGACGCGATGACACGAGAGCACTGCCATGAATGCCTTTGCCGATGATGGCGAACACCTACAGCCATCGAGCGGTCGCATAGCGACCGCCGCCGCCGCGCGCCCAGACGGAACGGATGGGCGCGCGGCGGCCTGGCCTGGCCGCCGTTTTGCTGTGCCGTGTGCCTACGGTATCGAGGGGGCATTGCGCCCCCTCGCTGATTCAGCCGGTCAAGCCTTGAGCCGCTTCATGCCTTCGGCCAGCATCCACAATGCCCGGTTGATCTTGACGTTCTGGTCAATGCCTTGAATGGGCCGGGTGCTGTGCTTGCGCCCGGTGGCGGTGCGTCCATGTAATCCGCCTTGCGTCAAATTCTCCTGCACGCGGTTATAGGCGCTCCACAAGTCGGGCCGGTCGTCATCGCGGCGGCGCGGCATCAATAGCTGCGATTCGGTGATGGGCGCGGGTGCCGTCGGGTCGTCGTACTTGAGGGACAGCGCCGCATGGGCGAATACCTCGGCTTCGCCCCGGTCCAGCGTAATGGCGCGCATCTCGTCGCGGCGTTCGCGCACAAGGTCGAAGCCGTCCAGTACGTCATATGCACCCTCGATCACATGGCCGATCACGTCACCCTTGTGGGGGATGCGGACATCGGCCACCACGTCACCGCAGACCAGGCCGTTCTTACAGACAAATCTCAGCAAGCCCGCCATCATTTGATAACTGCTGGTGCCATCGTGTGAGTTCAGCAGAATGATTTCGTTGGCCTCCGCGCCATTGATCTGGTCGGCATGCCTGAGCCTGACCATATGTTTTGTGTGCTCGCGCTTGCCTTCATCACGTACACGGGTCTGGCACACCATGAAGGGTTGGAATCCTTCCTTGCGCAGTTCGGACAACACCGCGCCGGTTGCGATGTAACGATAACGGTCGGAGCGGCTTGCGTGCTTGTCTTCTGCAAAGATGGACGGAGCCACGGTGCGGATTTGGTCATCCGATAGCGGGTGATCGGCGCGTAGTACCGGGGAGCGGGAAGCGAAACGGGAACTGAGTTGCATGGTCTTTCTCCAAAAATTGAAGCTGTGGTTTCAAAGCTGACCGGATTCCAAGATTCGGAGCCCGTTGTGGCTTTGGTGGGTTCGGCGCAGAGACCTGGGCCGGTCCCTGTTTGCCGCCGTCTTTCCTGAGTTCATCGCCCGCGAAAGACCGGGCCAGCGAGGGACTGGCTGTCAAGGAAGCAAGCGCAGGGTTGGTGCGGCCCACAGCCAGCGGCGAGGACTCGGCCCTGCGCGCCTTGACAGCCAGGCACCGCTGGCTACGGTCGCGGGAGAAAGCGATGAACTTGGGGAAAGACGAACAGCGGCCGATGGGCCAGGGATGCGCTGAAACCAACGCCG
This sequence comes from Polaromonas naphthalenivorans CJ2, assembly GCF_000015505.1. Classification (GTDB taxonomy): domain Bacteria; phylum Pseudomonadota; class Gammaproteobacteria; order Burkholderiales; family Burkholderiaceae_C; genus Polaromonas; species Polaromonas naphthalenivorans. The sequence goes on along the minus strand of NC_008757.1, from coordinate 28,310 downwards.
CGCGGCAAGCGCCCCTGCGTGCAAAGGGCACGCCTAGCTGGATGTCTGTTGGCCGATCAGGCGTAGCCTGTTCGGCAGTCTTCGAGGGGCGCCAAACAGAGTGCGGCGGGGATGGGCTGTCAAGCCGATCCCCTGGAGGGAAAGCGCAGCGCGCAGGCAGGGAACGCAGAGACGGCCGGAGGCATCAGGGATCAAAGCCGGATGGCCATGACTCGACACGAGGCATGGGGCAACGCCCGCGAGCCCGGCGGCGGAACGCCGAGATGCCCGGATTGCGCGAAACTGGAGGTATTTCGTCTCAATCCAGAGGGAGCACACCTTGAACAACAAGATTCCAAATTCGGTCATCGGCGCAGTTGCCCCGGTCATTGCTGCGGCCTACTACAGTCACTCCAAACTGAATTCCCTTCTGAGGGAGAGCGGTGCGCCAGGAGATCCACCGGAAGGGAACCTCGAAGCCAAGTGCAGTATCTGGCTCAAGCGCTGCAACGACGATTCAAGCATCGATGCGCTGCAGGTTCTCGGTCAGCTCATTCAGCGATTCATGGATCAAGAGGTATCCGACCTATGGCCCCACGTCGGCGCGGATCAAGAACGCATCAGAGCGAGTTTGGCCACGAACCAGTTGTCGTATCAGACCAATGGCTTCATTACGTTGGCGGGATCGAGTCCGGCCGCCAAGACACTCGCTGACTATTTCAAGGCCCGGGACTTTGCGTCCATTGAAGCAGAGTTTGGTCGCGCAATTTCACAGATTGACCGCGACCCTCATGCGGCGATCACGGCATCCAGCGCCATCATCGAAGCGCTGTGCAAGACCTATATCGAAATAAATCGGCTGGAAATGCCGGCGAAGCAGACAATTGGCCCACTCTGGAAAGTCGTGCAGCAGCATCTTGGCCTCAACGTTGACCATACCTTGCAGGACGATCAGAAAAGGATTTTGCAAGGCCTGGCATCAATCGTTGATGGTGTTGGCGCTTATCGCACGCACATCGGGTCAGCGCCTATAGCAAAAATGTCGATAGTAGATTACAATATCGACATCTAACAATCCGCACGCTACTGAGCCCTGAATCGGTCCGTATTGAAGTGTGGCGGAATCTTCTGTAATGACCAAGTGAAAACTACAATGAGTACGAGAACTTCAAACCGCCTCACCATGGGAGGCGACAAGTCATTTGCGGATGCGCCGGTGCCCCGCGCGAATGCGCGAAGTCTGATTGAGTCGGCGTGTCAGCGGTTGCGGGCGGACATCGTGGAGGGGCAGCTCGCTGCGGGTGCCAGACTCGGCATCGAAGATCTCAAGTCGCGTTATGGGGTCAGCGGCGGGACCGTGCGGGAGGCACTTTCCCTGCTGGTGGCCGAAGGCCTGGTGCAGACGCAGGCCCAGCGCGGGTTCCACGTAACCCCGATGTCCTTGGGTGACATGCGGGATCTGGCCACCACGCGGATCGCGCTCGAGTGCGAAGCGCTGCGCCAAAGCATTCTGAATGGCGACGCCGAATGGGAGACGCGGGTCGTCAGTTCGTTTCACCGACTGTCGTTGATTGAAGAGCGCACGATGCGCGACCCGGTTCACCTGTTCAATGAGTGGGAGCGAGACAACCGCGACTTTCACGAAGCCCTGATCTCAGCCTGTCCGTCCTGCTGGACCCGGCGGTTCCTGTCCATCCTGTATTTGCAAATGGAACGCTACCGCCGATTGACATCTGTGCATAACCCACCTGCCAGGAATGTCCATGAGGAGCACCAGGCACTTCGTGACAGCGCACTCGCGCGTGATGCCGAGCGCTGCACCGCGTTGTTGCGGGCGCACATTGAGTCATCGATATCGGTGGTTCAGCAATTCGGGTTGTTGCGGTGACGCCGTACCGCGGATATTTGTTTTCGGCGTGATGAAAGAGGTTGGTATTTTTTAGCCCCGTCAAGGGTATTTTTAAAGGAGACATTGAGTCATGAGTTCAACAATAAAAGAAGTGCAGGAATCCACTGTGAAGTGGACTCGCAATTGGACGCCCGAGGCGATCCGGGCGTTGGTCGATCAGGAAAAAGGGCTGCTTGACCCCCGCATCTATGCTGACCAAAGCCTTTACGAGCTGGAGCTTGAGCGGGTCTTTGGCCGCTCCTGGCTGTTGCTAGGGCATGAGAGTCACATTCCTAAAACCGGGGACTTCCTGACCACCTACATGGGCGAAGATCCGGTAGTCATGGTGCGGCAGAAAGACCGTAGCATCAAGGTGTTTCTGAACCAGTGCCGGCACCGCGGCATGCGCATCTGCCGCTCGGACGCAGGTAACGCCAAGGCGTTCACCTGCAGCTACCATGGCTGGGCCTACGACATTGCGGGTAACCTGGTGAACGTGCCGTTCGAGCAGGAGGCGTTTTGCGACAAGAAGGAGGGAGACTGCGGCTTTGACAAGGCCGACTGGGGTCCGCTGCAAGCGCGCGTGGCCACCTACAAGGGCCTGGTCTTCGCCAACTGGGATGCCGAAGCGCCCGATCTGGAAACCTACCTCGGTGACGCGCGTCCCTACATGGATGTGATGCTGGATCGTACTCCGGCTGGCACCGAGGCTATAGGCGGCATGCAAAAGTGGGTGGTTCCGTGTAACTGGAAGTACGCCGCCGAGCAGTTTTGCAGTGACATGTACCACGCCGGGACGATGTCACACCTGTCCGGGATTCTGGCGGGCATGCCGCCAGAAATGGATTTGTCGAATGCTCAGGTGCCGACCAAGGGGAATCAGTTCCGAGCCCATTGGGGCGGGCATGGCTCGGGATGGTTTGTTGACGAGCCAGGCATGCTCATGGCCGTGATGGGTCCCAAGGTCACCCAGTACTGGACCGAAGGTCCCGCCGCTGAACTTGCAGAAAAACGTCTGGCTCTGCCGGTTCGACGCATGTTTGGCCAGCACATGAACATCTTCCCAACCTGTTCGTTCCTGCCCGCCATCAACACCATCCGAAGCTGGCACCCTCGCGGCCCCAATGAAATCGAGGTGTGGGCGTTCACCCTGGTCGATGCCGATGCACCCGCAGAGATCAAGGAAGAATATCGCCGGCATAACATTCGCACCTTCTCCGCTGGGGGTGTGTTCGAGCAGGACGACGGCGAGAATTGGGTCGAAATCCAGAAAGTGCTGCGCGGCCATAAGGCCAAGAGCCAGCCGCTCAATGCCCAGATGGGCCTGGGTCGGTCGCAGACCGGCCATCCTGATTTTCCCGGAAAGATTGGTTATGTCTACGCCGAAGAGGCGGCGCGGGGCATGTACCACCACTGGGCCCGCATGATGTCGGAGCCAAGCTGGGCCACGCTAAAACCCTGATAGGGACGCAATCGTTGAATCTTTCAATCGGATGAAAACTTCATCACGGGGGCCGGACGTGCGCGTGCAGACAACGCGCCGGTGTTCCGGCCCCTGATATTCACCTGGAGATAAACAGTCATGACAACCCCATCCACCAATTTGTTCAAAGCATTCGAATGGCCAAGCAAAGCCGTTGGCCTTGAGTTGCAGAACGAGATCGAGCAGTTTTACTACCGCGAAGCGCAGTTGCTTGACCACCGGGCCTACGAGGCCTGGTTCGCTCTGCTGGAAAAAGACATCCGCTACTTCATGCCGTTGCGCACCAACCGCAGGCTCCAGGAGAGCGAACTCGAGTATTCCGGCGACCAAGATTTCGCCCATTTCGACGAAACCCATGAAACCATGTACGGGCGCATCCGCAAGGTGACCTCGGAGCTGGGTTGGGCGGAGAACCCGCCTTCCCGTACACGCCACCTGGTCTCCAATGTCATGGTTCGGGAGGCGGCTGAGCCCAACACCTTCGAAGTGAGTTCGGCCTTCATCCTGTACCGCAATCGTCTGGAGCGCCAGGTCGACATTTTCGCGGGCGAGCGCCGGGACGTCCTGCGCCGTGCCGACAACGGCCTGGGCTTCAAGATCGCCAAGCGCACCATCCTGCTCGACCAGAGCACGCTGCTGGCGAACAACCTGAGCATGTTCTTCTGAGCAAGAAGCCGGAGCCCACCTGAACCGAGGACGCTGCCATGAGACAAGCTCGAACATTTCTGCTCGCCGTGGGCGTTTTTTACCTGCTCAACCTCGTTGGCACGCTTCCTTTCAGGGCACTGGGGCTGTTCGACATGATGTATCCGGGGGTGGAGATGGATGTTGGCCTGCCGATGTTCAAGTTGCTGCAGGATGCCTGGTTCGTTGTCGGCCTGCAGTTGGGGGCGATTGGCGTCGTCGCCCTGTGGGGGGCGCGTGATCCGCAGCGCTACCTGGCGCTTGTCCCGCTCGTCATCGCCACGGAAGTGGTCACGGCGCTCTGGGATTTTTACAGCATGGCATGGGGCCGCATGGCGCTGGGTTTTTGGCTGGCGTTGCTGGTGGTGCATGCGGCCTGGATCGTATGGGGGCTTCGCGTCTGGCGCGCCGCCCGTTTGGAGCGTTAGTGCGGTTCCCTATAGAAAAATTCAAGGTCAAGTGCCCCGGCAAGGATGCCGCGCAGTGCGTCCGGCACAAGCCGGATCATTTGAGTCAGATTGAAGAGAAGATAAAACGATATGGAATTCACCCGAGTTTGCAGTTTGAGCGAGGTGCCGCAGGGCGAAGCCCTGAAGGTCGAAAGTGGCGACACCGCCGTCGCAATTTTCAATGTGGAGGGTGAGCTGTTCGCGACGCAGGACCGCTGCACCCATGGCGAATGGTCTCTGGCCGAGGGCGGCTATCTCGACGGCGACGTTGTGGAATGCTCACTGCACATGGGCAAGTTTTGTGTTCGCACGGGCAAGGTCAAGTCGCCGCCGCCTTGTGTGCCGTTGAAAATATTCCCGATCCGTATCGAGGGCAATGACGTGTTTGTTGACTTCAATGCCGGGCACCTGGCGCCATGATCGAGAGCATTGTCATCATTGGTGCCGGCCTGACTGGGGCGATGGCCGCGCGCGCGCTTCGCGCCCAGGGCTACGCGGGACGCCTCCACCTGATCGGGGACGAGTCGCAGCAGGCCTATGACCGGACCACCCTGTCCAAGCAGGTGCTGACGGGCGAGCAGGCCGAACCGCCCGCGATCATGGATGCGTCCTGGTACGCATCGGCCAATGTGGAGGTCCAGCTCGGGCGGCGGGTGAGCGGCCTGGACGTGGCCAGCCGCCAGGTCCGTTTCGAATCGGGCGCCCCGCTGGCCTACGACCGCTTGCTGCTGGCCACTGGCGCGCGCGCCCGGCGCGTGGCGATTCCAGGTTGCGACCTGGCCGGCATCCACATTTTGCGTGACCGCGCCGACAGCCTGGCGCTGCGGCAGGCGCTGCAACCGGGCCAGTCGCTGGTCATCGTCGGCGGCGGCCTGATCGGTTGCGAGGTGGCGACCACCGCCCGCAAGGCCGGCGTCACGGTCACGCTGCTGGAAGCCGGCGACGAGCTGCTGCTGCGCGTGCTGGGCCGCAGAACCGGCGCATGGTGCCGGGCCGAACTGGAGCGCCTGGGCGTTCAGATTGAACGCAATGCGCAGGCGTCGCGCTTCGAAGGCGAGGGGCATGTGCGCGCCGTCATCTGTGCCGACGGACGCCGGGTGGCGGCTGATGGGGTGCTGGTCAGCATTGGCGCCGACCCGGCAGACGAGCTGGCCCGGGCGGCCGGCATTGCCTGCGCGCGCGGCGTGCTGGTTGACGCCACGGGGGCGAGCTCGTGTCCGGACGTGTTCGCCGCCGGTGACGTGGCCGCCTGGCCGCTGCGGGGCGGCGGTCAGCGTTCGCTGGAGACCTATCTGAACAGCCAGGCGCAGGCCGACACCGCCGCCGCCGCCATGCTCGGCAAACCCGTGCCGACGCTCCAGGTGCCGACTTCGTGGACGGAGATTGCGGGCCACCGCATCCAGATGATTGGCGACGCCGAAGGGCCCGGAGAAATTGTTCCGCGCGGCGATGCGCAGAACGGTCAGCCCCTGGTGTTGTTCCGGCTGCTCGATGGCCGAGTTGAAGCCGCAACGGCGATCAATGCCGCGAAAGAATTTTCCGTGGCGACCCGATTGGTGGGCGCACGGGTTCCTGTTTCGGCCGGACAGTTGCAAGACGCCGGCTTGAACCTGCGGGACCTGCTGAAAGCCAAACCGCAGTGATGCGCGTGACCGGCGATTTGCTTTAACAAAAGGAGTTTGAAAATGAAATTGACAGGTGAAGTGGTATTGATCACGGGCGGCGCCTCCGGCCTGGGGCGCGCCCTGGTGGACCGGTTCGTTGCCGAAGGCGCCAGGGTGGCGGTGCTCGACAAGTCGGCGGAGCGGCTCCAGCAAATGGAATCCGACCACGGTGACAAGGTGGTCGGCATCGTCGGCGACGTGCGCTCACTGCAAGACCAGAAACAGGCCGCCGACCGCTGCGTGGCCAAGTTCGGAAAAATCGACACCCTGATTCCCAACGCGGGCATCTGGGACTACTCGACGGCGCTGGTCGATCTGCCGGAAGACCGCATCGATGCCGCGTTCGACGAGGTCTTTCACATCAATGTCAAAGGCTATATCCACGCCGTCAAGGCCTGTCTGCCGGCCCTGGTCGCCAGCCGTGGCAGCGTGATCTTCACGCTCTCGAATGCGGGCTTCTATTCCAATGGTGGCGGCCCTCTTTACACCGCAGCCAAGCACGCGGTGGTGGGCCTAGTGCGCGAGTTGGCGTTTGAGCTGGCGCCGTACGTGCGCGTCAACGGCGTGGCACCGGGCGGCATGAGCACCGATTTGCGCGGCCCTTCCTCGCTTGGCATGAGCGGTCAAGCGATTTCGACCGTGCCGCTGGCCGACATGCTGGAGTCCGTGCTGCCGATTGGCCGCATGCCTGACACCGAGGAGTACACCGGTGCCTATGTGTTTTTTGCCACGCGAGGCGATACGGTACCCGCTACCGGCGCCTTGCTGAACTACGACGGCGGCATGGGCGTGCGTGGATTTTTCTCGGCAGCAGGGGGCAAGGACTTGCTCGAAAAACTGAATATCAAATAAGGAGACAAAAATGAGTGTTAAAAGTTTGGGTTATATGGGGTTTGCGGTCAAGGACGTGTCCGCCTGGCGTTCATTTCTGACGCAAAAATTGGGCTTGATGGACGCGGGTGTCACCGATGACGGTGCCTTGTTCCGCATCGATTCGCGCGCCTGGCGGATTGCCGTCCAGCAGGGCGAGGCAGACGATTTGGCCTACGCTGGCTACGAGGTGGCCGATGCGGCGGGTCTGACGCAGATGACAGAAAAACTGCGGCAGGCCGGAATCGAAGTGGTCACGGGTGATGTCGAACTGGCCAAGCGGCGCGGCGTGATGGGCTTGATTTCGTTTGCCGATCCGTTTGGTCTGCCACTGGAAATTTATTATGGCGCCAGCGAGGTCTTCGAAAAACCGTTCATGCCCGGCGCGGCGGTGTCGGGTTTCCTGACCGGCGAACAGGGGCTGGGGCACTTCGTGCGTTGCGTACCGGATTCGGAGAAGGCGCTGGCGTTCTACACCCAGGTGCTCGGCTTCCAGTTGTCGGACGTCATCGACATGAAAATGGGTCCAGACGTCACGGTGCCGGCGTATTTTCTGCACTGTAACGAACGCCACCACACCCTCGCGATCGCAGCTTTTCCGCTGCCCAAGCGCATTCACCACTTCATGCTCGAAGTCTCGTCGCTCAATGACGTCGGTTTTGCGTTTGACCGGCTTGACGCTGACGGCTTGATCACCTCCACGCTGGGCTGCCACACCAACGACCATATGGTGTCGTTCTATGCAGCGACCCCGTCCGGAGTCGAGGTCGAGTACGGCTGGGCCGCCCGCACCATTGACCGCTCCTGGGTGGTGGCACGGCACGACAGCCCGAGCATGTGGGGCCACAAGTCGGTGCGCAACAAAGCATGAACAACAAGCTGACCCATACAGGAGTTTTTGAATGAAGCTTTACTACAGCCCCGGTGCCTGTTCCCTGTCCCCGCACATCGCCTTGCGCGAGGCGGGCCTGAACTTCGAGCTGGTACAAGTCGATCTGGCGAGCAAGAAGACCGCCTCCGGACAGAACTACCTCGAAATCAACCCTGCGGGCTACGTGCCCTGCCTGCAGCTTGACGACGGCCGCACGCTGACCGAAGGCCCGGCCATCTTGCAATACGTGGCCGATCAGGTGCCCGGCAAGCTGCTGGCGCCGGCCAATGGCAGCTTTGAGCGCTACCACTTGCAGCAGTGGCTGAACTTCATCTCGACCGAACTTCACAAGAATTTCAGCCCGCTGTTCAACCCTGCCGCCAGCGAGGACTGGAGGAACGCGGTGCGGCAAGCCATTGCCGCCCGTCTTGGCGTGGTTGCCACGCGGTTTGAGGATGCACCGTACCTGCTCGGCGATTCATTGAGCGTGGCTGACATTTACCTGTTTGTCGTGCTCAGTTGGGGCGCCTATGTCAACCTGGATCTGTCGCCCTGGCCCGCGCTGCAGGCCTTCATGGGCCGTGTCGGGGGCCGCGAAGCGGTGCAGGCAGCACTGCGCGCCGAAGGCTTGGTCAAGGACTGAACAGTCTCCCAGGGCCGCTGAGGCGGCCCGCTCTGCGCACTGCCGCCCAAAGCATGCGCCAACTATTTCTGGAAAACCCGAACCGACATGACCCCTGAACTGATCGAAACCCTGGGCGACGAGCTGTACCACGCTATGACCACCCAAACCGTGGTCGAGCCGCTGACGACTCGCCACCCCGACATCACCATCGAGCACGCCTACCACATCCAGCAGCGCATGATCTCGCGCCGCCTGCAGGCCGGCGAGCGCATCGTGGGCAAGAAAATCGGCGTCACCAGCGCGGCCGTGATGAACATGCTGGGCGTCTACCAGCCCGACTTTGGCTACATGCTCGACGGCATGATCGTCAGCGACGGCGGCAGCATCGCCATGTCTTCCCTGATCCAGCCCAAGGCCGAAGGCGAAATCGCCTTCGTCCTGAAAAAAGACCTCATGGGTCCCGGCGTCACCAACGCCGACGTGCTGGCCGCCACCGACTTCGTCATGCCCTGCTTCGAGATCGTCGACTCGCGCATCCGCGACTGGAAAATCAAGATCCAGGACACCATCGCCGACAACGCCTCCTGCGGCATGTTCGTGCTCGGCAGCACCGCCATGGACCCGCGCAAGCTCGACCTGATGACCTGCGGCATGGTGCTGGAGAAAAACGGCGAGATCATCGCCACCGGCGCCGGCGCCGCCGCGCTGGGCTCGCCGGTCAATGCCGTGGCCTGGCTGGCCAACACCCTGGGCCGCCTGGGCATCGGCCTCAAGGCCGGCGAAGTAATCCTCTCCGGCGCACTGGCCGCCATGTTCCCGGCCAAAGCGGGCGACCACTTCCGCGTCACCATCGGCGGCATCGGCGGCTGCTCGGTGCGTTTTCACTGACTTTCCTGGAAATTTCGAACATGACGAAAAAAATCAAATGCGCCCTGATCGGCCCCGGCAACATCGGCACCGACCTGCTGGCCAAGCTGCAGCGCAGCGCGGTGCTCGAGCCGGTCTGGATGGTCGGCATCGACCCCGAATCCGACGGCTTGAAGCGGGCCCGCGAAATGGGTATCAAGACCACCGCTGACGGTGTCGACGGCCTGATTCCCCACATGCAGGCCGACGGCGTGCAGATCGTCTTCGACGCCACCAGCGCCTACGTCCATGCCGAGAACAGCCGCAAGGTCAACGCCCAGGGCGCCCTGATGATCGACTTGACACCGGCGGCCATCGGCCCGTTCTGCGTGCCACCGGTCAACCTGATCGAACACGTCGGCAAAGGCGAGATGAACGTCAACATGGTCACCTGCGGTGGCCAGGCAACCATTCCCATGGTCGCAGCCGTCAGCCGCGTGCAGCCCGTCGCTTACGGCGAAATCATCGCCACCGTCTCGAGCAAATCGGCCGGACCCGGCACGCGCAAGAACATCGACGAATTCACCCGCACCACCGCCAGCGCGGTCGAGAAAGTGGGCGGCGCGAAGAAGGGCAAGGCCATCATCATCCTCAACCCGGCCGAGCCGCCCTTGATCATGCGCGACACCGTGCATTGCCTGCTGGAGAGCGAACCCGACCAGGCCAAGATCACCGAATCCATCCACGCCATGATCCAAGAGGTGCAAAAGTACGTGCCCGGCTACAAACTGGTCAACGGCCCGGTGTTTGATGGCAAGCGCGTCTCCGTCTTCCTTGAAGTCGAAGGCCTGGGCGACTACCTGCCCAAGTACGCCGGCAACCTCGACATCATGACCGCCGCTGCGGCCCGCACCGCCGAGATGTTCGCCGAGGAAATCCTCGCCGGCCGGCTCACGCTCAAGCCCGTCCACGCCTGAACCCGAAGGAGAACCCCATGAATTTGCAAGGCAAACAAGTCACCGTTCACGACATGACATTGCGTGACGGCATGCACCCCAAGCGCCATTTGATGACGCTGGACCAGATGAAAAGCATTGCCTGCGGTCTGGACGCCGCCGGCGTGCCGCTGATCGAGGTCACCCACGGCGACGGCCTGGGCGGCAGCTCCGTCAACTACGGCTTTCCGGCCCACACCGACGAGGAATACCTGGGCGCGGTGATCCCGCTGATGAAGCAGGCCAAGGTGTCGGCCCTGTTGATTCCCGGCATTGGCACCGTCGAGCACCTGCTGATGGCCAAGGACCTGGGCGTGGGCACCATCCGCGTGGCGACCCACTGCACCGAGGCTGATGTGTCGGAGCAGCACATCACCAAGTCGCGCGCGCTGGGCCTGGACACGGTAGGCTTTTTGATGATGGCGCACATGGCCAGCCCGGAAAAACTGGTGAGCCAGGCGCTGCTGATGCAAGGCTACGGCGCCAACTGCATCTACGTCACCGACTCGGCCGGCTACATGCTGCCCGACGATGTGAAAGCGCGTCTGGGGGCCGTGCGCGCCGCGCTCAAGCCCGAGACCGAACTGGGCTTTCACGGCCACCACAACATGGCCATGGGTGTGGCCAACTCGATTGCCGCGATCGAGGCCGGTGCCAACCGCATCGACGCGGCCGCCGCTGGCCTGGGTGCTGGCGCGGGCAACACGCCGATGGAAGTGTTCATCGCCGTGTGCGCGCGCATGGGGATCGAGACCGGGGTGGACGTCTTCAAGATCCAGGACGTGGCCGAAGACCTGGTGGTGCCCATCATGGACCACATCATCCGCATCGACCGTGACTCGCTCACGCTGGGCTACGCCGGTGTCTATTCCAGCTTCCTGCTGTTTGCCAAGCGCGCCAGTGTGAAGTACGGCGTGCCGGCGCGCGACATCCTGGTCGAACTGGGACGTCGCGGCATGGTGGGCGGCCAGGAAGACATGATTGAAGACACTGCCATGACCATGGCGCGTGAGCGTGGTTTGACCTTGGCCGCCGCTTGAATTCAAACCTGACGCGGCATGCAGCGCGTCGCCTGACCTATTTCCTCTTTATTCACTTGAAAGATTAAAAATGACTGCACTCACCGAAAGTTCCACCAGCAAGTTCGTGAAAATCAATGAAAAAGGTTTTTCCGACTTCCAGATTCATTACAACGAGGCGGGCAATGGCGAAACCGTCATCATGCTGCACGGGGGCGGCCCTGGCGCTGGCGGCTGGAGCAACTACTACCGCAACATCGGCGCGTTCGTCGAGGCCGGCTACCGGGTGATCCTGAAGGACTCGCCCGGCTTCAACAAGTCGGACGCGGTGGTGATGGACGAGCAGCGTGGCCTGGTCAACGCCCGTGCCGTCAAAGGTCTGATGGACGCGCTGGACATCGACCGGGCGCACCTGGTCGGCAACTCGATGGGGGGCGCCACGGCGCTGAACTTCGCGCTCGAATACCCCGACCGCATCGGCAAACTGATCCTCATGGGGCCCGGCGGCCTGGGCCCCAGCATGTTCGCGCCGATGCCGATGGAAGGCATCAAGCTGCTGTTCAAGCTGTATGCCGAGCCGTCCTACGAGACGCTGAAACAGATGCTTCAGGTGTTTTTGTACGACCAGTCCCTTATCACCGAGGAGTTGCTGCAGGGCCGCTGGGAAGCCATTCAGCGCAACCCGGAGCACCTGAAGAACTTCCTCGTCAGCGCGCAAAAGGCGCCGCTCTCGACTTGGGACGTGTCGGCCCGGCTGGGCGAAATCAAGGCCAAGACATTCATCACCTGGGGGCGCGATGACCGCTTCGTTCCCCTTGACCATGGCCTGAAGCTGGTCTGGGGCATCAACGACGCGCGCTTGCACGTGTTTTCCAAGTGCGGCCACTGGGCGCAATGGGAGCATGCCGATGAATTCAACCGCCTGGTGATTGACTTCCTGCGGCACGCGTAAGGGGCAAGAGCGCCGCTTTTTGTTGTCCTGCGTGTCGGTACGGGGTACGCATCAGGCCGAAATGAAGCGGCGGGATTCAGAAGAGACAAAAGCGTCCATTTTGGACAATTGAAGTTCGTTTTTTAAAAATATAAGGAGACAAAATCATGAAAATTATCGCTTCCACGCTGACCTGTTTTGCCGTAGCGACTCTGTCGGCCGGCGTCCATGCACAAGCCTTCACCAACTCCCCGTCGCCATGGTCCATTGGCGTCGGAGCCGTCCACCTGAAGTTCCACCCCTCGGCGGATGTCTCGTTCGCTGGCAACCCGGTGCCGGGTGGCGCGGTGACGGTGGGCAGCGACACCGTGCTGGGCGTGGAAATCGGATACGCCGTAACGCCCAACTGGACGGCCCGGCTGGATGTCGGTTCGCCGGTGGAAACCGATTTCGGCGGCGCTGGAACCTTGAGCCCGTTGGGAAAATTGGGCAGTGTCAAAGGTGGCCCGGCCATTTTGACAATGACGTATTCGCCAGGCATGCTGGGGCCGATCCGACCGTTTTTCGGCGGCGGTCTGACCTATCTGAGGGTTTTCAGCACCAAAGATGGCGCCGTGCAGAACCTCAAGGTTGACGATGGGCTCGGTACGGCACTAACGATCGGCGCGGACTGGCCCCTGTCGGATGGCTACAGCATCGGCTTCTCGGTTCAGAAGCTGTTTTTGAAAGTCAAGGCCACGGGGACTGCCGGTGGCGCGCCGGTTCGTGCCGATGTCAAACTGGATCCGGTGGTGACTTTCCTGTCGCTTCGCAAGCAGTTTTGACCGTTCAGTGACCGCCGCCCGGTCCGGGCGTCCGGTGCGGTTGTATCGCGTTAGCGGGTGCAAGGCAAAGTGGTACCGGGTTGCGCCAGCGACTTCTTACGTCAGACGGAAGTGTCCTGCGAATGCGTAGAACTGGTCGGCAAACGACATGCCTTCACGCTTCAGCATGAACTGGCCTTTGCGAATCATATGCATCAGTTCGATGCCGGCCAGGATCGAACTCCAGGGGACCTCGAATTACACGTGATTTCGGCGTCATCAGTGAGCCAGGCGTTTGAATGTGCTTAGCAACGCGCGAGCGTGGTCGTTTCATGGACGCGGCATTGAGCCGCCGCAGATCGTGGCGTCTGAGGCCCGGCTGGCAGTCCATGCATCACACACGGTGGTTATTTTCGTCATGGAGCGCTGGCTAGGTGCGCAACCCAGGGACTGATCCGAAGCCACCACCAGGCGTTATCGTCTCCGTGGCCGTCAGTTGTCGCAGACCGACATCAATGCCACATTCAGGTGGCATGCGCTGGCACGGCGGGTGCAGCCAACGGCTGCACCGCCAGCCGCAGACCCATCGCCTTGAGGATTGCCCGCAAGCTGTTAAGTGCCGGATTGCCCTTCGGGGAGAGCGTGCGATAAAGCTGCGTCGGATTCAGGTGCGCCTGTTCGGCCACCGCCTGAACGCCGCCGAAGGCCTCGGCCATTTGACGCAGCACGATCAGCAGTTCGGCCTGGTCGCCATCTTCCAGAATGCCGTTGACCACTTCCAGCGCGAACGCGGGGTCGTTTCGGTACAACTCGGCCATCGCATCGTCATGGGGTCTACTTCTCATCATCTGTTCTCCGTTGCCAGTCTTGCCAGTAATCCACCGCCCGAGCGATGTCCGCGTCCTGAGTCTTCTTGTCGCCGCCGCACAGCAACAACACCACACGCCGGCCCGACAAGGCGTAGTACACCCGGTAGCCCGGCCCCGCATCGATGCGCAACTCCCACACGCCCTTGCGACAGAACTTGTGATCGCCAAAGTTGCCTTGCTCGATGCGAATGACGCGCCGTGCCACCGCAACCTTGGCTTGACCGTCGCGTAACCGCTTCAGCCATTCGATGTAGAAGTCCTTCTGCTCACCGAGAGTCAGGTAATGCTCAATCTCGTATGCTGCCATTTTCGTCTATAAACGAATGACTGTCAAGATACATCGACTGGTGTGGCAATCGTGCCCGCCACCACCGTCTTGCGCCGGTTCGCCACCAGTTCGGCCGCCTGACGCACCGGCGCATCCTCGGTGTGGATGTAGCGCATGAACATCGCCACCGTCTTGTGCGCGGTCAGCACCATGCCGACCTTGACCGGGATGCCCGAATTGGCGATGTCGGTGGCCGAACGGTGCCGGATACCATGTGTGCCGACGTGCTGCACACCAGCAGCCTTCAGGATGCGGCTCCAGCCGTTGTAATGCTCCCCGTTCGTCATGTGCTTGAGCGGATCGCGCAGCGACGGCAGCACATAGAGTGAGCCTTCGTGCCTGGGCACCGTCGAGAGCAGGCGGTGCGCTTCCTCGCTCATCGGTTTGGACATGCCGCCGGTCTTGCTGTCAGGCCAGGCCACGCGCCGGTTCTCCAGATCGACCCAGGTCCACTCCAGCAACAGGATTTCGGAGCGGCGCGCCGCGAACTCGAACTGCAAGCGGATGGCCAGCGTGACGATGGGTGGTTCGCTGCTTTCGGCCTCCACCTTGTCCAGATGCCTGAACAACTTGCCCATTTCCTCGTCGGTGATGAGCCGGGTGGTCTTGCCTTGAGGGTATTGGGGGATGTGCCGGCACGGGTTCGTGCCATCCGTCCGCAAGCCCCAGATTTCGGCCATGTTGAACATTTTTCGCATGACGGCGAGCGTGTGGTTGGCCTCCATCGGCGTGGACTCCAGCTTCTTCATCATCGTCGCAACGTCCGGGCGCTTGACGTCCTGGACCTTCATGCGGCCCAGAATAGGGATGATGTTGCGGTCGATGTTGCCCTGGTAGCCTTTCTGCGTGCTCGGCTTGTTGCGAACCTTGGAGTAGTCCGACATGAAGCGTCCGCACAGTTCCTTGACGGTCGGTGCCTTGCGCGCCTCAGCCTTGTCGCCGCCGGGGTCGCCGCCCCGGCGGACCTCGGCCAGCCAGGTCTGCGCCAGCGAGCGGGCCTGCTCGACGGTCAGCTCTCCGTACAGGCCGATGGCGGGCTTGCGCCGCTCCCCGGCATTGGTCCGGTACTGGAGCATGAACACCTTGCGGCCTGCAGGTGTAACCTTACACATGAAGCCGGGCACCAGGGTATCGCGCAGTTCGACGGGCTGCGCCTGGGGTTGTGCCGCGTCTATAGCGGACTTGGTGAGTTTGATTTTGGCCATGCTGACTCCTAGGAGGAATGAGCCAGTTTCCAGGTGTCGGCTGGGAGCCAAGCGGATGGAAACCGGATCGGGTTGTGGAAAGCACCGGGGTATGGTGAATCCACTTGATCCCTAGGAAAACTCGCTGTGGCGGGCCTCAGCGTAGATCAGCCAAATTCGGTGCTGATCACAGCATGAAATAAAAAAACCGAGCCAGCCGCACATGAATCCAATGGCTATCAGCGCAGCCTCGGAAATACGGAGCTGATCTTCGCGGGCTGCTTTTTTGTCGATTTTCATGAAGTAGTACCCGTTCACGCCCATAAAAAGATACGCACTCAGCACACCGACTATTTTGGTTTCGGCAATCATATTTCGACCTTTTTGTTATTTTGAATTTAGCCAAAGCCGCTAAGTCTGGGTACAGGCGGCCTAATTAGGCCGCCTGTACCGTTATTTTCCCTCCCTTCATTCCTCATGCGCGGGTTTATCCTTATTCAATTCTTCGTTTGCTGCTTGCTTTTTGTTCTCAAATGATGATGGCTTTTGAGGCTCGCTACCGTATTTTTCTCCAACCTTCCAGCTATCTGTCGCATTGATTCAGCCACTGCACAGGGATTGGTTTCTGACCTGTGTGGGCCAGTTGGGTGCGGACCAGGCTGGTTCTGGGAGCTTTGCTGTGCCAGCGTTTTTGATCAGTTCTGATGTTCACTTTATCGAGCTGATCGGCATAGACGGCAAGGGCATAGTCAATCTCGTTCACAACGCTTTTGATATCGCCCTCTACCATGTGTTCACTTTCGACACGACGAAAGCGTCTTTCAAGACGATTCACCGCGAGTCTCACTGCCATGAATGCTTCTCTAGTTCTGAATACAGTTGCATGAATGGAATTAAACTGTAATGCTTCGGAACGTGCAAGGATTAGTGTGAGCGTGATTGGATTATCAAATATCCTGATTAAGCACCCATCCCTATTTTCAATCGCAATGAGGATTGAATAATCTGTGATCAGGTGGGTGATAAGTTTATTTAATTCTCGGATGTCTGATTTTCTTATTGTCACGTTCTGCGGTATTTAAAAAAAGGCCCGCACTAAGCGGGCCATAAAGTGGCTTTTAGCCACCGGGGAATGAAACTCAAATAAAAAATTTCAGGGCTTGACGACTACGCCGTTGATTGATGCCGATTGCAATTCAACGGTGTCTGTCCGATAGGATTTGCCGACTGGAGTGTCCATCATGGACTTGAGAATCAATCCATTTTTGACGCCGTACCAGATAGTTTTCATTGGGATCACTGACTGAGTGCTTGTGGTCAAATCACTTGTCGTTCCTGATTCCTGGAACTTGCATGCCTTAAAGGTACCCGCTGCTACTTTCACATCTTCTATGCCGGCATAGAGAATTGTTTTGACCACACTTTTTGCACTCGATGTTTTGGTCCCATCCGGATTCGTGATCTTGCTGTCGTCGGTGAAGGTTTGTTGAAAGCTTCGCCCGAATTGCAGGGCATAGCGTGTTTCCATAAACGGCGTGTAGGTCGTGTCAACGACTGTCGCCCCTACCGAGGGATCGAGGGGGGTCGATTTCGAACTGAAACCATAGTCGCGGGTGTTCTTGGCAGTTGCATCGGCAGTCAAGTAACGCGTCGCTACTGTCGTTTTTGTAATTTGACCCGAGGCGGAAACAGGTGCATCGGGCATTGAAGTTTGCACTTCCGTTAACTGCTTGACCTGAATGCCTAGGTAAGTAACCGAGCCACCCATTGTTGTGTCAGTCTTTATTTGGACCGTATCTGTGGCGCCGAATGTTGCTTTGGTGGTGATGGCAATGCTTGCGCCTTCTACATAGAGGGCCGGGTTGAAGCAGCTCGACGCATCGATAGCCGTTTGTCCGGGCGGTAGCTCCGGCGATGGTGTCAGTGATACGGTTGACGCAGGCGCGGGGATAGCTGCTGGAGAACCACTGCCAGGCGGAAGGTCCCCACCGCCACATGCCGCTAGACATGCTGATGCAATCAAGGCTATCAATAAAGGTGACGAAAATTTGTAGTTCATGCGGATGTTGTGGAGTTAAATGTCGCTCATTTGGATAAGCCGCGTCGACCTTGGTTTTTGGCGGATGTACGAATCATCCCGTCTGACCCTACCCAATTTCGCTCAAATAAGCCTAGACAAAAGCAAGTATTCAAAATTTTTGATTTGCCCAAGGCAAGGCTTTCGGTAAGTTAACGGTAGCATCCATGCTCAACCTTTAACCGTTCTCCAAGGAACCTTTATGGCTACTGCACCGCGCATTAGTGATTCTGATCATGCCGTTGTGATCGTGGACCTACAAGATGGGTGATGGCGATGAAACGCAATGGATGTGGCGTCTTGGTGCTTGCCGATGTGGCCGGGCAGAAAAAACCCGGACGGCTGCAAGCGGTTCAAATCCCATGGAATTGGGCCATTTGCGTGCGATGTCCCAGCCTGTAGAGGCAAGGAAATAATGGAGAATTTATGCAGCTAGTCACCATCGAACAACTGGCCAAGTCCGTTGTTGCGTCGGACGGTTTTAACCAGCAAAACACCCTTGCACAGATCCGTCACATCCTTGAAGTCGCATTGAAATCGGAGCTGGCCATGTCAACATTGGCGCGGCTGGTTGCGCTTGACCTGCGCAACGCTCACATGATTACATGCTCGGTTCAGTTGGCTAGCAAGGCAAATCAGCCTGCCCTATCGCCATGGATTGCTGGCGTGCCGCCAGAAGACGTGGATATGGCCTGGTTGCGCTTACGCTCGCACGATCCGGACGACGAAGCAGAGGTCGCGGTGCTTGGCGTTTTGGATCTCGAACTGGGGTGGATGATTGCGGGCGACTGGAAGGGCGAAAGCTTCACAGACCAGGTGCTCGAAGCAATCACGCACTTCATACCGTATGACGTACCCAGTACGCGGCTCCCTGAAAACGCTCACATTGAGAAAGCTGCGGCGTTTAGGATGTGGCTAAAAATAACTTCCCGAGATCAGCCACCGGCCGGGACAGCACGGTAATTCCAGCGGGGCAGATACTCATCGAAAGCGATACGCATCCAGAAAGTCTGCCGCGACTTTTTTGCCTTTGATGTAAACCCCGCCGAGCACCTCGACCGTCACCTTCAGCCCAGTGGTCGTTTTGGTCTTTGCCATGAATTGCCGGGCGATGTCCACCGTGTGAAACGTGACGCCCTGGCAGGCACGCGTCACATGGGCAAACAGGCGGTGCTCGATCGGGTTGTGTTTTGAGCAATATGGCGGGTAGTGCGCGATGCGGATCTACAGTCCAAGCCGATCAGCCAAGTTCTGCAACGCCTCCTTGAACACATGGCGATTCGACGCGTTGGTGCCGCCCCCATCGCACAGCAGCAACAGGCCCCTAGCATCAGGGTAGTGCTTGCTGCCGTGCTGTTCCCACCAGTGTGCGATGGAATCGCAGCAGAACTCGCTCGTCTCTATGCTCGTGTTCAGGTGCATGTACCCTTCGTTGCGCACCACGAGCTACCCCGATGCGGAGCGCATCACGCTGGTGATGGACAATCTGAACACGCACACGCCGGGCTCACTGTACGAGGCGTTTGCCCCCGAGCAGGCCAAGGCGCTGTGGGATCGCTTCGAGTTCGTCTACACCCCCAGGCACGGCAGCTGGCTGAACATGGCAGAAATTTAGATCAACGTCATGGTCAGCCAGTGCCTGGACCGGCGCATTGACAGCATTGACAGCATTGAGACTGTCATCAGCGAAGTCGCTGCCTGGCAGGCTCGCCGCGACAACCTTCAGGCCAAAGTCAACTGGCAATTCACGACCAAGGATGCGCGCGTCAAGCTCAAACGGCTTTACCCGACTACTTGCTCGTGACGCGACACTAGATGCCAACGCGCTCCGGATCGACCTCAGCATCCTAAAAGTCAAGGCGGCCGTGAGTGTTAAGGCTATGGAACGGGACAAAACTCCAACCTTCATCTGACACACTATTACTTTGGCGGATACCAGTAGGAATGACCTTTCTCGATGACGCCATCGATTCGCCCATACTGCTTTTCAAGCGATGCAACCACATGGGCAGGGAAAGGTGGAGTGGCGCCAAGCATGAAACCAACGTATTCCTCAAATTTGGGATGTCGCTTCCAATAAGAAGATTCTCCGATCGCAGCATCAAGAGATCGATCGAACCATGATCGCAGGACTTCTAAAGCACCGCTGACCTGTGTTTCTGGGTCTGTATCACTCAAAAGGGCGTACCCATGCTTTTTATTGGCTTCGCGCTGAGCGTAAAACTTAGGCGTGTAGTTCAAGACGGTGGTTGCCTCTTCAAAAGCATCATGCTTTGCCTGGTGTGTCTTGCTGTCTTCCGGCACATTAGGATAGAACTGTAAACCGCAAAAAGCACAGGTGGCCATGCCATCGGACAGCACGAGGTGCTGCTCAACCGTCTGTTTCCTGAGCCTGTTGAACTCGTGAACACTGCGCACGCCAAACAGCTGTTGTGCGGCCAGTGAACGCAAATGGGAATACGATTTTTCGGGAAATTTGTGGCCAAGTTTCTTGGCTTCGCGTTTGAGACACAGGGTGTCTGCGAATGAGATTTTCATTTGGGTTCCAGATGTTGCGTCTTCAGTGGTCCGCACCGTGAAGCTTAAAAAATTAAAGTCTGGTCTAACCCTACTTTGGGCTTGGTAGTGCATTGAGCTTTGCCATATTGCGGACGGCTAGCACCTACCGGGTGCGGAATGGATTCTACCCTCTGATTTGATAAGGGAGTGACAGGGGTTCGAGGTGCAGTGGAACGGAAAACCGGTTAATTGGCGCAATTGAAGTAGCCAACTGCACCTCAGACCCCTTCCCTCGCACGCCGCTGTCGATCGCTGCCGACAGGGTGTTGGCCGACCCCACAACTGCCAAAGCGCTGCGCGACCACCTCGAAGCCAAGGGTCCGACCCACGACCCCTTGATCAGCAAAGTGCTCAACACATTGCAGCCGATGGTCGCGCACACGGAAGCTCGCCGGGTGCTGGACGAAATCGAAAATAAACCACAAAGTACATGAATGAGCAATAAATTACCCGAATAGCAATCTAAAATAAAATTTCAGATTACGATTCGGGTAATGAGCACTGCACCATTTCCCATTCTTCCAGGCAATAAACTCGTCGCACTTGGCGAGCGCATTGCCCTCGCACGCCGTGCCAGAGCGATGAATCAGCGTGATCTGGCCTTCCTTGCGGGCGTGGGCGCGAACTCGATCGTGGCGCTTGAAAAGGGTCGCCCGGGGGTGTCCATTGGAGCGCTCGCGCGCGTGCTCGATGCCATGGATCTCTTGTCTGAGCTTGACCACCTGGTCGAGCCGCAGAGAGACCCAGCACTCACGCAGTTTGCAACGAGTCGCTTGGGAAGCAGGAAATGAAGACGCCCGTCTGGACCTGGTTGCCAGGCTCCTCAGAGCCCACCCTGGCGGGTACTTTGGCTGCAGATGCCGGTCGTGGACAGTTTCAGTATCACGACGCTTACATGGAAATGGCCGATGCGAGGCCGCTCGACCCGATGGAGCTGAGGTTTACGCGCAGGGCTGCCGGGATTCCCATTCTCAGGAATCATGGCCTTCCACGAGTGATCATCGATGCGATGCCGGCAGGCTACGGCGCCGATCGTCTCAATGCCAGACATGAACGCAATCTGAGTTCCCTGGAACTGCTTGAATTGGGCCCTCCTGATGGCGTAGGGGCAATCGAAGTCTGCCAAGACATCGAGCGCAAACTTCAATGGCGCCCCAGGCTGCTAAGCGAACTGATCGAGCACATCAACGACCTAGAGGAGTCTGCGCCATCGAGCCGGGCCATCCGGCGCCTCCTGGACGACGGCATGACCAGCGCGGGCGGCGAGCGCCCCAAAGTCACGCTGCAGCACGACGGGCGGCTGTGGCTTGCCAAGCTGCAGGACCGCGGCGATGTTCCGCATCTTCCCGCCAGGGAATTTGTTGTTATGCAAATGGCTGAAGAACTCGACATTCAGGTACCAAGGATTTTGTTGGAGCAACACGAAGGCCGTGAGGTTTTCCTCGTCGAGCGGTTTGACCGCTGCGGAGATCCGGTCCAGCCGCAACGACATCTTTTTGCCAGCGCCCACACCGTGCTTGGACTTGAAGCGAATACCACGCCTGGTGACGCCAGGCGCTCATACCTTGTGTTGGCCGAACAAATGCGTCGCTGGATTGCGGATAAGGCTGCCCTCCAAATCGATCTGCAGGAGTTGTGGCGGCGCATGGCCTACAACGCCCTGGTGGGCAACGGGGACGATCACCCGCGCAATCATGGCCTGATCCATGAGGGGAGGGGATGGCGCCTGTCCAAGGCCTTTGACATCACCCCTTTGCCGACCTTTATCCGCGTATTGGCGCTGAGCGTTGCGCCTGATGGTTCGCAAGAATGCTCGGTACTCAACCTGTTGGACGCCTGCCCGCACTTTGGCTTTGATCCGCGGGAGGCCGCCACGTGGCTGGGCGATGCCGCTGTTCACGTTGCAAGCCACTGGCAGCAGCGGCTGCGAGACAACGGGGTGCCTGCTGGACATATTGGACAATTCGCGCTCGCCTTTGACCTGGCCACCGAACTGGCTGAGTATCCAAATCAGATCGACGAAGCGATGGATGAAATTGAACTGCAGAGGCGAAAGGGTCGGCGTCGACAACACCCCAGATGATCAGTTGGGGAAATGCATCTTCTCGAAATCGAACCCAAACCGCGCATGCAAAATCCCAATTCGGCCCCGAACAATGCAGTTTTCCGATGCCGCTCATTCGATGACGAACCAGCCCTGGGGAAGAAGTCGATGACGGAAATCTTCGTTCTCGTATGAATTTCGCCGCCGAAAAACTTTAACGCCGCCGCCGTGGCACGATGCCGATAAATCTTAAAAAATAACAAGGGCCAAATTGACATCGCTGCTTTATCACTCCAACGGCAGCGATGCTAATTCCTCCCCCTTTGACGATGCCGTGTTGCAAGTGGCTCAAGGCAGCATCATCAAGATCGTCAGCCCGTACATCGGGCTGCGCTACCTGCAACGCATCATCGAAGCCAGCATCGGCTGGACGCTTGTGTCCGACATCGAGGCTTGGCTGTCGTTTTTGTCGAGTTCCGAGCGAGCGCGGACGCTGCCATTCATACATGCCAATCTGGAAAAAATCCACCACTGCTCGGCCATTCATGCCAAAACAGTCATCTCTCCCACGCTGGCCTACTTGGGATCGGCCAACCTGACCATCACGGGCATCCTGAACCGAACCGAAATGGGCGTGCTGCTCGAAGATCCCCGACTGGTTACGGAACTCAACGACTGGTTTGATGGCGTCTGGACGCAGACGGAGCCTCCCGACACTGCCGAGATCACCGAATTTGCCGATTGGCTTGACCAGCAGGCACTAACAGCTGCGGCTGGGCCCCCAAAGAAGTCTTTGTCATCCGCAGGCCAACGAGTTGCAGCTCGCCTTACCAACCGTCCCAACCTGGGAGTCGGTCCTGTGGCAATCATCACCGCGAAGCCGGTCAAGCAGCAGCAGAAGGTGCCCGCGCCGGTGGCTACTTTTGATATTTACGATCCAGGTGTGGTGATTTCGCTTGTGGACACGCTGGTGGTCAAGGGTTTTGGGTTTCAAGCTTTTGTGCAGGCAGCACATCGACAGAGCGTCAGTGTCGCGCAGCGCGATCTTTACTTCGCATTGCTGTTATTTTGTGCCAACCACCCGCGTTCCATCTTCGCAGCAGACACCTTGAACAGACTCCTGTTCATAAACGGTGTGTTTGTGCAGTCCACGCCCGAGCAGTTAAAGCTGCAGCAAAAGCCCTATGACGAGTATTTGTCGAGTCTCATCCTGGCGCTGGCCTTCGATGAAGCCAGGCTGCTTCCAAGCAGTGCGCAGTTGCAAAAGGCGACCGGCTTGCGAGAAGCACGCCAGCGCCTCCTGATCAGCAGCCTGGTCGAGTCTGGATTGCTGCAGCCGCGGAAGGACACCGGAAATTCGCCTGTGCGGTACGCACTAAAAAGTGATTTCATATGGTCACGCAGATTTCAGCTTTTTTCCAAAGCCTACAAGAACTGGACGAAATGCCTCAGCCGATCGGCCGCTGACAACACAGCCCTGCGCATCAGCGCCGCCAAGGAATCGGACGATGCCCCTGCTGCAGTCCAACCCATCGAGTCGTGGCCTTTCGTGATAAACAAGAAAATAGCCGTAAAGCCCGAGTCACCCAGCCATGCAATGGAAAACGATGATGCACCGGTGCTGGCCGCCGCGCGCAGCGTAAAGCCAGATCCTGCCAACTTTGCGCCTCCTGAGCCTCATTCTGAGTCACTCCAAAGCAAGGCTATTCGAATAATACGACCATCCGATCACACGGCTTTGATTTGGGCAATCGAACCAATATTTTCATCAGAAGCCGATCGCATCGACGAGTTGTATCTTCACCTTGCAAAAATACTTGAGCCAAGCACAGGCTTTTTTAACTTCAAAAGCATAAAAGCCTTTGTGATGTATGTTTACGCTCATTATCGAGAAGATAAAGAATTTATTGAGCAAGTATTAATTGGGAATATAAATAAAACCAGGCTTTTTTATATTACTATAGGTTTGGAAAAAATGAACATATGTTGCAAGGTTGAATTAAACTTAGATGCAGATATGAATGAATACCCAAAAACCTATAAATTCATGAAAAAATCGGCAGAGGTTTTAAAAAGGAATCTTTTAAATAAGAAAAACGGATTAATTCTCCTTAAATACAACCGGGGATTCTTTGCAAGAACGGTCGGCTACAAGGCACTTGCTCAGTGTGACCCCCAAAGAAAGTCTGCCGCAATCAAAAGGGAGAATGCACTCAGAAGAACTGCACTTGCCAAGGAAGATGAAGCCAAGCAAAAGACTTTGGCAGAGAGACAGGCATATTTAGACGATGGTACCGTCAAGGCCATTAAAGAGGCTTACGCCAGATTAGACAGAGCAGATCAAGTTTTTGAATCGCTTCTCTTTCTTGTACAGCTATACGGAAATCAGCTACCTCTTGAAACCGAAATCGAAGTATTTAAAAAAATATCAGATAGAACAAATATAAGAATTAAAGAAGTCGAAAGAATATTTAAAAATGAAACCAATCCATTTACTTTATCGATATTAAAAGCAAGTGGTGATGACACTGAGACTTGTTGTTTAATTCAATTGAACCACTCATACTCTGGAAATTTAGAGGTCCTGCCAAGAACCAAAAAACTTCTTGATATGGCTTCGCTAAATTAAGTCAAGTTAAAGCGATTCAAAATGAACGACAAATTTAAAAACATCGCGATACCGCGTTTCAGTTTGAATTTGGTCGGCCGCGACTTTGCGGTGGGCGACATTCACGGCTGCTTCAGAGCGTTGCAAAAAGGCATGGATGCGATTGGCTTTGATCCTGCCGTAGATCGGCTTTTTTCGGTCGGTGACCTGGTTGATCGCGGCCCAGAGTCGCACCAGGTGCTCGCCTGGCTGGACCAACCGTGGTTTCATGCCGTCTGCGGCAATCACGACCTGATGGCCTGGCGCCGCGCCTTGGGCGAGCCTTTTCAGGAAGTTGACCACCTTTTCCATGGTGGCGAATGGCTCGACGATCTTTCCAGTGACGAGCTCAACCGCATTGGCAAACGCCTTGCCGCCCTGCCCATCGCGCTTGAAGTGAAGACCTCGGCCGGCATCGTGGGCCTGATGCACGCTGACTGCCCTTTTGACGACTGGCAGCACATGCATGGCATCGATTTGAAAGGGCTGGCCAAAATGGGCAGCACGGCAGGAAGATGCCTCTGGTCTGCAGATCGGCACGACTACCGCTACACGGGCATTGTCAAAAACATCCTGGCAGTGGTACATGGACACCGAACCATTTCAGCAATGATGAAGCTGGGCAATGTCTTTTTCATCGACACCGGCGGCTGGACGCGCACCGGCCACTTCACTTTTTTGAATCTCCAAACGCTCAAACCGCTGCGAGGGCCTGGAACTGAAATCAGCGCCGTGATTCCTTCCAGACGCAATCGATGACCACCGTAGCCGCACGGGGAGTTTTTCGATGCCGAAAATGATTGCGCCGCCGAACTGACTTTTCGCCGCCGTGTATGTTTCGAAAAATGAGTTTTCCGATGCCGTCATTTCAAAGCCGGAAAGACTTTTCCGAATCCGGGGAACAACGCCAGCGAACGGGGAGCTGGGGAATTTCGATTGCGGAAAGTTTCGATGCCGCCTGAAAATTCGGCGTCGTGGCTGGCGTTGTTGCATAAATCCCCCCGGGCGCCCCAATGAGCAGGCTGGCGCGCTGGTAGGCTACGTGCTTTTGCCCCGAACATGCCAAAAGACACGCTCCTGCCCAGCCAGCCCAAAGGCGTTTACCGGGTCAAGAACTGGCCCGAGTACAACGCGGGCCTGATCGAGCGGGGAAATGTGACTGTCTGGATGGACGAAAGGATGTTCTCGCCAGCGCTTCAAACGCCAGGCCAGCGCGGGCGCCCGCAGGCGTACTGCGACGCAATGATCCAGATGCTCTTGACGCTCAAGTCGGTGTACCGCCTGCCGCTGCGGGCGCTTCAAGGCTTCACCACCAGCCTGCAGCACCTGGCGCTGCCGGGTTTGCCGGTGCCCAACTACAGCACGCTGAGCCGAAGGGCCAAGTCGCTGCGGGTGAGCCTGCCGGTGCTGCGCAACGCGGGCGAGGCGGTGCATCTGCTGGTCGACAGCACCGGCCTGAAGCTCTTTGGCGAGGGCGAGTGGAAGGTACGCCAACATGGCTACAGCAAACGGCGCAGCTGGCGCAAAGTGCACCTGGCGCTGGACGCGAAAACCGCTCAGGTGTGCGCCGTGTTGATGACGCACCGCGACGTCGATGACGCCAGCGTGCTGCCCGAGTTGCTGGCGCAACTGCCGCCACAGACCCAGGTAGAAATTGTCGGCGGCGATGGCGCCTACGACACTAAAGTCGCCCGCGCGGCCATTGCCGGGTGCGCCGCCCTGGCGCTCATTCCTCCCGTCGAGGGCGCCGTTCACTGGCCTGCCAGTCAGGCCGGTGCGCCAGAGCGCAACGCGGCCATTGACCACATTGCCCAAAGCGGCAAGCAGGACTGGAAGGACAAAAGCGGCTACCACTGCCGCTCCTTGGTGGAGAACCTGATGTACCGCTTCAAGACCTTGACGGGCGACAGGCTGTGGGCACGCGATGTGGATGTGCAGGACGCCGAAGTCGCTGTGCGGGTGGGCATCCTCAACCGCATGATTGTGCTCGCACGCCCGAACTCCGTCCGGATCGCCTAAAAATTGGGGGCCAGGGGGATGGCGCGCCATCACGGGGATTTATGCAACAACGCCACTCGTTGGCTCCGGCCAGGCCAGGATGGCGCATGTAACAAAGCTGGACGGCGAAACCCAGCCGGTTCGCTGGTTTGCGATGCAGGCGAATGATTGACAGGTCGGTTTCACTGAGCGTGTAGTGCCGGATGAGTTCATCCTGGGTAGCCGGCAGGGCAAGGAGGCTGTCGCGCTCGGCGGCAGAAAGAATCGAACGACGGGGCATAGGGTCTTCTTGGAAACGTAGGTTTTTGAGCAGCTTTGCTGTGTGCCTCGTGTCGCACACAGAATCAAGGCTCTTTTGTTATCAGAAACAGTTCTTGAAACTATATTCTCGAAGCCCTACCATAACAACGAGTTTCGAGAAGGAAGAGAAGATGAATCAACTCAATCGAGGGCTGGCATGCTGATCGGCTATGCGCGCGTCTCTACGCTGGATCAACACCTTGACTTACAGATGGACGCCTTGACCCAGGCGGGCTGCCACAGGCTCTTTGATGACAAGATGAGCGGCAGCCGGGCCGAGCGGCCAGGCTTGGCCAAGGCGCTGGACATGCTGCGCGAGGGTGACACCCTGGTCGTGTGGAAACTCGACCGGCTTGGCCGCAGCGTCAAGCGCCTGGTGGACCTGGTCGGCCAGCTGCACCGGCAGGGCGTGCATTTGAAAAGCCTGACAGACGCCATCGACACAGGAACACCGTCAGGCCGATTCTTCTTTCACGTCATGACCAGCCTGGCCGAGATGGAGAGGGAACTGACAGCAGAGCGCACCCGCGCAGGGCTGGAAGTGGCTCGTCAGCTGGGCCGCAAGGGCGGGCGCAAGCGGAAAATGACCGACAGCAAGATCGCATCAGCCAAAAAACTCCTGGCCAGCGGCGTGCCGCCGCGTGACGTGGCCAAGAACCTGGGCGTGTCCGTGCCCACTCTGTACCGCTGGATTCCGGCATCCTCGCAGGCTTAACGTACGCTGTGATCCGTTTCCTGAAGTGACCCCTGCATGCATGAGTCGCCGTATTGCCGGGCATCTGGTCGAGCGCATTAAGCAGCTTGCCGGTTGATCGACTGAACGGGCGGCGGAATTTTCGGCGGTTCCGGCTTAGAACCCCAGTTCGCAGCTCGAACACCTGGCTGGGTTAACTATCCGCATTTGAACGCGGTTAAAGTGTTACCCAGGTTTGAACCACGCCGATTTCAGGCTGGAAAGATGAGAATGCGAAACACAATTATTAATACGGAGGACGGTAAATGACTGCCATCAATCGACTGCGTACGGCGCTTCAATCAGCGCCTGTCCTGCCCGCCCTACCCACGCCGACGCTTCCACCCGACGAATTACGCTACAGCCTTGAACTGCAAGAACAGCAGGACATCGCCCAACTTCGCAGTGCATTGGAAGCCTTTCTGGGCAGCGACCGATTCATCTTGCAGGATCTCCTTTCGGCA